>JBAVJU010000077.1:0-13851 GCA_049687935.1 Desulfobacterales bacterium | reverse complement strand
GGCGGGTAGGCTTTGTGGAGCTCCTCCAGGACTTCCGGGAACGTCATCCACTCCGGGACGTTACGGCCGCGCTGCAGCCGTTTGCGGATGTCGGAACCGGAGAGGGATATGGACTGAATCCCCTCGGGCACCTTGTCCGCCGGCCGGAACTCGTCCTCGAAAGGGAGATAGACCATTTGCTCGAAGGGCATGATGTCGACGCCGATCTCGGCAGCGTGCTCCTGTGCCAGCCGACGCGCGGACCCGTTCTGATAAAACCATTGTCCGTTGCTGTCGACTCCGGGGCCGGCGTGGTCGTGTCCGATAATGAAATCCGTACACCCGAGATTCTTGGCGATGATCACGTGCAACAAGGCCTCCCTGGGACCGGCCAGGTGTGAAGACAGGGGCAACAGGTTGAGCAGCAGAGAATCCGGCGGGTAGTGGCGGCTGACAGCCCGGTAGCAGCGCATGCGGGTGAAGTGGTCGAAATCGCCGGGTTTGGACATACCGACGATCGGCAAGACCAGCAGGTTGGCCCGAATTTGGCGCATGGCCTTGATGGTCATTTCGAACTGCGGCCGGTGGATCGGATGCCGGGTCTGAAATCCAATGACGCGTTGCCACCCCATCTTTGCAAAGGCCTGGCGGATTTCTGCAGGGGTTAAGCGCAGCGGCCGGAAGTCGAAGTGCAGCGGCAGGCTGGTGACCTCGAAACCGCCACCGATGTAATAATCACCGGTTTTGTTGATAAGATAGTCCACCCCCGGGTGAGTCGTACTGGTCGTGCCAAACACCAACTGGGCCTCTTTCTCCTTGTGAATCGGCCAGATGTCTTCGACGTTGAGCACACCCAGCAGAAAGCCTTCCGGATCGCGGATTGCAACCGACTGGCCTGCTTCGAGCGTCCGGGCTTTTGTTTCCGAAACATCCAGGCAGATCGGAAGGGGCCACAGGGTATTGTCTTGAAGCCGCATCCGGTCCAGGACCGACTCGTATTCCGGCTTTTTCATGAACCCTTTGAGCGGCGAAAAAACGCCCGAGGCGAGCAGTTCGAAGTCGCACAACTGCCGCTCGTTGAGCGTAATGTCTTGTAGATTGAGGGCAATGTTTTTCAGGAGTGCGGCTCGCTCCGCATCAACCAGAAGGTTGACGAGCTCACCGCCGTGAGGTTCAATGAGGTTGACTGCGTTCATGGAGGTTCAGTTTAGCCGGTTTAGCCCGTTGAGACCGTTTGGCCCGTTGAGACGGTTGCGCCCGTTTTAACCGTTGAGTCAGTTGAATGCGTTGAGTCAGTTGAATGCGTTGGGTCAATATGACCTAATATGTTACCTTAATTTCGTTTGTGTTGTCCAAAACTTTTTTAATCCGCGTCAATTGTCCATTGTTTTCCGTTGAACAGAAAATGTCTGTCTAAATGGGTTTGACGTTCAGGCATGAAACCAGTATGAAGGCCCGACCTCATTTCAAATGGAGAAGGCCATGCAGACCCACCATCAACTTCATTTCGGCGATGCCAGAAAGATGAAGGCCATCGGCGGCGACAGCGTCGATCTTGTCGTCACCTCCCCACCCTACCCCATGATTCAGATGTGGGACGAATTGTTCGCCCGTCTCGATCCGGCCGTGGCCAAGGCTTTAATGCAAAATCATGGCCTGGTGGCATTCGAACGAATGCATGCAGCGCTGGACCCGGTCTGGGCGGAAGTGTACCGGGTGTTGAAACCCGGCGGCATCGCCTGCATTAACATCGGCGATGCCGTGCGCAAAATCGGCGATGATTTCATGCTCTATCCCAACCACGCCCGGATTCTGTCACGCATGCTCACCATCGGCTTTCAGCCTTTGCCGCTGATTCTGTGGCGTAAACCGACCAACGCCCCCAACAAGTTCATGGGTTCGGGTATGCTTCCGCCCGGTGCCTACGTGACCCTTGAACACGAACACATCCTCGTCCTGCGTAAAGGCGCCAAGCGGGAATTTTCAACGGCCGAAGACAAACAGCGCCGCCGCGAAAGCGCTTTTTTCTGGGAAGAGCGCAACACCTGGTTTTCAGATGTCTGGATGGGTCTGATCGGCGCGACCCAGCGACTGGCAGACAACGGCGTTCGAAAGCGGAGTGCGGCCTTTCCCCTCGAACTCCCCTATCGCCTGATCAACATGTTTTCGGTAAAGGGAGACCTCGTTCTCGATCCGTTTTTAGGCATCGGCACAACGCTGTTTGCTGCCATGGCGACCGGACGAAACAGCATCGGCATTGAACTGGAGACGGATTTTCGGGAAACCGTCGCCGGGAGCCTATCGGCAGTGACGTCGATCGCTCATCGGCGCCTTACCGACCGCCTGGCAAACCACCTGGAGTTCGTGCAGCAGAGAACCGCTGCGGGCCGCATCATAAAGCATCGCAACCGTCCCTACGGATTTCCGGTGATGACCGCTCAGGAAGTCGAATTGGTCTTTCACCGGCCCGAGACTGTTTCGCAAACTGCGGAAGACGCATTTCTGGTTGACTGCGACATTTTCCAAATGGAGGATTGCCGCCAGCCGCCGCCTCCGACGGATTACCACACATCTTCACTTCGAACGCATACCCGCCACACCCAAGGTTTGCTCTTTGAATAAATTCGCGGTGCGAATTTATTCATACTTGACTCGTTTATTTATTTGGTGACGCAGCCACGCCAGGCCGGCGCGCCCTCTCAGATTGGACGCCGCCACAGCCAGCGGCAACGCCCGTTCGGCCATCGGGGTCAGGTAGCAGATGCGGATCAAGTCTAAATAAAGATCGCCAAGGCGGGTGTTGTGCAGAATGATATCGGCTCCCTGCCGGTGAAACCCCCAGCGGGCGGCCATTTTTTGGGCCGCGGGCGCCCCCTCCCTCAGAGTGACCTTTGTGTGAAAAGGTCCCGGGGGATCAAACGGGAAGGTTTGTGCATTGCGAAGCGCTGAAACTGCTGCTCGGGCCAGCTCCTGACGCCAGGGCCCGGCCGCAAACTCTTGCCGACCGACCGACTTGTCGATCGAATACGTGTGAATACCCGGAATAGTGGCCCGTGCCTGGTCGCAAGCGACCGGACAACCGGAAAAAAAAATCGGCCGCACTCCGTAGGGCGCCACGGATCCCGCGAAAAGGGACACTTCCGGCAAAAGCTCTCCGTTCACCTCCAGGTGCCGAATTCGCGATGTCAGCGTGTGGGCCATGAATCCGTTGGAACCCGAAGCCGCGTGCATCCCTAAAAAGAGCACCGCCCCGACTGATCCCGGATCACCTATTCCCGGCACCGGACCGACCTTGTAGCCCTGAACGACCCGCGCCCGGGAATCGATCATCTCGGGCAAGAGGTTAAACCCAGTGCGGTGAAAATCCTTCACGATGACCCGGTGCACCCCGTTTTCAAAAAGGGCGTGTACCACCGCAGCGACATCGCGCGTCATCTCCACACAGGCCTCGACCCACTCGTTGGTTTTAAAGGCCGAGGCCCGGTAGCTCCAGCAGCCGGAGCTGCCCTCGATGTCGGCGATGATCAGAACGGAATCCAACCCGGTGATCATGACTCCAGCACAGGCGCCGCCCTCTGCGCAACCCGGTTCGTGATGGCCCGCAGCCGCTGCAGGACAGGCGGATGGGAATAGTTCAGAAAAACGTAAAACGGATGCGGCGTCAGATTGGTCAGGTTGTGAACGGCCAGCTTTCTCAGGGCCGTTGCCATTGCGGTCGGTTCCGAGGTGGTGTCGGCCGCGAAACGGTCGGCTTCGAACTCGTTCTTGCGAGAAAACAGCTGCATGAATATTCCCGTTAGAAAGTCGAGGGGCGCATAGAGCAGGGCGAAAAAAACAAGCCCCGCGTACACCGATGGTTGCTGCATGTAAAAGGCTTCGAAGAGAGCGGGCTCGGAGATGAAAAACGACAGCAGAAAAAACATCAGCCCGGATTGCGCAACGCCCAGCAGAAGCGATTTCAGGATGTGCTTTTTCTTGTAGTGACCCATTTCGTGCGCCAGCACGGCCACCAGCTCCTCAACGCTATGCCTTTCGATCAGGGTATCGAAAAGAACGATGCGCTTGTGTCGACCGAACCCGGTAAAAAAAGCGTTCGATTTGCTGGAACGCCGCGATCCGTCCATGACGTAAATATTGTCGAGTGGGAAATCAATCGAACGGGCGTAAGAAAAAATCGCCTGCTTCAGCGGCCCGCTCTCCAAAGGGCTGAACCGGTTGAAGAGCGGCATGATCCATGTCGGTGCCACAAACTGCACCACCAGCAGGTAAAGCGTGACAGCCATCCAGCAGTAGAACCAGGCGCCGGATCCGGCATATTCGAAAAAAGCGAGCACACCGGCCATAAGCGGTGCCCCGAACAAAAGCGCCAGCGCCAGTCCCTTGAGTTTGTCCTTGACAAAGGTGGACCAGGTGGTTTGGTTGAACCCAAACTGTTCCTCGATAACGAAGGTGGCATAGATGCTGAAGGGCAAAGAAACGACGCCGGCCAGCAGAGAAAGAATGCCGATGAAGGCCATGCCCGAGGGCACCGGCCCGAGATGCCATAACCGCACCCATCTATCCAGCAGTGGAAACCCACCGCCGAACCAGAAAACAAGCAGCAGCAAAAGATTCAAGGAGGAAACGATCCAGCCGAAACGGGTGTTGACCTTCAGGTAAGCCTGGGAGCGACGGTAGCGCGCCTCATCGTAGTGACCCCGAAACTCCTGCGGCAGATCCGGCTGCAGCATCTTCAAATTCAAATAGTCGGCGACGGCGTTAAGAATCAGGTCCAGCAGGAAAGCAAACAGGATGATAGCGCCGAAAGCGTTCATGGGGAATCAGGATAAAGGTTTAAGGATGAAGGTTTAAGGTTCCCGCCTGTCGACAAACGGCTGAAGGCGCATTTCTCAGGCTCAAGGCATAAAAAAGGTAAAGTAGAACTATAAGTTTCAAGGGACAAGCTTAAAAAAAACAGTTCGTGTCGCGAGGCTGACCGGTTGAGCCGGTTAAGTCCGTTTGCCCGTTACCCCGAAATATAAAAAAAGACAAAGCCCGTATTCCCCGACTCAAAAAAAACATTTACTCAATAAACCCAATGAACTCAACAAGCCCAACAAACTCAATGAACCCTTTACTTTAGGCGCAAGGCGCCGTTTTCTTCCAAGAATCTTTCGAGTAGTGCCGTCGGCTGGGCGCCGACCAGTGATTTACCGCGCATCATGAAGGTCGGTACGGCGGTCACCCCTAAGCGTACGGCACGGTCCCAGTCCCGATCCACAGCCCGGCGGTAAGTTCTCGATTCAATGACCCGACGGGCCTCTTCGCCCGACAGACCCGCAGCATCCGCCAGGTTCACCAACACGGCCGGATTGCCGATGTTCAGACCGTCGAAAAAATAGGCGCGAAACACCGCCCGGTGAAAATCATTCTCTCGGCCTTTATCGTCGGCCCACTTGGCCAATTCCTGCGCCAGGCGGCTGTTGTAGGTCATGGTGCGGTCGCCGAAGGGAAGTTCCAGTTCGGCGGCTGTCTGTCGCAAATGCCTCATCATTTCCGGTACATCAAACGAACGACCGGCAAAAAGCTCCGCCAGGCTGAGGCCTTCGTCAGGGGTATCCGGATGGAGTGGAAAGGCGATCCATTCCACCTCGACGGCATAGGTTGCTTGAATTTTTTCAATACGCCCGGTAATGAAGTAGCACCAGGGTCAAATGAAATCGGAAAAAATCTCGAGTCGGACGAGTGAGGTCATGGTGCCTCCATAAGTAGGCGATATAGACATCCTTCGCACAAAAAGAAAGGGGAGGCATTGGGGAAGATGCCTCCCCTCGAACAGAGGAAAGAGAAAAGGGGTTAAGGTTGTTATAACATTTCCTTACCTCTTCAGCAGCTGGCGCTGCTTGAAAGTATAATAATACCACAACGTGTCATGTCAAGAATTATTTTTTCCCGATTCCCTCAATTCAATCGTTCGATGAATTCCCAAACAGTGCGGTGAACCCGTTCGGCACCCTCACCGCGCACAATACCGTGGCGGTTGAAACTGAAAAGCACATAAGTCTTGTCCTCCGACCCCAGACGCTGGAAGACCCTGACCGACCCCTTCGGATTGACCACCGGATCTCCCTGGCCCTGGATAACCAGAGCAGGCACCTTGATTGCGCCCAGCTTGGGTTCCAGGGCGCCCATAAAGCGTTCCAGTTCCCGCACGCCGGCAATTGGGTTACGCAGGTAGTTGATGTGGGGATTCTCCGGGTGATTCTCCACAAATTCCATCTGGGCATCGCCCAGGCGGAATTTTTTCATCAAGCGGTTCCAGACGTCCACGGCCGGTACCAGGCGCGTCGAAAAATCCTGCAGCCGCAGCGGCGGTGAAACGGCAAACACGCCGGCCATATCAGAAGTCCGTGAAGCCAGGTCGAGGGTCAGCCCGCCGCCGTTGGAAAAACCGCCGACGACCACCCGCCGGCACAGGCTGCGCATTAGAGCATACGCGCAATCGACCGTTTCCACCCAGGCCGGATAGCGCGTCTGGGCCAAGTCATCGGGAGACGTGCCGTGACCCTTGACGCGGGGGACGTAGACCCACAAGCCCTTGCGTGCGAGGTATTCCGCCAGTTCTTTCATTTCCAGGGGGGCCGCCATGTATCCATGGACGAGGACCACTCCCATCCGGCGGAAGCCGCCGCGGATCAGAAACGGACTTCCGATCTCTTTTTTCTTTGATTCCCCTTCGACGAAGAACTGCCGGTAATCCCTGTCGAACTCACTGTATGCGCGACGTTGAAGCGTGGCTGCCACTTTGTGCCGGACCCAGAAGTCAGGCAGCCAGGCGGTCCGACGCACGATGCGCTGCAATGCCCTCAACGGTTCGACGGCGTTGGCCATCACTTCGACCGGATTGTCGATGCGCGCCCGATGAAAATCGTAGGGTGAGGAAAATTTGGAGCGGTCCTTGATCAGGTAGCGGCCCTCGCGCTTCAGAATCCCTTTTTCGATGGCAACCGACAAAAAGTCGCTCACCCGGCCGTAGCGGTCGTCGGTCAGCAGGTGAACCTGATCGTCCTGGAGGTTCTGATGCAGATAGAGGTTCTTGACCTCCCGAACGGCGCCCGTCAGCAAAAACAGTTTACGCCGCAGCGCGTGCTCCTCGAACTTCTTGTGAGGGGAAAATCTGAGCAGCGAAGCGAAAAGGTGGTCGTGATTGACGGATGTCATGCTGTAAATGGCGGCCATATACCGCTGCATAATCTTCAGTGCCTCTTTGTGTATCAGGCGTTGATGCGGCAAGGGGTCGTCGAACTGCAGCCGATGCCTTGAACCGATGCCGCGCTCGATCGACCTGCACGACAGGCATTCATCAATCTTAATCGGCTCTCCGAAGCGGATGTCGAGATCGACCCCGGATAGGAGCATCGTCCCTTCGGTCATGATCTCTTCCACCAAGCGGTCCGAAATGCCGTCCACCAGGTGCGTGGCCAAGGTGCTGAGGGTGTTCTCGCGTGCCCGGATCGGAAAGTAGCTCAGGCAGACCGGTACGATCCAGGTGGTCCGGTTTGTGAGCGGCCCGGCGTCCTCGATCTTGAATTGGTCCAGCAGGCGCTGTGCCTCTTCGGTGTCTTTTTCCAACAGTCGTTTAATCCGCTGGCGGTAGAATTCGGCGCGCAGGGCCAGCAAAGCCGCCCCGGTGTGGGGCGGGCGTTTCCCACCGGCGTAAGAGATCATGAACCGCCCTTTTTCGATGATCTTTTTGTTTTTGACCATGCGGCCTTCCGGAAAAATGATCCAGTTGGCCTCACCGTTGAGAAGGGTCTTGACGATCAGAAGATCGCGTTCCGGATTGCGGGTCGACACCGCCCCGACTTTGTCCAAATAGGCTCCGAAGGCGCCCTTGAAGAATTCATAGCTTGCCAGGGACCAGACCGGCACCTGGGTGAGTTTGAAAATCACGTAGGGCATCAAAAAGGTTTCCATGCGGGTAAAGTGATTGAGGACGAAAATGACCGATCCGCTGGGTATGTTTTCGATGCCGTAGAGTTTGACTTTCGCCTTTGATAGCTCGGTGATCGTCTTGATCAGAAGGCCGGTGGTGCGGTAAGCAAACAGGTTCATCGATGGTTCCCGGGTTCCCGGATGCTGGACTGAAGCAATGCCTGCGGTTTTCAGCAGCTGTTGACACCGCTTCTGTTTGTTTCTATTGTATCCTTTCAACCTAAAAAAATAAAGAGGTTACCGGAGGTTAATGTGTATTCCAGGATTCTCATCTTGCGCTTTCCGGCGGTGGCCGCTCAGAAGCCGATCGTCTGCTACCTCACCAGAGACTACAACCTGACATTCAACATCCTGAATGCCGCGGTACTGCCCCGCAAGGAAGGCGTCATGGTGCTCGAGTTGTCGGGCGACAAAAAAAAGTTCAAAGAAGGCGTTCGCTTCCTCAAAGATCAGGGAATCCAGGTCGACTACGCCTCTCAAGAGGTTAAACGCGACCGGAACAAGTGCACCCACTGCGGAGCCTGCACCGCCGTCTGTCCCACCGGGGCGCTTTCCATCCAAAGGCCAAAGATGACGGTGCGGTTCAATCAGAAAAAATGCAGCGTCTGTGAACTCTGCGTCCCGGCCTGCCCGACCCGGGCCATGGAGATTCACTCCATCAATCAGACCTTTTTCGAATGAAGCCGCTGATAGCCGTCGCCGTCAGCGGAGGAGTGGATTCCCTGATGGCGGCTGCCCTGTTGAAAACGCAAGGCTATCCTGTTTTCGGCATCCATTTCTTAACCGGCTATGAACCGGAAAATCGGGATGTTGCCGCCGTTACCGACCAGCTTGGGATCCCCCTGCACGTCGTCGACCTGACCGAGGCCTTTCGAACCAGGGTGGTCGAGTACTTTTTGCGGACGTATTTGGTTGGCCAAACCCCCAACCCGTGTCTGGTGTGCAATCCTGTCCTTAAATTTGGAATTCTGTTTGAACACGCCCGCCGTTTAGGGGCCGACCGCCTGGCAACCGGCCACTACGCGCGCATCGTGCTGGACGCCCGCCAACACCCGCATCTATTCATGGGCGTCGACCGACGCAAAGACCAGTCCTATTTTCTGGCCTTTTTGACCCGGCACCAGCTGACGCGGGCCTGTTTTCCGCTGGGGGAGATGAAAAAATCGGATGTGAAGGAGTTGGCCGCATTAGAGGGTCTGCACCCGATTAGCCACAAGGAGAGCCAGGACGCTTGCTTTATCAGCAGCCACCGCTACACTGCATTTTTAGCCGACCAGCTCGAAGTGGCCCCGTCTCCCGGAGAAATTGTCGACCGCGAAGGCCGCGTCCTGGGCCGGCACACCGGGCTCCATGGGTATACCATCGGTCAGAGACGGGGCATCAACTGCCCGGCTGCCGAACCCTACTACGTGCTGCGCCTTGACACCCAAAAAAATCGCCTGGTGGTGGGGAGCAAACGAGACACGCTGTCGTCGGCATGCCGGGTGCAGGGAATCAACTGGATTCAGACGGAACCCTCCGAGCCGATCCGGGTTCACACGCGCGTGCGGTATCGACATACTGCCGTCCCGTCCACACTGACCCCGCAGCCGAAGCAGCAGGCCATTGTCGGCTTCGACGCGCCCCAGTCCGCCATTACCCCCGGCCAGGGTGCGGTGTTTTACATCGGCGAGGAAGTGATCGGCGGCGGGTGGATTTGTGGGGACACGTAAAAACGGCTCAAGGCAAACGGTGAAAGGCA
This sequence comes from Desulfobacterales bacterium, assembly GCA_049687935.1. GTDB lineage: Bacteria > Desulfobacterota > Desulfobacteria > Desulfobacterales > SG8-13 > JARFQH01. The sequence continues at coordinate 4,157 of JBAVJU010000077.1, read as the reverse complement.
CAAGGCTAAGGGAAGAAGGTTCAGGGTGCAGGGTATCAGGTTTAAGGTTAAAGGTATCCGGCTGAGGGCTTGAGGAAAAAGAAGATATTGAACCTTATATTCTAAACCTTGCACCACACACCCTGATACCTTGGACCCTTGATCCTTTGAAATAAATTTATAAAAATAATATTTTCAATATACTATACCTCTTTCATAATGCTAAGGTTTAAGATTATAACCCTGGGTTGCAAGGTCAACCAGTACGAGTCCGAAGCGTTGGCCGAACAGCTCGAGCAGGCCGATCTGGCCCCGGCCGGCCCCGAAGAGAAGGCCGATCTGTTCATTGTCAACACCTGCACCGTCACCGGCCGGGCGGCCATGCAGTCCAGACAGGCCATTCGCCAGGCTGTGCGCAACAATCCCGGAGCACGCGTGGTGGTCACCGGTTGCTATGCTCAGACAGCACCGGCAGAGATCACCAGCATCGACGGCGTGGATGCGATTCTGGGAATCGACGACAAACCGCATCTACTGGACCTGGTTCTCGACCGGCACCACCCCCCATCCAACCGCCGTAAGGTTGGCAATACCATCCAAGAGAGGGGCCCGCTCAACGGGCCGGTTAGAGGAATCCGATCCCGACCTTTTTTAAAGGTTCAGGACGGTTGTGAGGCATTTTGCACCTACTGCATCGTTCCATATGCCAGGGGACCGAGCCGGAGTCTGACACCCGACAAGGCGATCGACGGCATCCGGCGTCTCAATCGGAACGGTTACCACGAAGTGGTTCTGACCGGTATTCATCTCGGTTGCTACGGAAATGACCTCACCCCGCCGACGGATCTTTTGACGCTGCTCGGCCAAATACGCAAGGCCGGTGCCATCGATCGGGTGCGGTTGAGTTCGATCGAACCCCGGGAACTTTCCGATGCACTGCTTCGCCTTGTGGCGGATTCCGGGGACGGACCCGGCCGGATCTGCCCCCATTTTCATATTCCGCTCCAAAGCGGGGATGACGGCATCCTGCAAAAAATGAATCGGCCCTATACCGGCCGATTCTTCGAAAAACTCGTCGAAAAAATACTAGGTCCTATGCCCGAGGCTGCCATCGGAGTTGATGTTCTGATCGGCTTTCCCGGTGAAACCGACGCGTCCTTCGAGCGCACTCGTCGACTGCTCGAAGATCTGCCGGTGGCCTATTTGCATGTATTTCCTTTTTCGCCACGCAAGGGTACGCCGGCCTACCACTTTCCGCAAAAGGTTCCCACAATGGAGGTCAAAGAGCGCTGCCGGGTCATGCGAATGATAGGAAAACAAAAGAAATCAGATTTTTACAGAAAATTTATCGGCAAACCGCTTGAGATCATCATCGAGGACCGCAAGCACCTGCCGGAGGGGTACCTCGTGGGTACTTCGGCCAACTATATTCCCGTTCTGATCGAAAAATCAAAGGATCCAGGCAGAGGCTCGGTGCCGTTCAGGGTCGTGGTCGAAAGGGTCACAAAGGACCTGATGGCGTATGGCAGACCAGCCTGATAGGATGGATTTGAATTTGTCCTTGATGGCTGTTTTTTCCGGTCTTGATTTCTGCAGCCCAATTGTTAGATTTCAACAAGCATGATGCTACGAAAGGGCAAAGATGAGTGAAAACCTACCGGGTTTAAAAGAAGATGTCGTTACGAACATCGAAGAAGAGGTGACCGAGCCGCCGATGTTCAAGGTGCTCCTGCACAACGACGACTTCACCACCAAGGACTTCGTTGTTAAAATCCTTGTGTCGGTCTTCAGCAAATCCTTGGACGAAGCCACCCAACTCATGTGGGCCGTTCATAAGAACGGTGTCGGCGTCTGCGGGGTCTACCCGTTTGAAATTGCGGAAACCAAGGTCAACATCGTCACCGCCACGGCGCGTGAGAACGGTTTTCCGCTTCAGTCCACGATGGAGCCGGAGTAATACGCTTCAGAAACGAATCTAACGGTTCATCTCGAATCCCTCTCTTCATCGCCTTGTCGCGGCGGAGACCGCCAGACTTAAATACCGTCGATGTTCCTCGAACATGAGCTTCTTTCCCACCATCATGTGGAGAAAGCCGCGCAGCTGATCGGCTGTGATTTTCGGAAAACAGGCCTGTATCTCTGCCAATGAACGGTGCTGTCTGCAAAAGAGATAAATCTTGCGCGACGAACCAGTCAATCGGTGCGTCAGGGTGTCGGCGCGAAATCGTCTCTGGCGGATGACGAGAAATTCTCCTCCGTCGTAGTAGCCGAGGATCGGTTTATAAAATGAGCCTTGATGGAGCTCCTTATAAGCCCTTTTCCAGTCTTTGACTTTTGCCTGCACCGGCCGCCAGAGTTTCCGCTGCCACACCCGCTCACCCCGATAACACTGAATCGGAAACCACACCATTGCGAAGACCTCCGGAGGAAAAAGCGTCGCCCAGTTCGGATGGTTATTGATCGACCGTAAGCCAAAATTCATGGGGGTAGACCAGACCGGACTTCCGAGACCCAGCCAAAACCGGACGCACTGAAGGGGGTAATAGGGCTGAGCAAATTCCAGATTGCGGAGCGTTTCTTCTACATCCTCCTGATCACTGCCTGGAAAATGAAGGATCAGATTGGAGGTGTTGACCAAACCCAATTCCTCGCAGTTTTTCATCACCGCCAGATTTTCGATCGCCGTGATGCCTTTGTTAAGCTTCGAGAGCAGGCGGGTGCTGAGAGCTTCGATACCGATCTGAAGCTCGGCGACGCCGGCACGCTTCATCCCTTCGAGCCTCTCTCGGTGTGTATCCGCGCGGATTTCGCAAAAGAAGTGCACATCTTTTTTAAGTCCGGCCAACTCCTGAAAAATCTCTCCGGATGACCGGCGTGGTATCAGGTTGTCCATAAAAGCCACCGAGAGACACCGATATCGGGTCGTCAGAATGTCGACTTCGCGGACGATCTGCTGTGGCTTTTTGGCCCGATATCCTGTCCACTGGCGGTTCAAATTGCAAAATGCGCAGCCCGAAAAAGTTTTTCCGGCCGCAGACCGGCGCCACCAACACCCTCGTGACATTTCCGCCGGCAGTGTGGGGAAAAAGTGGTTGTCCGGGCTGAGAGATTTCAATAGGGCGAAGTAATCGTCAAAGTCGGGAATCGGCAGGGAGGAAAGCGCTTTCAACTGGCTGCGAGGCACCGGATCTTCGCGGGCGGCGGTCTTCCGGTCGATCACCCCGGGCAACGGCAAGACCCGACGACCCGCAACATTGTTGAGCCGGCCGACCAGAAGGCTGAGGGGCCGCTCGCCTTCACCGTTCACGGCAAAGTCGATCTCTGGAAAAGCCCTTAGCAGGCGATGCAGGCTGTCACCGGTAAACGTGGAGCCGCCCACCACGACCGGAAGGTCCGGATTGAGGGCCTTGATGCGCTTGATGAAAAACAGGACCGCGGTCAGCTGACAAAGGCAGAGAGAAAAACCGGCCAGGAGGACTCGGTCCCAGGAGACCGCGGCGATGAATTCCTGCGAAACGGCTTCAACCTTTGCGACCATTGCCCTGAAATCAAGGTTTTTAAGCATCGGGCGGGCGGTGGCCTTCCGGCGGAAAAGAGATTCGATCGCTGCGGCCCGCTCCGGGTACAACAGCGCAGCGTAAACGCTTTCCGCCAGCCAGGTGCGCTCCGAAATGTTTTGATAAACACCGTAGCCGAGGGCGGCCGCCAACTGGAGGTAAAAATGATGGGCCTGAACCTCCAATCCGGGATGCTTGGTGGTCAGATAGGCCTTCAGGGCACCGAGCTGTATCGAGGGCCGGTTGAAGAGGGGCCAGGGCGTTGATACCAGTACAACCTGTTTGCGGTGCAACGCCTCCGGTATGGGTTGTGTTTGAGCAGGTAACATCCTAACGAGACACCTTCGCATCTTGCGAAGAAGTTACGATCTAAGGGCCTCCGATCATCGCCCTCAAATGCCGGTTAGGGTCACGGCAAGAAATAATTCCACAAGATTGCGCCGGATTTGGGTTCGTCTACAAGGCACATCCAGCGGCGCATATCGAGATACGTGTCGGTGGATGTAACGCAGTAGACGGGCCAAAAGACAAGCAAGATGTGGAATTATTTCTTGCTGGGGCCCTTAACTGTCCGACCCACCGGCCGACTCTGAAAAAACCATCAACGCGGACGGATCCGTG
>JBAVJU010000076.1:0-1566 GCA_049687935.1 Desulfobacterales bacterium | reverse complement strand
GTGCCGGTTTTCGGAAAAAACAACCGGGTGTTGAGGGTGCTCGAAAAACCGGACAATCCATTACCCGGTTGGTTCTGCCCGCCACTCTATTTTCTGCGGCCGAGCGCACGGAAGGTGATGGAAGACTTTCTGCGTGCCGACGATCCGGTGGATGCACCGGGTCACTTTATCGATTACCTGTGCCGCAGAGAACCGGTGACGGCAATCAAACTCAACGAGAAGAGGCTCGATATCGGCAATTTGGAAAGCTATCGCCGCGCGGACCGGACAGTGCGCGACGGGCCGGGAAGAGAGTAAACAAATGCCGCCCGCCCGAAACCTTTAATTCATCCGGCCGATATGACGCCCTGACGGGTCGACCGGAATAGGGAGGTGCATTATGAGCGCTAAACACACGGAAGATTCGGTTTTAGGGTTGGCACGCAACTTTATGGCCAGCCGCGTACTTCTCAGCGCAGCGGAACTGGACCTTTTTACCCTGCTTACCCCAAAACCCCTGACGGCAGAGGAAATCACCGCCGACACCAAGACCAGGCTGCGCGGTATCTCGATTCTGCTCGACGCGCTGAGCGCCCTGGGACTCCTGGTAAAAACAGACGAAAGGTATCGAACCGAGCCGTCGGCCGCACCCCTGCTGTCGGCCGATGCCCCTGAATCGATTCTGCCCATGGTCCTTCACATGGGAACCGTGTGGCAGAACTGGTCTCAAATCACGGACATTGTGCTGGGCAAGACCACGCCGAATTTAAAAAAAGGCACCCTGGGCAAGGACAACCGCAAGGCCTTTATTGGCGCCATGCACGTGGTCGCTTCCAAGGCCGCGCCGGCAGTTGTTGCTGCCGTCAATCCGGGCCGGGCCCGCAGACTGCTGGACGTGGGCGGCGGCTCCGGGACTTATACATTGGCTTTTCTCGAGGCGGCGCCGGCAATGCGGGCGACTCTGTTCGATCTGCCGCCGGTCATTGAGATGGCGCGCGATCGCCTGCAGGCCGCCGGTATGGTCGACCGCGTCACGCTGACGACCGGAGATTTTTACAAGGACGAGCTGCCGCCGGGAAACGACCTCGCCCTTCTGTCGGCCATCATCCACCAAAACGGTCCCGCACAAAACGAGGCGCTGTACGGGAAAATCTACCGCGCCCTCGATTCCGGCGGCCGGATCGTGGTGCGCGACCATGTCATGTCGGCGGATCACACGCAGCCGCTCGAAGGTGCCCTGTTTGCAGTGAACATGCTGGCCGGCACCGAAGAGGGCTGCACATACACATTTGATGAAATTAAAACCGGCTTGTCGGCGGTCGGGTTCACACAGATCAATCTGATCCAGACCAAAGGCATGTTTTCTCTGGTTGAGGGTTTCAAGCCTTGAGTCTTTCGAAATATAGGGGCCATTCTCAGTGTTTAAATTTTGACAAACCAACACTGCGTCGAACACTTATGGGGCCTCCCTTTAACCCTCTTCTTTATTATTTGCTCATGGTCATCTTGAACTGAGCGTCACCCCCATCAATCGTCTGGCGTCGGACGGGGAGGCCGGCTCACAGCCCATGCAGCGGATCATTGCGA
>JBAVJU010000075.1:0-10168 GCA_049687935.1 Desulfobacterales bacterium | reverse complement strand
CTCGAATACCCGGTCGAATCCGCCCACGACCAACCGTTTCAGGTAGAGCTCCGGGGCAATGCGCAGATACAAGTTCATGCCGAGCGCGTTGTGATAGGTCTTGAACGGCGCGGCCTCGGCACCCCCGGGGACCGGCTGCATCATCGGTGTCTCGACTTCAAGAAAGTCACGCTGCAGGAAAAACTCACGCACCGCCTGAATTGTTTGAGATCTCCGCAAAAAAATCTTTCGCACTTCGGCATTCATGATCAGGTCGACATAGCGCTGACGATAGCGCTTCTCGGGATCTTTGAGGCCGTGGAATTTTTCCGGCAAAGGTCGAATCGATTTGCAGAGCAGGACGAAAGTCTCGACCAAAAGCGTCCATTCACCGGTTTTGGTCTTGAACAGAGCGCCGGACAGCCCGATGATGTCGCCGATATCCAACTGTTTGAAGAGGTCGTAGGACCGGTCACCGACCTTGTCTTTGCGAATATACGCCTGCATCTGGCCGGTTTGGTCTCTGAAGCGCACGAAAGCGGCCTTCCCAAAGCGGTTGACGGCCATCATGCGTCCGGCCGCAACGAATTTCGGGCCGTTCTCACTGATGTGGACAAGTGGCTCCTGCACCTGTCCCATGATATCCGCGACTGTATGGAGGACTTTGAAATCATTCGGGTAAACGTCTACCGCCTGTTCCCGCAAGTCGCTGATTTTACTGCGCCGCTTTTCAAGAATATCGCTTGTCTTTTCCGTATTCATGTCTTGCCTGCAACACCGCAATCTATGGGTCCGGTTGATTTGATGGTCGGCTCGGCCGCGGTCCACCGTCAATGCCGACCTTGAAGGCGGGATGTTTTCGACCGGGTGCACCGGCCCCCGGCTTATCAGGCCATAAAAGTATAAGTGGGATTTGCTATCGTAAAATGGGCAGAGTGTCAAGCCCCGGTCGGTGGGTCGATCCGTTTTAAGCAGAAAGAAAAGGTCGTTCCAGCGCCTTGGCGACTGCCGACTTCGAGACGACTGTCATACGATTCGATGATGCTGTGGACGATGGAGAGCCCCAATCCCGTGCCGTTTGGTTTGGTTGTAAAAAACGGATCGAAAATCGATTTGATGGTGTCGTTCGACATGCCGCAGCCGTCATCGGTGACCTCGATGCAAGCCCGGTGTGTCTTTGTGGGATAGAGACGGACGGCGATTGTTCCGCTGCCGTTGATGGCCTCGGATGCATTGAGCAAAAGGTTCCATAATACCTGGCGCAGATGAACCGGGTCCATATCGACGAACAAGCCGGCCTTAAAATCCTTCTGGATTGAAATCCGACCGCGGCAGCTGATGTCTTTTTCAAACAGCTCCACGGTTTCGGCGACGGCTTTGTCCAGTGTGATCCGTTCAATCTTGCCGGCGGGCGGGCGGGCAAAGAGCAGAAAGTTGTTTACGAGCGAACTGAGGCGGTCGGCTTCACGCAGAACGATATGCATAAGACGGGCATGATCGGGATCGAGGCGCACCCCGTCGCGCAGGATTTGAATTGAACCGGTCATCGATGCCAGTGGGTTCTTGATTTCATGTGCCAGTCCGGCCGCCATTTCACCGACAGCCGCCAATTTTTCGACCCGCCGAACCTGGTCCTCCATAGCCCAGAGTTCCTTGCGCGATTTGCGGGTCTGTTCGGCCAGTAGACTGCTCAAAAAAGCCACCGCAAAACAACCGAAGATCGTTATCAGGATTTTGTACAAGACCTGGTTAAAATCACCGTTCCCGGCCGCCAGCCCATCTTCGAGTTCGAAGGGCTTTATAACACCCCTGTATTCCGATATGACCAAAAAGGCATACTGAGCGCTGCAGAGCAGCGAAATGATCATGCTGCCCCTCCGATAGAGCAGCATGCTCGAATAGATGATAACCACAAGGTAGAGAAAGGAAAAAATGCTCGAGTAATTGCCCGTCACATAGATGACCAAAGACACGATCACCGTGTCCAGCCCGATCTGGACGTAGGTAAAGGCAACCACGTTTGCGACCCGGCCGAGGAGAAGGGTGTAGAGAAAAGACATGAAGAATATGCTGGCGATCAGGCCATAGAGCACCAGTAGACCGGGGGCCAGCGGGGACGCGGCAACGCCGAGCTGCAGAACGATCGTGGAGCCGAGCAGAAGGGTCGTGAACAGAACCCGCGCCAACATCAACCACTTCAACCTGAAGCGCATATCCTCGTCACGTTTCGAAGCGGTGTGGACGGGTAAGTTTTGCATGGCTGGTGCTTTAACGGGTGGTCTCAGTCACGGCCGAGGATTTTCTAACCGTGACTGCAGGGGAGCGAGACGGCGGGCTTTTCCACCACCGCAAGGGTTCACGAAAAAACAAGTTCGGCCCATTGTTTACCGGCCGGCCGTCATCCGCCGGCCGTGTCAACCGCCGATGGTACCGGCCATTTTAAAGATCGGCAGGTACATGGCGATGACCAGACCGCCGATCGTCACGCCGAGAAAAACCAGCATGAACGGTTCAATCAGTGCTGTCAAGTTTTCCACCGCCTGATCGACCTCATCGTCGTAAAAAACGGCGATCTTTTCCAGCATGGAGTCGAGGGCGCCGGTGGATTCGCCGACCGCGATCATCTGGCAGACCATCGATGGAAAAACGCCGCTCTCCTGGAGGGGATCGGCCATGGTGCGGCCTTCCGCGATATCGGACCGCACGCTGTAGACCGCTTTTTCGATGGTTTTGTTGCCGGCGGTCTTGGCCACGATATCGAGGGCCTCCAGTATCGCAACCCCGCTGGAGAGCATGGTACTCATGGTGCGGGTGAACTTGGCGACGGCCACTTTACGGATCAGGACACCGAACACCGGCAGTTTCAGAACCATTTCATCGACCATCTCGCGTCCTTTTTCAGTCCCGTACACCTTCTTGAACGCGAAGATAAAAAGGATCAGGCCGATAACGATCCATATGATGTTTTTCTTGGCAAAATTGCTGACGTCGATGACGAGCTGTGTAAACGCCGGCAGTTCACTGCCGAAATCGGCGAACATTTCCTGGAAAACCGGAATGACGAACACCAGGATGACCGCCAGCACGATGGCGGCAATGATCAAGGTCACAATCGGGTAGGTCATTGCGCCCTTGACTTGTGATTTCAGCTTGGCGGCCTTTTCCATGTAGACAGACAAGCGGCGCAGAATCGTGTCCAGAATACCGCCGGCCTCGCCGGCCGCCACCATGTTCACGAAAAGGTCGTCGAACTGTTTGGGGAATTTTTTCAGCGACTCGGCCAGCGTGGCGCCGCCTTCAACCGACTCCTTGATGCTTTTCAGCATTTTCTTGAAGGTGGCATTCTCCTGCTGCCCGTAAAGGATGTCCAGACACTGGATAATGGGCAGGCCGGCATCGATCATGGTTGAGAACTGACGGGCAAACAGGATGATATCGTGTTCTTTGACCTTCGGCTGCAGAAAAGCGACGTTTGCGAAAAGGTCCTTCGGTTTTTGTTTAATCTTGGTCGGCTCGATCTTCATCCGTCTGAGACTGGTCCGGACGATCTCCTCCGAAGACGACTCCATTTCGCCTTTCTTTTTTTCGCCGCGCACGTTTTTGCCCTGCCAAAGATAGACCGGCATATGTCGATTCCCCCTTTTATTAGCAAAACGACTCTTTTTTACGCAATTAATGAGATACATTGTAACATAATGTCTATCATACTACAATACTGTTTTGGTCAGTCGAGTCCCGCTCCGGCGGGATTGGGCCCGTTGAGCCGGTTGAGCCCGTTTAGCCCGAAAACGGTTGAACTGGGCAGTGCGAGGAAAATGTTGAAAAACGGTCAATTGGGGGCCAGCAGGGGAACGTGCACGGCAAGGGATCGAAAGGCGTTGAGGGTTCAAAATTCCTATCTGAAAACTCAAAACCCAATAAAATGCAAAAGCACTGCAAGCCTTCTCCACAGCTGGTTGAGCCAGTCCAACGGGCACAACCGGCTCAACGGACTCAACCGGCTCAACCTTTCCTCATGCTTGATAAAGGCGGGGGTATGTGTAATTCTAATCTCTTGAGCCGCATATTAATCTTTCCGAAAGACAGCGCATGGACCTGACCGTTATCACGACCCACATCAATGCCGATTTCGATGCCGTGGCATCGATGCTGGCAGCCCAGAAGCTCTATCCCGACGCCAAGGTCGTCTTCCCGGGCTCGCAGGAAAAGAATTTACGCAATTTCTTCGTAAATTCGATGGCCTATCTTTTTAACATGCTCGACATCAAGGATGTCGAGCTCGACCGGATCGGCCGTCTGGTTCTGGTCGACACACGCCAGCCGCACCGCATCGGCAAGCTTTCCGATCTGTTGCAGCGCAAGGGTGTCGACATTCACATCTATGACCATCACCCGAACCAACCCAGCGATATTAAGGGCGATTATGAAGTCCTGCGACTGACCGGCGCCACCGTGACCATCCTCGCCGGCATCCTCGCGGAAAAAAAAATCGAGATCAGTCCCGACGAGGCCACGATCATGTGCCTCGGTCTCTACGAGGACACCGGATCGTTCACCTTTCCCTCGACCACTCAAGAGGATTTCAAGGCCGCTGCTTTTTTATTGTCCAAAGGGGCGAACCTGAATATTGTCTCGAACCTGATTTCGCGGGAAATCAGCCCGGAGCAAGTCAGCCTGCTCAACGAAATGATCCAGGCCGCAACCCGTTATACCATCTCCGGCATCGAGGTGGTCGTCACCGTGGTAACGACCGATAAATTCGTGCCCGATTTCGCCTTCCTCGTTCACAAGATGGTCAAAATGGAAAACCTGGAGGCCATTTTTGCCATAGCGCTCATGGAAAACAAAATCTATATAACGGCCCGCAGCCGCGTTGTAGAGGTCGACACCGGCGCCATTCTCGAAGAATTCGGCGGCGGCGGCCACTCCTATGCGGCCGCCGCCACCGTTAAGGGCAAGACGCTGCCGCAGGTCGAACACATCCTGGTCGATCTATTGTATAAAAACATCCAATCCCGTCGCCTGGCCCGGGATTTGATGTCCGCGCCGGCGATCACGGTTGCAGCCGGGGTTTCCTGCCGCGAAGCCGGCGACCTTCTGACACGCTACAACATCAATGCCCTGCTGGTTACAAATGCACCCTCCGGACACCAGAACAGCGGACCACCGGTGGGTTTCATCACCCGTCAGGTGATTGAAAAAGCCCTTTTCCACAAACTGGATCACGTGGCGGTGGGCGAATACATGACCTCGGAACCGGCGACCGTCGGACCGCAGGCAACCCTGATGGAGATTCAGGAAAAAATAATCGAAAACAAACAGCGGGTTCTGCCGATCGTCGAAAATGGACAAATCCTGGGCGTCATCACGCGGACCGACCTGCTCAATATACTGGTTCGAAAACACGTTCAGGAAAACGGCGAAACGCCAGACCGTCCGTCCCGCTCGGTTCATGCCCGCACCCGCAATGTGCTGAAGTTCATGCAGGAGCGTCTTCCGGCACGACTATTGGAAAGGCTGCATGAAATCGGTCGCGTGGCAGACGAGATCGGCGAGTCGGCTTATGTCGTCGGCGGTTTTGTCCGCGATCTCTTCCTGTACCGCACCAACGAAGATATCGACATCGTCATCGAAGGCGACGGCATCACCTTTGCCCGGAAATTCGCCCAATGGGCGGGGGCTCGAATTCACACGTACGCCAAGTTCGGCACTGCGGTCGTCATTTTTCCCGATGGATTCAAAATCGATGTGGCGTCGGCCCGCATGGAGTACTATAGCTTTCCGGCGGCCTTGCCAATCGTCGAAATGAGCTCCATCAAGCTCGACCTGTTCCGGCGGGATTTTACCGTCAACACCCTGGCCATTCAGCTCAATTCCAATAAATTCGGAATTCTGATCGACTTCTTTACCGCCCAGAAGGACATCAAGGAAAAAACGATCCGCGTGCTCCACAACCTGAGTTTTGTCGAGGACCCGACGCGTGTTTTTCGTGCCATCCGTTTCGAACAGCGCTTTGGATTTACGATCGGCAAACTGACCTCCGGCTTGATCACCAATGCCGTTAAAATGGATTTTTTTAGACGTCTGAGCGGAAAACGGGTTTTTGGCGAACTACGCCAGCTCCTCGAGGAGGAAAACCCGACACCGGCGATCGTCCGGATGCATGAATATAACCTCTTGCAGGTCATCCACCCATCGATCGCGCTGACAACGGAAATGACCGCGCTTTTCAATGCCGTAAAGAAAGTCCTCGCCTGGTATGATTTGCTTTTTATCGAAGAATCCTATATGAAGTGGTCCGTTTATTTTCTGGCGATCATCCGCACTTGTGACGCCACCGTAACCGCAGAAATGTGTCGTCGGTTTGAACTGGCACCCCGCTACCGTAAACTGTTTCTCTCCGAACGGTTTGCGGCCGAGAGATGTCTGGCTTGGCTCGAACGCAATCAACCGGTAAAAAGCAGCGCCCTCTTTAATGAACTTTCTGCATTCAAGACCGAACTGGTTCTTTACATGATGGCCTCTACCGCTCGGGAGGATGTCAAGCGCGCTATCTCGCAATTCATTACCAGACTGCGCTATATTACGGTGGCTTTGAGGGGCGAAGATCTTAAAAAAATGGGGCTGAAGCCGGGCCCGATTTTCCGCGAAACTTTGCGGGCCGTTTTGAATGCCAAGCTGAACGGGCGGCTGATAACCAAAAACGACGAAATTCAATTTGTGCGTCGTTACGTGCAACAAACCCCCACGCCGACCCGCCCCGATGGCGGTCCCTAAGGGTTTATAAAAAATGGGTCGGCCATTTTGGACATTGGGGTGCGCGGCCGACAGGGCGCGAAAACCCGGCAGCCGGACGCTAACCGGACAGGAGATCGGATATGACGAAAAAAAAGAGGGTCCTCAGCGGCATGCGACCGACCGGACCTCTTCATCTCGGCAATCTGTTGGGCGCTCTGGCCAACTGGGTCGAGATGCAGGCAACCTACGATTGTTTTTTCTTTATTGCCGACTGGCATGCCCTGACCAGCGACTACGAGAAACCGAACCATATCAAAGGATTTATCCGCGAAATGATGATCGATTGGCTGAGCGTCGGGCTTTCGCCCGATAAAAGTACGCTGTTCGTACAGTCGCGGGTTAAAGAACATGCCGAGCTCTATCTGCTGCTCTCCATGATAACACCGGTTCCCTGGCTCGAACGGAACCCGACCTACAAGGACCAGATCCTTCAGCTGAGCAACAAGGACTTGTCGACTTTCGGCTTTCTGGGATATCCGGTGCTGCAGGCCGCCGACATCATTATGTACAAACCGGCCGGTGTTCCGGTCGGGGTCGACCAGGTCCCGCACGTCGAGATCACGCGCGAAATCGCACGGCGGTTCAATTTTCTCTATGGTGATATTTTCCCCGAACCTGAATCGCTGCTGACCGAGACCCCCAAGATCCTCGGCACCGATCGGCGCAAGATGAGCAAGAGTTACAACAACGCCATCTATCTGTCTGATGGGCCTGCTGAAATTGCCGCCAAAGTGGCCCAGATGATCACCGACCCGCAGCGGGCAAGGCGCAGCGACCCCGGCGACCCCGATGTGTGCAACGTTTTCAGTTTTCACAAAGTGTATACCGACCCGGCCACAGTGACCGACATCGAGAGCCGGTGCCGCACGGCCCGCATCGGGTGCGTCGACTGCAAAAAAATCATGAGCGGCAATCTGATCAAGGCCCTCGAACCGATTCACGACAAACGGCACTATTATGAGGGCCGGCCGGAACTGGTCGAAGAGATCATGCACACCGGCAGCGATCGCGCCCGGGATGTCGCGCGCGCAACGATGGCAGAGGTCAGGGGCGCCGTTAAAATTTAGTCTTGTTTTCGATCAGTCTCTATTCTGAAACCGCATATCGACACAATTTGTGCCGTTGCCGCGTCCATTAACGGGTGCGGCTGACCCGTCACACAACGGATTGCCGGCGCGCAGCCCATGGAAAACAATCTCTACCAGGTAAAACTGACCGACATCTTCGAGGGGCCGATGGACCTTCTGGTCCACCTGATCAAAAAGAACGAGGTCGACATTTACGACATCCCGATTGCCATCGTCACCGAGCAGTACCTGACCTACCTGGAGTGGCTCAAATCGATGAATATCGATTTCGCCGGTGATTTTCTCGTCATGGCGGCAACTTTGGCCCACATTAAATCGAGAATGCTGCTGCCCACGGTTTCGGATGAAGATGACGACGAAGATCCGCGGATGGAAATCGCCCGACCTCTGGCCGAATACCTGCAGTTGAAATCGGCCGCCGAGGAACTGTCGCGCCGGGCCTTGCTCGGAGAAGACACTTTTGTGCGTCAACCGGCGGAGGTTCGCGACCTGGTGCCCCGCGACGAAGAGTTCATCAAAATCGGCCTCTTCGAGCTGATCGATGCCTTTCAACAGATTTTGAAAAACATCTCCGCCGAAGACCGCCTGGACCTGACCTCCGACAGCATCTCCGTCAAAGACCGCATATCGGAGTTGGTCGATCTGTTTGAAGAAAAAAAATCTCTGGCCTTCGATGAGTTGTTTGCGGGTAACCCCACTAAAAGCGACGTGATCATCACCTTTCTGGCCATTCTGGAAATGGTCAAGCTCTGCCTGGTCCGCCTGGCACAACATTCACAGACCGGGTTGATCCGATTGTTCTACGAGTAATGGAAAACCTGAAAAGCATCATAGAAAGCCTGCTGTTCGTCAGCGATGAGCCTCTGACCATCGAGCGGTTGAAAATCGTTCTCAGCCCGGCAGCCGCCGGCGATATTCGCAGCGCATTGAATCTTCTCACCGAGGAGTACGAAGCCCGCCGCGGTGGATTCCACCTTAAAGAGATCGCCGGTGGATATCAGCTTCGCACCCGGCCGGAGTTCAGCGAGTGGATCACCAAACTGGTTCAACCGCGAGCGCCGCGGCTCAGCAAAGCCGCTCTCGAAACCCTGGCGATCATCGCCTACAAACAGCCGGTCATCCGTAGTGATGTGGAGCACATCCGCGGCGTGGATTGCGGCGGTGTCATCCGGGTGCTGCTTGAACGCAATCTGATCCGGGTCCTCGGGCGCAAGGAAATTCCGGGACGTCCTCTGATCTACGCCACCACCAAACGGTTTCTGGAAGTATTCGATCTGAAAGACCTCAAAGACTTGCCAACCCCGAAGGAGATAGAGGAAATGGGGCAGGCCCTGGCCGATCGGTCCGGCGTCGTCATCGAAGACGACACGGCAGATGAGACAAGGGAATCGCAACTCGAGCTTGACTTCGAAGAATCGGAAACGGACGAGCCGACAGGTCTTGCCGACAATCCGGACAACGGTGCGGACCCGCCCGGTTCCGATGAGGGAGTCGAACCAACGGATCCCGAGGCCGATAGCGGTTACCCCCGGCCATCATGATACATCGGCCATTTAATTTCAAACACTTAGAAAAAAGGGTCGGTCGGCGGACAAAATTTACTGAAAAATTCCTTGACTTAAACACCCATAACCAACTATGGGTTAAACCGTTTTTTTCTCTTTCGACCTCCCTCTCAGGGCTCGGGAGAACAAAAAGCGTTGAGGAGAGTTCATGAACAGATCGGAAATGATCAGTGTGTTAAAAGAAGAAGCGGACCTGAGCCGCAAGGACGCTGAAACGGTGACGGATTTATTTTTCGAGATGATCGTGAAAACCCTGGCGCGAGGCGAAAGAGTTGAAATAAGGGGTTTCGGAAGTTTTACGGTCAACCACTACAAGCCTTACACCGGACGCAATCCGAAAACAGGCACCCAGATACACGTTCCCTCCAAGAAGCTGCCGTTTTTTAAGGTCGGCAAAGAGTTGAAGGAACGGGTCGACGGCTAATCGGTTCGGGCGGTTAACTCAGCGGGAGAGTGCTACCTTCACACGGTAGAAGTCACTGGTTCAAATCCAGTACCGCCTACCAGATAAAAACGAAAGGCGGGGGCATTTTAACCCCGCCTTTCGTTTTTCGTCATCAATACCTAATGACGTCTTAAAGTAAATCTCCTCGAAAAATTCAGCCGAACATGTAAAAGCCCAGCGCCCTGTCTGAAGGGTCGGAGGGATGCGAAGAAGTGAACGCTACCCCCAGTTCCGTTCCAAATACCTTCTTGATTTCAACCTCTTTTTTGATCAGGGAATGGTTGGCGTCATCC
>JBAVJU010000074.1:0-2673 GCA_049687935.1 Desulfobacterales bacterium | reverse complement strand
GTGGCGGTGCCCATCGGCCTGATGTCGGCTATTTTCCTCTCGGAATACGCCGACCGGCGCTTTCGCTCCGCCGCCAAGCCGCTGATGGAGATTCTGGCCGGAATTCCGACCGTGGTTTACGGCTTTTTTGCGGCCCTGGTGGTCGCCCCCCTGATTCGGGACGCCGGCTCGTTTCTGGGCCTGGACGTTTCTTCCGAAAGCGCCCTAGCCGCCGGACTTGTCATGGGAATCATGATCATCCCCTTTGTTTCGTCGATTTCAGACGATGTCATCAACGCCGTGCCCCAATCACTGCGCGACGGGGCGTATAGCCTGGGTGCCACCAAATCCGAAACCATCAAGCAGGTGGTGATTCCGGCAGCTCTGCCCGGCATCGTGGGCGGCATTCTCCTGGCGATTTCACGGGCCATCGGGGAAACGATGATCGTCGTCATGGCCGCCGGGCTGGCCGCCAACCTGACGGTCAACCCCTTAAGCGCCGTTACGACGGTCACCGTCCAGATCGTGACGCTGCTGGTCGGCGACCAGGAGTTCGACAGCCCCAAGACGCTGGCCGCCTTTGCCCTCGGCCTGCTGCTGTTTGTCATCACCTTGATCCTGAACATCATCGCCCTTTATGTGGTTCGTAAATACCGGGAGCAGTATGAATAAGACATCCAAACCGGCAGCCGCGCCTGCCGCCGATTCGACCCGAACGATTGACCTCGTCAACCGCAGTCTTCCCCGGCGCTACAGAGCCGAGAAGCGGTTTCGCTTTTACGGCATCGGGGCCATCGTCCTCAGTCTGCTCTTCTTGTCCTTCCTGTTCATCAGCATCGCGGGAAAAGGGTATCCCGCGTTGCAGAAGGCATTTATCGAGTTGAGCATTTATTTCGACCCCGACGTGCTGCGGCAGGACGCACTGGCCACGGCCGATTACGGCAAACTGGTCAAAGCCTCCCTGAGCCAAATGTTCCCTGAAGTGACGGACCGTCGTGAAAAACGGGACCTCTATGGACTGGTCAGCTCCGGGGCAGCCTTCAAACTGCGGAACATGGTCCTCAAGGACCCGGATGTCGTCGGTCAGGCCCTGCCGGTCTGGCTGACGGCAAACGACGACGTCGACATGCTGATCAAGGGCCATTCCGACCGCACCGCTTCCGAGGGCGAGCGCCGCATGAACGACAACCAGATTGCCTGGATCGAGCGCCTCGAAAAGGAAAACCGGATTGAAAAGCGGTTCAACCGGACTTTTTTCACCGCCGGCGACTCGCGCGAACCCGAGCTCGCCGGGATCTGGGGCGCAACGGTCGGCTCCTTTCTCACCCTGGCCATTACGCTCGTTCTGTCGTTTCCAATCGGTGTGGCGTCGGCCATCTACCTGGAAGAATTCGCACCCAAAAACCGCTGGACCGATCTGATCGAGGTCAACATCAACAACCTGGCGGCCGTACCCTCGATTGTCTTCGGGCTTCTGGGGCTGGCGGTCTTTCTCAATTTCTTCGGGCTGCCCCGTTCGGCGCCGCTGGTCGGCGGACTGGTGTTGACTCTCATGACGCTGCCGACCATCATCATCGCCAGCCGGGCATCACTCCAGTCCGTGCCGCCGTCGATCCGGGAAGCCGCTCTGGGTGTCGGCGCCTCGAAGATGCAGATGGTCGCCCATCACGTCCTGCCGCTGGCCCTGCCGGGGATGCTGACCGGGACGATCATCGGCATGGCCAGGGCCCTGGGTGAATCCGCACCGCTGCTCATGATCGGCATGGTGGCCTTCATTGTCGACATTCCCCGCGGGTTCACCGACCCGGCCACGGTCCTGCCGGTTCAGATTTACCTGTGGGCCGACAGCCCGGAGCGGGCGTTCGTCGAGCTCACATCCGCCGCCACGATGGTGTTGCTGGCCTTTTTGATTGTCATGAACGCCGCCGCGGTCATCTTGCGCAGACGCTTCGAACGCCGGTGGTAATTTAATAAAAGTTTAACAATACGCTCACATACCGCTAACAGTCGATTTGCATATTCACCCAGTTTTGACCAATAGTCGCATGAAGATGCGGCCGAAATCGAACACGAACCGAATTAATCCATCACATTATCGAGACAAAAAGGAGGAAGACATGATCAAGAAAACTGTTCTGCTCGCCGCTTCACTCTTGTTCACTGCAGCCCTGTTCAGCGGCGCAGCCACCGCCCAGTCCGCCAGGGATTACATCAGCATCGTCGGTTCATCCACCGTTTATCCTTTTGCGACGGTGGTGGCCGAGCAGTTCGGCAAAACCACCAAATTCAAGACGCCCAAGATCGAATCAACCGGTTCGGGCGGCGGGTTCAAACTCTTCTGCGCCGGCGTCGGCACCGAGAATCCGGACATCACCAACGCATCGCGGGCCATGAAAAAAAGTGAATTCGACACCTGCCAGTCCAACGGGGTCAAAGACATCGTCGAGGTCAAGATCGGTTACGACGGCATCGTGGTGGCCAACTCCAAAAAGGCGCCGGCCTTGAAGCTGACGCGCAAGGACCTCTTCCTGGCTCTGGCCAAGGACGTTCCGGATCCCAAGGGCGGCGAGAAGGCCGTTGCGAATCCTTACAAGACCTGGAAAGACGTGAATCCGGCCCTGCCGAACGTCAAGATCGAGGTGCTGGGCCCGCCCCCCACCTCCGGCACACGGGATGCCTTCGTCGAACTGGTCA
>JBAVJU010000073.1:0-14647 GCA_049687935.1 Desulfobacterales bacterium | reverse complement strand
ATCGGCCGCCCGCCGCTCAGTTCGATGACCGGCACGTAGGCGTCATATGCCGGTTCGAAAACGATCACCGCATCGCCCGGATGCACGACAGCCGTTATCGCCGCAAAAAGCGCTTCCGTGGCGCCTGAGGTCACGGTGATCTCGGTCTCGGGGTCGACCCGGGCGCCATAGAGATCGAAGACCTTCTCGGCAATTCTCTCCCTCAAGAGCGCCACTCCCTGCATGGGGGCGTACTGATTATGGCCGGCGCGCATGTGTTTTTCCACCAGTTCCATCAGTCCGGAAGGCACGTCGAAATCGGGAAACCCCTGGGAAAGGTTGCAGGCGCCGTGTTCATTGGCCAGTTGGGTCATGGCGGTAAAAATCGTCACGCCGACTTCGGGCAGCTTGGAGCGTAAGGGCATGGGGGCCTCTCATTGGCGATGGTTCGTTTTGGGGTGCTGAATTTCGCACGGTTTCTTTTGATGTTGAGACATCAGCACCTCTGCCGTACCGGCAGCCTCCTCGCCGAACGGCGCGATGACGGAGCATACGCAGACCTTGTCTGCCTGTCAAGCAGTCGGTTGACCGCTTTCGCCGACGGCTTAAAAGAAGACGACCCGAGAACGAATCACCCCGACTTGACGCCGACTATATGACACCATATGATCGCTTTACGGTCAACCTGATGAGGTTTGCGTCTTATGCCGAAATCTTCTGATTATCCAGCGGCGCCTGCAGCCGGTCGGTATCCCGAATGCCCGGTTGTCGCGGTGGGGGCGGTGGTATTCAGGGAGGAACGCGTTCTCTTGGTTCGCCGCGGTCAACCGCCGTCCCACGATCTCTGGGCCATTCCGGGCGGCAAGGTCCGGCTCGGTGAAACTCTGCAGGCAGCCGCAGAACGGGAAATTCTGGAGGAAACCGGGCTAACCGTCCGCGCCCGTCAACCGGTATACGCTTTCGATTTCATCGAGCAGGACGCACAGGGTCGCATTCGGTTTCATTACCTGATCGTGGACCTGATCGCAGATTATGTGGCCGGCACCATATGTGCCGGCGACGATGCCCGCGAGGTCCGTTGGATCGGGCCCGACGAAATTTCGCAGTTGGAGGTGAGCCCCCAAACCATTGAACTCCTGCAGCGCGAATACGGTTTCGGCCGACCGCGGGCGGATGGTTCACCCATTCCGACCATGTCTTGAGGAAATGCAGTGAAAGGCGGTCCGGCGATGCACCCTGATCGGATCAAGTGGAATCGCAAGTACCGCAGCCGCAGGGCGGCCATTTCCGTCAACCCGTCTGACATCGTCTGTCATTTTTATCACCTGGCCACCCCTGGATGCGCTCTCGATATTGCAGCTGGCAACGGCCGCAATGCCCTCTTTCTGGCGCAAAAGGGATTTGCGGTGGACGCCCTGGACATCTCGGAGGCCGGACTGAAGATGGCCGCCGGCCAGGATCCCAATTTTCGCGCGGCATGCGTCGATCTCGACGTATACGATCTTGCGCCGCGGCGCTACAGCCTGGTCCTCAACATCCGCTATCTCAACCGCAGGCTCTTTCCCCAGATCTGCGAAGCCCTGGCCGCGGGTGGGGTTCTTATCTACGAATCCTACCTCAAGCGCCCGGACTTCATTCCGCAGCGTCCGCATCGCGACGACCACCTTCTGAGGATCAACGAGCTCTTGCTCGGGTTTTTGAAACTGGAGGTCGTCTATTACCGCGAGACGACGACCGCTGCCGCCGGTGAACCCTACCCGCTGGCTTCGCTGGTGGCCATCAAACGATAATGCCCGCTTTGCGCAAAAAGGTGGCGATGTCGCCCCAGAAACGCTCGACATCCGGCGGGCAGTCGTTGTGGCCGCAGTCGTATGCCAGGAGTGTCGCGCGATGGGCGGCCTTTTGAAGCGTCAGGCCGTGATGAAAGGGGATGATGTCGTCGTAGCGGCCGTGAACGATGAGAACCGGCCCGCTGAAATTGCGCACGACGGTCAGGTTGTCGAACGGATCGCGGACCAGGAACCCGGGAACCAGGTATCGTGATGCCATACTGCGGATACCGGTGAAGGTCGACGCCAGAATCAGGGCTGCCGCCGGTCTTTCTGCGGCCAAGACACAAACGGCACCGCCGCCGAGGGAACGACCGTAGAAGACGATTTTCGACGGGTCGACATCATGACGCGCCGCCAGCATGTCGTAGGCCGCAAGAAAGGCCGCGGTGATGCTTTTCTGAGACGGTGTTCCAGTCGATCGGCCGTAACCCGGGTATTCCACCAGCAGCACGCCGATGCCGAGAGCAGTGAAGGGCATCAGTTCGCCAATGCACAGATCGATGCGCTCGGCGTTGCCGTGGGCGAAGATGAGGGCCGGCCTGCGGCCGTTCGCCGGGCCTCCGGTCGGCTGGATGTACCAGCTTTCCACGGATGCGCCGGGGATGGTGAGCCAGATTTCTTCGATCGGCAGGTTGTCGGGAAGGGAAACCGGGACATAGCCGATTTGGCTGCGCGGAAAAATCATCTGGCGTTGGAAAGCAAACACCAGTGCGCCGTAAGCCGCATACGCCAGCACCGCCAGCCCAATATATTTAACCCATACCGGCATGTCGACCCCCTTCGTCTGCGAGGTGTCGTTTTTGTCTCGGAGACCGTTCGATACCATTTTTCCAGCACCGGACCGGTGTTGTCAACAACAATGCGGCGGCGAAAGGTGTCTCGGATGGACATGCGGCCGTCAATTTGGTAAAACATTTTTGTAAAAACAGATCCGCCCGAAACCGGCGTCGAACCGGAGAAATAATTGTCTCTTTTCCTTCAAAGTGCGGCCGGCATCGTGATGTTCGGCCTCGTCGCCCTGGCGTTCAGCGAAGACCGCAGCCGCATTGGTCTGAAAAGGGCTCTCATCGGCATCGGGCTTCAGTTTGTGGTCGGGCTCCTCCTGTTGAAATTGTCCCCGTTCAGAGCGTTTTTTCTGCTGCTCAACCGGTTGGTACTGTCTCTGGAAGAGTCGACGGCGGCCGGTACCGCTTTCGTTTTCGGTTACCTGGGCGGCAGCCCGCTGCCGTTCGATGAGAAATTTCCGGGCGCCGGCTATATCCTGGCTTTTCGCGCGCTGCCACTGGTGCTGATCATCAGTGCCTTGTCGGCCTTGCTGTTTTACTGGAAGATCCTGCCGCTGATCGTCAGGGCTTTTTCCTGGGCCCTCCGGAAAACCATGGGCATCGGCGGTGCCGAAGGCCTGGGTGTCGCTGCCAACGTCTTCGTGGGCATGGTGGAGGCGCCGCTGTTTATCCGTCCCTACTTGAATCACATGACGCGCAGTGAGCTCTTTTCTCTGATGACCTGTGGCATGGCGACGATTGCCGGCACAGTCATGGTGCTCTACGCCAGCTTGCTGAGCCGAACGATTCCCGATGTCATGGGACACATTTTGACCGCTTCGATCATCAGCGTTCCGGCAGCGATTACCGTGTCGAAAATTATGGTCCCGGAAACCGGCGAACTGACGTCGGGGGCCATAATCGCCCCCGAGAAGGCGAGCGGCGCCATGGACGCCATTACGCGCGGGACCTTACAGGGGGTCGCACTCGTGATCAATATCGTCGCCATGCTGGTGGTCCTGGTCGCCCTGGTGCACTTGCTCAACCTGATCCTGGGATTGGTGCCGCACTGGCGCGGTCAAGCCGTCACGTTGCAACGGATTTTAGGCTTGGTCATGGCGCCGGTGACCTGGTTGATGGGAATCCCCTGGGAGGAGACAGCCACGGCGGGTGCTTTGATGGGAACCAAAACAGTCCTCAATGAGTTCATCGCCTACCTCGACCTCAGCCGCCTGCCCGAGGGGTCTCTGGCCCCGCGCAGCAAATTGATCCTGACGTACGCCATGTGCGGGTTTGCCAACCCCGGCAGTCTCGGCATCATGATCGGCGGTTTGGGTAGCATGGCGCCGGAACGACGGGAAGAAATCGTCTCTCTGGGGTTGCGGTCAATCGTGGCCGGCACCCTGGCCACCTGCATGACCGGAGCCGTGGTGGGGATTATCGGGGTGTAACGGCCGAGACAACCGGCTCGGGTTCCATCCTGTCGGTCCGGTTTCAGCGACGCTTGCACGGCAATGCCGGCGCATGCCGTGCTCGATGAGGGTGTTAGCGGTTTTCGTTGCAACTTTGAATGGACTCGGGTGGTCGATTTTAAAAGCGGTCAGTTGTTTGAGCCCGATTCCATCCGACGAATTCTCATTTTAACGAGTAGCGCTGCGGGCCGTCAGCCGACTTGACACCCCGGGTAATATCCCGTACTATCGCGGCATATAAAAATAGTTAACGTATCTGGTTTTTTTTAAAGGAGGGGTGCATGGCAGAAGAGACAAACTACGAATGCAAAAACTGCGGTCACAAAGTCAAGGTGAAGAGCACTGACGCAACGATTCCGGAATGCTGTGCTCAACCGATGGCCAAGGCGGAGCCTCTGCCGGTCTGCGAGTTGTCCGAAACTGCCGAACACTCGCGTATGGAAGATTTGGGTGAACCCTGCGATGACGGTCGTGCCGGAAAACTTTAATTCAACCGGCCGGGCCTCATCATGTCGACGTCCGATGCATTGACAGATTTGGCTTTGTCCCGGCACCTATCGCGCTCCCAATCCAACGCCCCGCCCAATTCCTCAGCACGGATCGGTTTCAAAGGGTGTGATGCCGTCCAACCTCTTTTCTGCAGTGAATCCGTGAGCGGACACCCTCGTGAGAGCATCCGGCGTTGACTGCATCTGTCCGGAAATCCGGCTGCCCGGCCGGCTCCTGAATATTCCTGCGTTTCACGCCTTGCAGGCCGGGCCTCCCGATGCCCAAAAACCGTGAACTTATTTTTTCGCGAACCCTGAAATTGGGGAGGATGGCATGTTCGGAAAGATCCTTGTCGCTTTGAAATTTTCTCCGTCCGGTCTGAACGCCATAGATTTGGCCGTCCGGCTGGCAAAAGCTCACGGTGCCCGATTGCATGTTTTTCATGCGCTCGATTGTCATTTCAAGGACGTGGACGACGCCGATCCGAAAATGAACGAAATCCTAACGACCGTCCGGCAACGGATCGAGGCCGATCTCACGCCGAGACTGGCAGGCACGAGCGAGGTGGTCATCGACTATTTTCCGGCCGACCCCGCATTAGAGGTCTGCCGCATCGCCGGCAATATCGGCGCAGATCTGATTGTGGTCGGGTGTCATCAAACGCATCGCCGATACAGCCTGGGCCGCGTGGATTACATCGGTATGACTATTTTGGAAAAATCCCCCTGCGCGGTGTTGCTCGTGCCCCTTATCGAGCCCTCCGGGTAAGCATCCGGTCCGGACCAGCCCGGCCAAATTGTCTGACAAACAGGTTGGAATGGGTTTTCGCGCGAGGATGGCACCTTAAAACGGCCAGAAGTTGTTGTCGTTCCAGATGGTCTCCGTAACCTCCCGCTCGACGGTGGCCAGAAACGCCAAATGGGTTTTTTCCCAATCGGCCAACCACTCGTACAGGGCTTTTTCATTTGGATCCGTTGCTTCTTCCGCCCGCTGCGAATAGAGTGTGATGGCGTTTTTTTCCATTGCCATGGCGGCCGCAATCGCGGCCGATTCGAATCCGGCGGCTGATATTTGATCTTTTAGTTCCTGGCAGAGCACCGTCGAAGCGATGGCACCGGCGGGTTCCGTGCCATAGCCACCGGATTTGAAACTTTTCGTTTCACAATAGATCCGATACTGCTCGGAGAGCACGCGGATATGGTTTTTTTCTTCATCGGCCATTTGTCCGAAGAAACGACGAACGGCGTCTTTATCAGTCTGCTGGGCAACCGTCGTGTAGAAAGCGCGGCCCCTCTTTTCAAGTAAGATGGCACTTTTCAGGATTTTCACAGTTTTGTCTTCAGCCATTTGATGCCTCCTTTAATCGTTCACGCGCGGGTGAGTCACCGATGAGGGCACAGACCGAAAAACGGGTCCGCCCGCCTGATTTCGCTGACTGTTTGGGTCGAATTGATTGTCGTCACTTGCTGTTTCAAACGGGAACAACATATGCATGGAAGTGGATTTTTCAATGCCGGTGGGCGAATCGTTCCGCCGGGCGACCGGACTCAGTCGAGCGCAGGGTATCCCCGAGAAGCGCCGTCGAAGAGTTCCACCAACAACGGTTCATACCACGATTGCAGACCAAAGCCGTCGATAAAGCCGTTGTGGCCTCCATGGTGTTGAATCGACAACCTGGTGAACCGGCTGAGGCGGAGCTGCTCGAAGTCTTCGACCGCAATGATGGGATCATCAGCGGCCGTCAGAAGAGTGAGTGGAAGAGCGATGCGGTGCAGCGCGTCGTCCAGCAGGGTGTAGGTTTTGAAATAGGCCCGTGTCGAGCTGAAATCGCTGTAACCGGCCATCAGCGCATCGGTCAGCCCGCGCACCGATGTTTCCGCCGACAGCGGCGTGAAGTCGTAGCGCAGAGGGTAAAGGGCCTGCTTTTGCCGCAACGACCGCCGCCATTTTTTCAAAAAATAAATTCGAATATACGGGATCGCATCGATTCTGGCGGTCGCTTTTTCCGGATCAAGCACCGGGCTGATGCAAACGACGTGTCGCAGGTTGTCGATAGGCTCCCGACGGCAACGCCGGGCGATACGCAAGGCAAAATTGCCGCCCAGTGAAAAGCCGACGATAAAGGCCGGGACACCGGCCAGCATGCCGGCAGCCCGGCGAACAGCCTGAAATACTTCATCGAGAGCCGAGGCATAGAAAAGGTCGGTATTGAGATAGTGGCTGCTGCCGTGATCTCTGAAGTTGAGTCGGAAAACCGCATAGCCGTTTCGGAATAGACGGTCGCCGGTGCGCATGCAATAGGTAGAAGAGGCGCTGCCTTCCCAGCCGTGGAGTATAATGACGATGCCTTTAACCGGCCTGTCCGGCAGTGGGACGGAGAACCAGCCGAGGAGCCGGACACCGCCACCGGCATTCAGGATTATCGAACGCGCTGATCGGACGAGGGGACAGGCGTGCCGTAAGCGGAGCTTGCTGCTGGCGAGTATTGTTTGGACGTGGGGATTGCGAAGGAGCAGCGGCGGGGTGAAGGTTGCGGCCTCTACCCGCCCTTCTATTGTTCGACCAGAGCGCAAACCAGGTCGACGGCGCGGTCCAGACTCAATTTCGACATGTTCAACACCAGATCGTAGTGAACCGGCTGATCATAGTCCGCGCTGGTAAAAAGCTTCATCACTTTCAACCGCCTTTTGCCTTGCTTGATGACCGCCTGGCGTGCTTCGTCATGGGTAAGGCCATAATGTGCCTGCATAAATTTCACGCGGTCGGCTTCATCGGCGAGCAGAAGGATGTGCACGACGTCTTTTCGGTCCTGCAGGATAAACTGGGCGCCCCGGCCTAAGATAATGATGTTGCCTCTGTCGGCGATCTGGGGAATGAGGCGGTTGAGCAGTTTGACATACTGCTGTTCGTCCATGAAATTCTTGGACGTGTCGAAAATTCGACTGATAAAACCCGTTGGCGGAGTAACCTGGAATTTGCCGTTTTCTTCTACCTCGAATGAGCGGATACTGTCGGTGGACAATTTGGTGTTTTGCGCCAATTTTTCGATAATTTCCTCGTTGGCGACTTCATAGCCGAGACGGGCGGCGAGTTGATCGGTCAATGTCTTGCCGCCGGCGCCGAATTGACGGGAGATTGTAATGACGGACATCCGAAACTCCTTCTCGTGCAGGGGGTATTGATTCCGACCATACTTTTAAAATCCTCGCGGGTCAAGTGTATTTCGGTATCCGAGAGCGGTTTGACTTCCGTTGGCGATTCTTTTATACACACAGGCGAAACCGAAGGATTGAGTGATTCAATCTGTCGTAACAATCGTCGCGCGGCGACTGACTGCGAGGCTGCCGGACGCTTCCATCGCCCTCGTCGCCCCGATCCGACCGATTGCCGGATCGACTGCGGCACTGATCAGTTTCCGATCCAGAAATGAGCAATTTTCTGCAAGTTCAAGGAAATCAAGGAATAGCGCGGAGGCGTACTCGTTTACGCCGCACAAGCGATTCCGCCGATTGACGCCGAAATTGCTGAAAAGGGCCAGTTATGGACGGAAACTACCTGATATCCGACACCCATGGCGAAGATTGTCGATCTCAAAACATATCGCGCGCGGATTTTCCGCGACCGGGTCTTCGGTCCCTGGAAAAGACGCTTCAACGAATCCTATGACGTCACCTCGCAGCTTGCGGATCTTTCCGACAAGACCCTGCTGTTCTTGGCCCGGCCCGGAGACGCCGGCACACTTGCTTTCTATGAGATCATCATGGGTACACTCGATCTTGGAGCGGCAGCGGAATTCTACGCGCTCGACAAGCAAGATCAGCTGAAGGTGGTCGACACCCATCTCTTTCTGGCGGATCAGACACGCTTCGACTTGATGCGCCGTCTCGGTTGGGTCATGCGGTTTCCCTGCCAACAGCACACGCTGGTCAAGCTGATCCAGGACGCCGAGCGCCTGAAGACCGAAAGCAGGGGGTGTCCGCCTGAGCTCTCGCCGGCCCATGCCGCCTACGCGACGTTCCGGGATCTCACGGCCTTAGACAAAGAGGCCTTCATTCGTCGGCTGCTGTCCGAGGCGTTGGAGTCGTTCAAAAACCGGCTCGGTTGATCCTTTGCTTCCGCCGCCCCGATAAAAAACGAGCCAAGGGTCGGCGGCATCCTTGCTTCCCGTGGTTGTACCTTCTTGCCGGTTTAGGCCTCATCCTCAAATTCCCGCACTGCATCACACGTAGACCGGTTTTCAGACATTCCGCCGCGTTGGCACTGCTTCCGATCGACTGTTTCCGCGCGCACCCATCTTCTCCATCGCCACGCCACTTCCGGCGGACGTTCTGAAAGAACGCATTTGTTTTTCCATGCAATAAAAAATACATAATTGTTTTTTATAAAACCAAAAAAAACAAAATTGTATATTCAAGACAATCGCCCGGCACGCGCGCATATATTAATAAAGTCAATAATTAAGATATATTATAATTTTATCACTGCCCTCGGCTGAAGTGGCACATGGTTTGCTCAGTAGGCACGACAAGTTCCAGCGGAATAACCGCTCATTTTAATCAGGCAACAGGAGACGTTTCATGAAAAAAATTGAAGCCATTATCAAGCCGTTCAAACTGGACGATGTGAAGGAAGCCCTCAATAAAATCGGCATCACCGGGATGACCATCACCGAAGTGAAAGGCTTCGGACGTCAACGCGGTCACAAGGAAATCTACCGCGGGGCCGAATATCAGGTCGACTTCGTACCTAAGGTTCAGATCGGGATCGTGGTCGACGGCGAGTTGTCGGACAAGGTGGTCGAGGTGATCAAGGAGACCGCCAAAACCGGCAAAATCGGGGACGGGAAAATCTTTATATCGTCCATGGAAGAGGCGGTCAGAATCCGGACCGGTGAAACCGGCCCGAGTGCGATTTAAAATTCAATCACCCTTTTAACCTATTCACGCACCTCATCGGGAAGGAGGCATTGACCCACCATGAAAAAAGTCATTTTTACCCTGCTGTTTCTCGTTGTCAACTTCACTCTGGCCTGGGCCGCTGACGAACCGGCCACAATTGAATCCAACCGCACCGCCATCGAACTGGTGCAAACCCACGCGGATTACGTGTGGACCCTGGTGGCTGCCGCCCTTGTCTTTTTCATGCAGGCCGGCTTCGCCATGGTGGAAACCGGCTTCACGCGGGCCAAAAACGCCATCAACATCATGATGAAAAACCTGATGGATTTTTCCATCGGCACTCTGGGCTTCTTTGTCCTCGGTTTCGGCCTCATGTTCGGTGAGTCCGCCACCGGGTGGTTCGGCACCACGGGATTTTTTCTCAGCGACTTTAAGGTCGGTGGTGATCCTTGGGTGCTGGCCTTCTGGATGTTCCAGGTGGTGTTCGCCGCCACGGCGGCCACCATTGTCTCCGGCGCCATGGCCGAACGGACCAAATTCTCCGGTTATCTGATTTATAGTTTCGTGATCAGTGCCCTGGTCTATCCTCTCTTCGGCGGCTGGGCCTGGGGGGGGCTCTTCCATGGCGGCGGCTGGCTGGAAAAACTGGGTTTCATCGACTTCGCCGGTTCCACGGTGGTTCACTCGGTCGGCGGATGGTCGGCCTTGGCCGGCGCCATCGTTCTCGGCCCCCGAATGGGCAAATACACCAAGGACGGCCGTGTCAAACCGATCCTGGGGCACAACATGCCCCTGGCGGCTCTGGGGGTTTTCATCCTGTGGTTGGGATGGTTTGGCTTCAACCCCGGCTCCACCACGGCGGCCAACACGGACATCGCCATGATTTTCGTCAACACCAACCTGGCCGCCGCCGCCGGATGCATCCTGGCCATGCTGGCCTCCTGGCTTAAATTCGGCAAGCCCGAAATCGGCATGAGCCTCAACGGCGCCTTGGCCGGACTGGTGGCGATCACCAGCCCGTGTGCCACCGTCACGCCCGGCAGTGCCATCATCATCGGGGCCGTCGCCGGTGTGCTCGTGATGTTCTCGGTGCTCTTCTTCGACAAGATACGGGTGGACGACCCGGTGGGCGCTATTTCGGTGCACGGCGTCTGCGGCGCCTGGGGAACCCTTTCCGCGGGAATTTTTGCCATCGACGGTTTGTCGCTGTCCGCTATCGGTGTTCAGCTCCTGGGCATCGTGACCTGCTTCCTGTGGGTTTTCCCGACCACCTTCATCCTGTTCAAACTGATCGCCAAGACCATCGGTCTACGCGTCTCCCCCGAAGAGGAACTCGAGGGGCTGGATCTTGCGGAACATGCCGGCAATGCTTATCCGGACTTCGAGGTTTCGTCCTATGGCGGTATGGTCACTGGCGGCGGTCCCGGCGGCGCTTTGCCGCAACCGGCCCTGGCGACATCGAAACGAGTGGAGGTGAGCTAACATGACGCCACCGCCTGCGGACACGAAAAACAGTGCGGTCTTGAGCTGAACCAAACCGACGGCACGCGACTTTCATTTCCGCACCGGAAAATTGAATCCAAATCAAGGGGGTTAGGTTATTTCCTAAGCCCCTTCTTTTTTTGTAGATATCATTTTTGGGTACTCACCGGCAGCAACCAGACGCGGTTACGCTGCTTACATGAAAGCGGGTTACGGACAAAGCCGCCGAGCGGAGTTGATCGGTAGCTTAAACCCGGTGATGCTGCGATCTCAGTTATCACGTGGGGGGAACTGCTGTATGGTGCTGAGAAAAGTCAGCAGTGTAAAAAGGCCTTGCAGATGCTGGAGCAGTTCAAAGTCTTTGTTCCTGTTTTGCCGATGCCAGAGAGTTCCGAGAAAACTTATGCGGCCATCCTTGCATCATTAGAGTCCAAAGGGAAGCCTATCGGTAACAACGATTTGTGGATTGCCGCACACGCTAAGGCTGCAGCCCTTACGATAGTAACCAACAACGAGCGGGAGTTTCAACGCTTACCAGGTTTGAAGGTCCAGAACTGGGTTGGCAGATAAGGTTGCTGAAATTAGGAACACAATATCATCTTTTGTTTGTTCGGTAACCGCAATTCTAATTGTCGTTGAACCTCAAACATAATTGTCGTTCATCAATTTCGTGTTCCTTGCCGCTTTTTAGTTCGCATAGGAGGAATGATTTTGACTCGATTAAATTTCAAGTCCCTGATGGTCGTGCTGGTGATGCTGTGCAGTTTGTCTTATGTAGGGTTTGCCTTTGGCGATGAGATCACAGATGCAATTGCGGAATTGTTTTTAGGTCCGGATAGTGTCAAAGAAAGTGCAGGTTTTGACAGGCCAGGTTTTCTTTGTACACTCCATCTAAATTTAGGCGTGTTTTTGGGTAAAAATTCAAAATGACAAACTCCTTTAGAGTCTCAGGCTTTTACACCTTCAATGCGGATATTTTAAAACCGACCCTCTCAGGAATGATGCTTAATAGAAAGAGTCCAATTCAGATCAAATCCAATCAACGTCGTTTTACACATTGTAAAATTTACTGGCGTCCGCTCCGTGTAAGCTTTTAGGCCCATTCATCCTAATTGCTTGTTATTGTGTGGTAATTATTCTGCCAGCCAGTGCATTCTCCATGGCATTTAATTTGCTGTACTTACATAGTATTCATTTGGTTATTTTGAGGGGACAGTTTTCAGGCTGCCCTTATGAAGGATAACAACGGCTATCAAATAGAGAAAGGAGGTTCGATTATGCAACTGACAAAATGGGATCCTTTTCGAGAAATGGAGGACATGTTCGATCGCTACACCAAGGCACTGAGCTGGCCGCGCGGAGGAAGTCAGGAGGTCCTGACAACCGCGGATTGGGCACCTCGCGTTGACATCGCTGAGACGGACAAGGTTTTCAGCATCAAGGCTGAGATTCCCGAGGTCAAAAAAGAAGATGTCAAGGTTACGGTTGACAACGGTGTTCTGACCTTAAGGGGCGAAAGAAAGCAGGAAAAGGAAGAGAAAAACAAAAAATTCCATCGGGTCGAGCGTTTCTACGGCAGTTTTACGCGCAGCTTCACGCTTCCTGACAACGTGGATGAAGGCAAAATTGAAGCATCCTTCAAGGATGGGATGCTCACGCTTACCATTCCTAAAACTGAAGAATCCAAGCCCAAAGCGATTGATGTAAAGATTAAATAACCAGTCAACATTCAGCATTTCACCGGAGAGGGACCGGACAAAACCGCATTGCTTTAAATTTTCCCTTTCATTACAATAATTTGTCTTGACAATGGGGGTAGCTTTAGTCTTAATCTGTTTTTCACGAGGGGGGCAATAGCCCCCTTATTGGAGAATAAATGAAAACCTGCATTGGTGTCTGGTTGGACCACCACAAGGCGGTTATTGTTTCCATCGGCAGAGCCGAATCGGAGCAGGAGGAGAACCCAACATCCATTACCAGGATCGAATCAGGCGTGATGCGCCGCGTGAGGCCTTCCGGCGGATCGCGAACCCGCAAGACCCCCTACGGCCCACAGGAAGCAGTGGCGGAGGGAAAAATCGAAAAGCGATACAACCAGCAGTTACGTCGATACTACCGCAAAATTATTGAGGCGGTGCGTTACGGGGATAAGTTCATTATCCTGGGACCCGGTGAATCCAAAATCGAACTTCAAAAAGAGGTGGAAGCTGATAAATCCTTGGCTGTAAGACTGGTAGGAACCGAAACGGCTGATAAAATGACCGATCACCAGATAGTTGCCTGGATCAAGAAATACTTCAACATCTCCTGATATGTCTATATATTTTTGGCTTGTTGTGGTTGTATTGCAGTTATTGTTAAAAGAATCACCACAATTTTGATGCTACATAAAAAAAGAACAATAAATAACATTATTGCATTGGAAGTAATAGGATTTCTTAGTATTATTTTTATTGTGTGGATAAATGAGATATCTGATTTGCCGCACTTTATTTTGGGCGCACCGGTTACGCCCATAAATTACAATGAAAGCATTTTTGAATCGATTTTAATTTTATGTATGGCTTTTTGTATCATTTTTCTGAGTTTTAACATGTTGCAAAAAATTAAAAATTTCCAGATAAAGCTTGAGAAATCCAGAAATGAACTTGAACAGAAAGTTAAAGAGCGTACTAACGAATTAGAATCGCGCAACATGCATTTCAGAGAGCTTACGCGACAAACCGTTTTCGCCATGGAAAATGAACGAAAGGCGATGTCTAAAGAAATTCATGACAGCATCGGCGGAAGCCTGGCGGGGATAAAGATGTTACTGGAGTCCCGATTGATGGAATCTAACCGTACTCTTCCCGATGGGTTTATGCCTCTTGGGAAAATTATTGACCATTTAACCGAGGTTATTGAAGAAAGCAAACACATCTCTTACCAAATGCATCCGCCACTTCTTGACGATTGCGGATTGGCAGCGGCTTTGTCAGAGTACTTCAAATATTTTAAAGAGTTTTACCCCGATATCGAAATCGTATCCCACATCGACGTTTCTAATGATATTTCTGATGATATCAAAACGGTTATTTACCGAGTGGTTCAGGAAGCCTTGAACAATATAGGCAAACACAGCGGCGCCCATTTTGTCAAAATTGAGATCACTGAATGCAACAATTTAATATTACTCAAAATTAGAGACAATGGATGCGGATTCAAAGTTTTAAATTTGCTGGATATGAATCAAACCAAGAAGGGCTTCGGGATGCGCAGCATGAAAGAGCGGACTGAAATTTGCAATGGGACCTTCCAACTAAAATCCGAGCCTGGCAGTGGGACCTTAATCATCGCATCGATACCAAAGGCTATGATGTAATCGATATTCTTTATGTACCTGAACTGTTGCGATTATTCAGATATTTGCAAGAAAAACTCCAAGAGTAAGAGCTGATTATTTTTCGGTTTATTCATTTTTCTTGCCTCTTTTCTGAAAGTTGAAATATATAGAATTTAGGAGGATAGCATGAAAAGAATTATTGTGAAAGATTTGATGGTACCAAGATCTGAGTATGCCACAATATCTGGAGAGTCTAACTTATTTGAAGCTGTTACGGCCTTAGTGGAAACCAGAAAAAAGTTTGTACGGTCAGATTATGCACCTAGAGCATTATTGGTATTTGATAAAGACAGTAAAATTATGGGGAAGTTAAGCATGTTAGATGTGCTTGTCGCCCTTGAACCAAAAT
>JBAVJU010000072.1:0-1760 GCA_049687935.1 Desulfobacterales bacterium | reverse complement strand
ACTACGCCCGCTGCGTTATGAACATCGCCGTTTCGAACGACAACCGCCACGCTCAAGACATCAAGGAATTCCCCTGTTTTCTGCACAGTCGCTATGGCCAAACCGAGCGGCTATGGGGGGCCACTTTTCGCATCACCATGAGTTTTCTCGATTTGGTGTTCGGGTTCACACCGCCGGCCATCGAAAGCCTTCAGGCTGTCAAGGGATCACTCGGCCGTCATTATTTAACCGGCCGACCGGCCGTAAGGATTAACGGCGAGCCTTCATGAATGCGATGCCACCAAAGACAACGGCCTCTGCGCACGCAGCCGTCGACGACCGCCCGGTGAAAAGCTTTCAGACCGGTCAGGTCGTCTCCTTGTCCATCTGCCACTTCATCCACGACGTGTACTCCAGTTTTTTGGCGCCGCTGCTTCCGCTGCTGATAAAAAAACTTTCCATTTCTCTTACCGAAGCCGGATTTCTTACCACTGTCATGCAGGTGCCGGCCTTGCTGAACCCCTACCTCGGCACTCTGGCCGACCGCATCAGCGTTCGTTATTTCATTATATTGGCGCCTGGAATAACGGCCGCCAGCATGAGCCTGATCGGGACGGCACCCAGTTACGGGGTCCTGTTGATTCTGCTGTTGATCGCCGGTGTCAGCGTTGCCATTTTTCACGTCCCGGCACCGGTCATGGTGGCGCGCCTGTCCGGGTCGAAAAAGGGGCGCGGAATGAGCTTTTTCATGACGGGTGGCGAACTGGCGCGCTCGCTGGGGCCGCTCGCAGCCGTCGGTGCAGTGTCTCTGCTGGGTCTGGAGGGGTTTTATCCGGTTATGCTCGTGGGCATCCTGGCCTCATTATGGCTTTTTCTGCGATTCAAGGACATCCCGATTCGGACCGACACCGGACAGCGCACATCCGTCCTCGGCACCTGGCGGGAAATGCGGCACGTCTTGCGGCCCCTGAGCGCCATTCTTTTTTTCCGCGGATTCATGCACGCATCCATCACGGCCTTTCTGCCGACCTTCATCAACCAGCAAACCGGCAACCTTTGGCTGGCCGGAATCGGTCTGACTGTTTTTGAAGCCGCCGGAGTGGCCGGGGTGCTCACCGCCGGTTCTCTCAGCGACAGGTTCGGCCGCCGCCGGATTCTGCTGATGTCATTGCTCGGGGCACCGGCCAGCCTGTTTCTTTTTACGGCCACCGGCGGCTGGATTGGGTTGGCGGCCCTGGTTATGGTGGGATTTACACTCCTGTCAACCACTCCGGTCATGCTGGCTCTGGTCCAGGAGCATGCCCAAAGCAGTCCTTCGGCCGCCAACGGCTTTTTCATGATGATCTCTTTCATCGCCCGGTCGGCCGTCGTTGTGGTGGTCGGATTCGTCGGCGATCAGATCGGACTGAAGTCGACCTATTTTGTCAGCGCCCTTTTAGGGTTGGCGGCCGTTCCCTTCGTATTGAAATTACCCCGGGAGTAAACGATAGCCGGTTTGCAAGACGGTGATCAACCGAGAGGAGAGTGCGGGCGATAAGGTTAAAACATCCAAACCGTGATGGCGTAAATGAATCCCCAGGCGGTGAGTGAGAGGATGATGCCATTCACGAGACGATATCTTTGGCGGGGATCAGACCGGTTGCGCTGGCCGAAACGATGTTGCCGGCCACCCCCGGCCCGTCACCGGCCACGTACATCCCCTTGATTTTTGTTTCCAGGTTGCCGGTGGTTTCGAGTTGGGTGGCGAAAAACTTTATCTCGGGCGCATAGAGCAGGGTCTC
>JBAVJU010000071.1:0-3948 GCA_049687935.1 Desulfobacterales bacterium | reverse complement strand
ACAGCCGGCCCGACATGGCGGCCGTGGTTCCGCTGAGAAGTCCCGGGGCGATGACCAGCTTGTTGTCGG
This sequence comes from Desulfobacterales bacterium, assembly GCA_049687935.1. Classification (GTDB taxonomy): domain Bacteria; phylum Desulfobacterota; class Desulfobacteria; order Desulfobacterales; family SG8-13; genus JARFQH01. Next base: position 3,879 of record JBAVJU010000071.1, on the reverse strand, counting down.
CGCCCAAGGGGTGGCAGAGCGGCGGCACCTCCTTGGCGACGATGGCCGATGTCATGGCCCGTCCACCCAGGCCGGCGTAACTTTCGAGCGGTTCGGTTCTGACCTTCGGACCGCCTTCCGCGCCCATGTCGATGCGAAGTATTTTGTCCATTGGGAACCTCCTTTGCGACAACTAAATTACGGTTGTTTTGTGTCCAGAATTCTCAACATCCGGCAAAACCCGGTGACCTTTTTCACTATCTGTCATTATGGGTATTTATCGGTAATGTCAAGTAAAACCCAAAATGCCGACTGCACCCCACCGTTCTTCGCCGCCGCAGGACCCGGTCACCCGTTTTTGGCCTCGAAGCGCTTCATGAAATCGATCAAGGCATCGACCGCCTCAAGTGTGGTGGCATTGTAAATCGAGGCCCGGCAGCCACCCACCGACCGGTGACCCTTGAGACCGCCCAGGTCGTTCGCCAAAGCCTCTTCGACGAAGCGTTTCTCGAGATCCTCCCCGGCCAGTCGGAAGGTGACATTCATCATCGACCGGCTGTCCCCCATCGCTGTGGGCCGGTAAAAGTCGCTGGAATCGAGATAATGATACAGCCGGTCCGCCTTTTCGCGGTTGATCACGGCCATTTTCGCGAGACCGCCGATGGTTTCTTCCATCCATTTCAAGACCAGCTGTACGGCGTACACGGCGAAGCACGGTGGGGTGTTGTACATCGAATTTTTGGCGGCATAGGTGGTGTAGCTGAGCATGGAAGGCAGGTTTTCCGGTACGCGTGCGAGCAGGTCTTCCCGGATAATGACCAAGCACACGCCGGCCGGACCGATGTTTTTTTGCGCACCGGCATAGATCAGACCGAAGGAGGCGACATCGAACGGACGGCTCATTATGTCAGAGGACATGTCGGCGACCAGCGGAACGCTGCCGGTGTCCGGGAACTGCTGCCACTGGGTTCCCTTGATGGTGTTGTTGGACGTGATATGGACATAGGCCGCCTTCGGGTCGAAAGGAATCTCTTTCGGTATATAGGTATAATTTTTGTCGGCCGAAGATGCGATTACCCGAACATTTTTTTTCAGGATTTGAGCTTCCTTGACGGCTTTCGTCGACCAGGTACCGGTATCCACGTAGTCGGCGGTCTGTCCGTCCGTCAGAAAATTCATCGGGACCATGCAGAACTGCAGGCTGGCGCCGCCCTGCAGGAACAACACCCGGTGATCGTCTGAGAGGTTCAGCAGGCGCTTGGTTCTTGCGATCGCATCGTTGATGATTTCGTCGAACCACTTGGAGCGGTGGCTGATTTCCGTGACAGACATGCCTGAACCGCCGTAATTCAGGAGCGACGCCTGAATTTCTTCGAGCACCGGCAAGGGCAGCGCGGCCGGTCCGGCGTTGAAATTGTAGATCCTTTTTGCGCTCATGATCTCCTCCAATCAGGTTTTAGCATTGTGGCGTGGGCCGCAGCGACTGTGGACGGAAGGCCCCTCTGCGTGAAAAATGCACGGGAAATCGTCGTCCGGCACGTGACGTATTTGCACCGATCGCACGGCGGATGTCAACTTGATTTTGAGGTCAGGTTCATTAAATTGAAAACGCCTTCGGTCACCGTTGTCTGGGGCGAAATGAACGGCCGAGGGTCCTGCGCGTCGCCCCCGGCTCTGACCGACTGTTGACAAATTTATTGCGAGTGGATAGGGAGACGCCATGAAAATTTATGATTATCCATCTGAGGCCGCCGAGAAAAAGCTCGCCGCGATTGTAAGCCGCGGGTTGAGCTTCAAGAAGAAAGATGTTTCAGCTGTGAACCGTATTCTGGAGGATGTCCGCCGAAACGGTGACGCTGCCCTGATAAAATACGTCAACCGATTCGATGCCCCCGGCCTGCAGACGGGGTCGCTGGCAGTTACCGAGTCGGAGTTCAAGGAGGCGACCCGACAGGTGGATGCCGCCTTCCGCCGGGCGCTTAATCGTGCGATCGCGCAGATCGAATCTTTTCACCGGCTTCAGCTGCCGAAATCCTGGATCAATACCGACCGACCGGGGACTTTGGTCGGCCAGATGGTCAACCCGGTGCAGGCCGCGGGGATTTATGTTCCCGGCGGCAGAGCGGGCACCACACCGCTGGTCTCTTCGGTCCTGATGGGTGCGATCCCGGCAAGAATCGCCGGCGTGGAGCGGATCGTCATGGTCACTCCCCCGACCCGTGACGGTCGCGTCAACCCGCATCTTCTCATGGCGGCCCGTAAGGCGGGCGTGAGTGAGATCTACAAGATCGGCAGCGCCTGGGCTATTGCGGCGCTCACATATGGAACCGAAACTGTTCCGAAGGTGGATGTCATCGCCGGTCCCGGCAACCTGTATGTCACCCTGGCCAAAAAAATCGTGGCCGGCACCGTGGGCATTGATATGGTGGCCGGACCCAGTGAGATTCTCGTCCTCGCCGACCGTTTTTCCGACCCGCGTTTCATTGCTGCCGATCTCCTTTCGCAGGCCGAACACGATGCGCTGGCATCGGCCGTTCTGATCACCGACGATCGGCGGACCGCAGAAGATGTTGTCCAAGCTCTGCGACCCCAGCTTCAGGCCCTGACCCGACGGGAAATTGCCGAAGCCTCCCTGGACCGCTACGGAGCCATCATGGTTGTTCCCGATCTTAATGCAGCTGTCGATCTGGCCAATCGGATCGCGCCGGAACACCTGGAGCTGCACCTTGAAGCGCCTTTTGATTTGCTTGGCCGCATTCGAAATGCCGGTGCTGTTTTTCTGGGTGCCTACACCCCCGAACCGGTGGGCGACTATGTCGCCGGACCCAATCACGTGCTGCCGACGGCCGGAACCGCCCGGTTTGCCTCGGCTCTCTCGGTGGGGCACTTTGTCAAAAAAACGAGTATCGTCCATTATTCAAAGGCCGCGTTCCGGAAAGAAGCCGGTGACATTATTCGCCTGGCGGAAACAGAGGGCCTGACGGCCCACGCCGGCGCCGTCAGAATTCGTTTGGCCGACGAATAAAATGAACATATCTTCAGATCATTTCGCTGCCAGCGGTTGGATTCGCAGTTGAAAAACCCGCCTTGATTCCGATGCAAAGTTTTATGCTTCTGAAATCATTTATATAATTTCCGATGCAGCCGTCCGGCAATTGCCCTTGACAAGCACCGGGTGCCACTGTAAAATGAATGAACATTCATTCATAATTCATCTGATCACGCAGGAGTCAGGCCATCAGTACCCGCGATAAAAACGATAAATACCACCGCATCCTCGAAGCGGCCATCAAGGTATTTGCCCGGCACGGATATCATCAGTCGACCGTTGCCAAAATCGCCCGAGAAGCCGGTGTGGCCGATGGGACCATCTATCTGTACTTCAAAAACAAGGACGATATCCTGGTTCAGTTTTTCAAATACAAAACCAAGCAGGTTTTCGAGCGCTTCAGAGAAGAAGTCGATTGCGGGGGCAATGCCGTCGAGAAGTTGAGAAACCTCGTCCGACGGCACCTTGAAGAATTTCAACGGGACCGGGATCTGGCCATCGTCTACCAGACCGAAACCCACCGGCTCACTCGCCGGGCCGAGGAGCAGATCAGGGAGATGTCGCAGATGTATCTCGATATCATTGCCGAAATCGTGGAAAACGGCCAGGCCGAGGGCATTATCCGCAAAGATCTGTATCTGGGGCTGGTCAAACGGTTTATCATCGGTGCGGTTGACGAAGTGATCAACACTTGGCTCCACTCCGGGGGACGATATGATCTGGTGTCAATGGCAGATCCCTTGGTCGACCTTTTCTTCAACGGTATCGGCTATAAGGGGCCATCTTAGGGCTTGCTCGAAGATGACTTGCCATTTTGGACGCCGGGATTGAGGAAAGCGGCTGTTTGCGGA
>JBAVJU010000070.1:0-5163 GCA_049687935.1 Desulfobacterales bacterium | reverse complement strand
GTAATGTCGAGACTCATCTCCATCGCCGCCACGACTTGTCCGTCGGCATCGAAAATAGGAGACGTCCGAAATATCCAGTGGGCTTCGGTGCCGTCTTTGTTGACACCGGTTTCTTCCCCGAAGTGGGGCAGTCCGTCAATGAATGTCCGCTCGACCGGACAATTGGCACATTTATAGTCCTGTCCCTTGTAGGCCTTGTAGCAGTGATCGCCAACCCGCGGATCGAACCGCTCGGCGAAATCCTGGTTGAACCTCAGGAGCCTGTAGTCACGGTCCTGCACCGTTATCAAGCAAGGCGTGCGTTCGAACAACGTCTGGTACTCATTGCGCTGTTTGTTCAGTTCGGCCTGTTTTTGCTGGATTTCCTTGCCCATCTGGTTGATGGCCACTGCCAGCTGCCCCATCTCGTCGGCCTGGTCGATGGCCAACTTGGTGTTCAGATCGCCCTTGGCGATCTGCCGCGTTCCGTCGATCAGCTTCTTTACCGGCTGGCTGACGAACTTGAGGACGATGATGAAGATGATGGTGGAGGTCAACAGAAACAGAACCATCGCCAGCCCGATGATCCCTTTTTCCGCCGTCAGAATCTGGTTATCGGTTTCCCGCAGCGAGACCACGACATCGAGCGCGCCGAGGATCTTCTTGCCCTCCGGATGAACATGGCAGGCATCGGTGGCACACCCCGGTTCGTTGCGAATGGGACTGATGATGCCAAGCAGCCGGTAGCCTTTGCGCGAAGTGAAGATCCGGGTCCGCTCGCTGACCTTGAGGTCGGTCGGCGGCGGTTCGGTGCGGTGGCAGATGTCGCAGGCTTCGGCCTTGATGTTGGTCTTGCTGTCGACCTCCGCGGTCTGGTTTGAAAATTTTATCTCCCCCTCTTTGTTGTAGATGCGAATATTCTCGATCTCCTTCTGACGCGCGATGTTGTTGATGATCTGGTTGATGTCGTCGCGGGAGTTGAGCATCATCGAGTAATGGGCACCGAGCTTGATGGTATTGGTCAACCGGTCGGTCGACTGGACGATTTCGTCCATGAGCTTTTCTTTCTGGTAATCGATATTGAAGTAAGCCCAGGTCGAAATCGAAAGCAGCAGCGTCAACCCCACGGTCAGGATGAGTTTGGTGACCAGTCGATGATGAAAATATTTGAATAAATTAACCATATTGATATGCCGCAGTCGATGCCCCCGGAATCTGTTCGACCGGATGACCGCCCTGCACCCCGGCTCAAGCGGGAACGTGTTCGGCGTGACGCAGTTTTTGCTGAAAGCCGGCCGTCACGGCCAGATTCAAATCCAGCCGCACCTCCTGCTCGGAGAGACCCAGTGCCAGTCCCAGCAGTTGCGGCAGGTAGAGAACGGTAACGGCAAGGTTCTCACCGCCTAATTTCGAAACCTTGCTCTGGTAGGCTTCCAGGTTCATCTGGCACATGGGACAGACCGTTGCGACGGCATCGGCCCCCCTGGCGTGCGAGAGGATCGAGCGAACCAGCTCCATGCCGACCGCCATTTTGGTGTTCATGTGCGAGGCCCCGCAGCATTTGCCGCCCATGTCCCACCGATGGACCGCCGCACCGGCGGCTTCGAGGATGGGGGTCATCGACTGCGGTGCCTCCGGATCATCGAAAACAGAATAAGGCCTGAGGCACTGGCAGCCGTAATAGGGTGCGATCGACAACCCTTCAAGGGGCCGTATGGTTTTCTTGGATATCAGATCCGGGCCGATGTCCCGCACGATCACCTCCAGCAGGTGCCGAACGCGAACCCGTCCCGTCAACTGCAGGTCTTCCACGGCGAGGATCGCATTGATCCGATCCAAAAGCGCGGAATCGTGTTTAACCTTTTCTTCAACGGCCTTGAGGTTGAGATAACAGGCGCTGCACGGCACCAGGATCTCTTTTATCCCGCCCATCTTTTCCGCCAGTGCCAGGTTGCGGGCCGGCAGAGCCAACGCCAGGTGCCGGTTGGTGGCTTCGGCGGCGCTGGCGCCGCAGCAGGTCCAGTCCTCAATTTCCACCAGTTCGGCCCCGACAGCGGTCAGGAAGGCGCGGGTGGACAGATCGTATTCACGGGCCGAACCTTCGAGGGAACAACCAGGGTAGTACAAATATTTCATGGAGCCTCCTCCAGTTCCTCGGCCTTCCGGAACAGCGCTGCCAACGCGCCGTCGCCTTTGGAAGGAATTTGCAGGTGGACTTTTCCCTTCAGCATCAGCTTTATGCCCAGCGCCGCAAACCGCAGCGGCAATAGGGGATTCTTCATGGCGTTGAAGTAAAGGGTCATGAATTCCATCTCCCTGACCCGACCATGGCGCCGCACGCTCTCCATAAAGCTCTTGTAGAAGAGGATGCTCTGCCGGTATTGGGACAGGCCTTCCCGCGCGGCCATCTGCTTGAGCGCCCCCATGGCCTCTGTCAGCGGCAACCCACGGGGACACCGCAGGGTGCAGTAATAACAGGAGGAGCACAGGGTGAAGGTCTTGCTCTGGAAAATCTCTTCTTTCTGGCCGGTCAGCACCAGCCGCCAGAGCCGGCGGGGGGTGACATCCATCGCAAATTCATTGGGACAGGATCCCGTGCAGGTACCGCACTGGATGCAGGCCTGCACCATCTTTCGAACCGGTGCCAAATCATCGCTGCCCGCTTCGTCTGAAAAATCGATTTCGCCTTTGATTTTCGTCGTCATTTCGAATCCCCTTGTAAACACTCGTGGCTCTTTGGATCGCCACGATGCCTTAAAACGATGCGCCGGAGCCCGGATGAACGGCTCGAAAATGGTTGAGTCAGTTAAGTCGGTTGGGTCAGTTGTGTCAGTTAATTGATATCCTCTATTTTAATGACTTAACGCTCACCGTGCCCTTGAGTCGCCATGATGCCTTAAAACGATGCGCCGGAGACCGGATAACCGGTTTCGAAGAGCGGCTGACTGTCTGAGCCGCCGACAGGGCCTTGGACCGGACCCGGTGCCAATGCCGCATGGGAGGCACAACTTTTGCGGATAAATCCAAACCCTTTATTTAATGTCATGCCTGCTCCGGGCTTAGGCCCTGTCGGCGGCGAGTTTCAGCCGCGACTCGAAATCGGTTATCCGGGCGGAGGCGCCTATCTTATCAAGTTGTGCCGGTTGAGCCGGTTATGCCCGTTCGGCCGGTTGAAGGATGTCGTCGATTTTATCCCCTCACCCTAATCCTCTCCCCAGGGAGAGGGAATTTTTGGTGACCTTGTGGCGGTTCACAGCAAATTGGCATCCATCCTCCCTCTTTCAGAGGAGCGCCGCGTCGATGACATCGAACATCTGCTCTTGCCGTAAATCCTCCAAAACCGAGGCCTTGTTCGGGCACGCAGTCGCACAGCTTCCGCACCCCTGACACATGAGCGGGTTCACAATCACCTTCTGCTGATCGACATCCAGCATGCGGGCGCCGTAGGGACAGGCCTCGATGCACCGCTCGCAAAGGCAGCAGAGACTGTGATGAACCCGCGCCAGAACTTTGCCGGCCGGAAGATTCTTGCGGTTCAGAAGTCGCAGAGAGCGCTGGGCCGCGGCCTCGGCGGTGGCGATCGTTTCGGCGATCGAGCGCGGCGAGTGCGCCAGACCGCAGGCGAAGACCCCCTCCTTGAGTGCATCGACCGGTCGCCACTTCGACTCGGCTTCTTGGAAGAACCCATCCATGTCGCGGTCAATTCCGTATGCGGCGGCAAGATCGGCCGGAAGATTCGGAACAACGCCGGTGGCCAGAACCAGCAGATCGGTGCTGATCTCGATGGTCTTGCCGATGATTGGCTCGAAGACGTTCACCGTTACAGTGCCCTGGTTGACCTCGACCCGCGGTTTGTTTTCCAGGCTATACTGGATGAAACCGATGTCATTTTTGCGCGCCTGGGTGTAGTAGGTTTCCGTAAAACCATAGGTCATCATATCGCGATACAGGACATACACGGCGATGTTTGGATTCTGATCCTTCATCTGCAGGGCATGTTTGAGAGCGGACGCACAACACACCCGACTGCAGTAATTGCGTGGTTCTTCGCGCGAATCGACGCACTGTATCATGACCACGGTGTCGAGGGCCTGCGGGTCGATGGAGCGGTCGGCCAGTTTCTGTTCCAGCTCCTTCTGGGTGATGATGGCCGGGCTGGTACCGAAACCGTAGGATGTCGTGCGGGCCTCGCCGCCGCCGGTGGCCAGAATCGTGACGCCATGCTCGAGCGTCTCTACCGCACCCTTCGAGTTTTCAATCGTCGTGTAAAACTGCCCCACATTCCCATAGGCGGCCAAAACCCGGCTGTCGGTGCGCACCGACACCATGGGATGTTTTTCCACCTTCTGTCCGGTTTCTGCCAGCAAGTCCGGGATCGGCTGCCCTTCTAATGTCTGTTTGAGCCAGTTCAGGTTGCCGCCGAGTCGATCGGCCTTCTCGACGATCTCCACCGGGAAACCGTGATCGGCAATCGCCAGGGCCGCCGTCATGCCGGCAATACCGCCTCCCACCACCAGTGCGCGCTGCCGAATCGGCACCGACACCGTCGGTGACGGATCGATGCGCTTCAGGCGGGCCAGGCCCATTTCCAGTACGGAACGCAGCCGGTTTACTGAGGGGCCGCCTTGCGGTTGGGGTGGCTGGACGTCTGAGGCCGGCGGCAAGTTCAGCAAGCGGATATCCACCACGTCCATCAAAGACGGATCAAGACCGACCTTGCGCGCCAACTGCCGGATCTTACGGGCATACACATACGGCAAGCAGGCACCGATCAGAACCCGATTCGGCCGGCGGCTTTCCACCCGTTCGACCAGATCATTCCATCCCTCGGCCGTACAGGTTCTGTTGATGACCTCCACCCCCACCACCAGTGGATCGGCGGCCACCTGCCGCCTCAGCTCGTCCACCACGGAGGCTTCCGCCAGGGTCCCGCCGCAGGAGCAGATGATCACCAGGATGCTGGGCACCTCCCGCGAAACGTCTCTAAACTCCTTTTCGGCTTCCGGCTCAAGGGCCAGCCCGCCGCCGGCGCCGTGAATGGTCCGCGAGGCCGCAAGCGCGGCGGCGGACGCCTGAGTGACCGATTCACCGATATCCTTCAACCCTGAAAAAGAGCCCCCCAGCAGAACCCCGTCGCGCGTCGTCCGCGTGAGGGAAAACGGCACCGTCTGGCCAAAGCCCCAA
>JBAVJU010000069.1:0-3920 GCA_049687935.1 Desulfobacterales bacterium | reverse complement strand
TGATATTCTCGCCTTTAAAAAAGACGGCGCCCCCGGTTGGTTCGATCAATCGCATGATGGCCAGGCCGGTGGTGGTTTTACCGCAACCGCTTTCTCCCACGATGCCCAGGGTTTCGCCCTTCTGCAGCGACAGCGAGACATCGTCCACCGCATAAACATACCCGACGGCTTTATGAAACAATCCTTTCTTAATCGGAAAGTGAACCTTGAGGTTGTCGACTCTGATCAGGGGATCGTTCACAAGGTTTTCCCCGGGGCCTACCCTTTAATGTGATATGTAAAGCCAGCACCGCACGCGGTGTCCGGTTTCCATCTCCGGCAGATCCGGCATCGTGTGGCGGCAGATGTCCATCGCGTGAGGGCAGCGCGGGTTGAAGGCACAGCCCGCCGGAAGGTTCAGCAGGCTCGGTACGATGCCTTTGATTTCCTCCAGGCGTTTGCGGTCAGCCCGGGACCGCTCCCCCAACCTGGGGATCGACCTCAGCAGCCCCTGGGTGTAGGGGTGCTTCGGATTCCTGAATACGGTAAGAGTAGCGGCTTCCTCGACGACTTTTCCGGCGTACATTACCGCCACGCGGTTGGCGATTTCGGCAATGACACCCAAATCATGGGTGATCATGACGATGGCGGTGTCAAAATCCTGTTTCAATTGGCGCATTAAATCAAGGATCTGGGCTTGAACCGTGACATCCAGTGCCGTGGTCGGTTCGTCGGCGATCAGAATCTCCGGATCGCAGGCCAGCGCCATGGCGATCATCGCGCGTTGGCGCATTCCGCCGGAGAGTTGATGAGGATATTCCCGCACCCGTTTCTCCGGTGCCGGGATCTGGACTTTTTTGAGCATGTCGATGGAGCGCTTCAACCTCTCCCTGCCGGAGAGGTTCTCATGCTGGGCAAACATTTCCGATATCTGATTGCCGATCGTGTAAACCGGATTCAAGGAGGTCATCGGTTCCTGGAAAATCATCGCGATCCGTTTGCCGCGAATGGTTCGCATGGCCTCCATCGGCAGATCGACCAGGTTCACACCGTCGAAGAGAATTCTGCCGTGCACGATTTTACCGGGCGGATCCGGAATGAGCCGCATGATCGACAAGGCGGTGACGCTTTTACCGCAGCCGGACTCTCCGACAAGGCCGAGCACTTCTCCTTTTTCGAGGAAGAAGGAAACGTCGTCGACGGCGGCGGCCGTGCCGTCAAAAGTGAAAAAATAGGTTTTGAGTTCTTCGATATCGAGCAGATGGGGGTGGGTGATCATGGTTGTGCCCGTAGAGCTTGTCCGATGCGATAGGCTTTAAGGTAAAATTTTTGGCAAGGCCGGAGGGCGGAGCCTGCATTGTGTGATACGCCAACGACCGATAACGCAGTCCAAAACTTTTATCGTAAAGCCTATCGTAAGCACCTACCATCGGCCACACCTGTTGGCAAGAAAAATCCACACCCCTTTGACGGCGCCGCTGGTCCCGACGGGTGACCATTAATGACCCAAAGCCAAACCGGTCGATTTCAGGGTGAAACGCTTATCCGTTCCCCTAAATCGAAGGAATAATCCCCTGGCATGCCCGGGGATAATTCCTTCGATTTAGGGGTGGACACTCGTTCCGGCGGCTTTAAGAAACGTGTGGAAAAGTTTTCCGGAATTCCGGTCGACGTTCCAGGTTCCCTCAGGATGCCATTGAACGCCGACGACGAACTTTCGCGCAGGGTCTTCGACGGCTTCCACCACCCCGTCTTCCGCAACGGCACTGACGATCAACCCCGGGGCCGGGTCCTTGACCGCCTGATGGTGTTTGCCGTTCACCCAAACCGTTTTTCGTTTGAAAATTCCGGCCAGGCAGGAGCCGGATGCGATCTTGACACTGTGGGTGTTTATCGATTTGTCGGCTTTCTGGTTGTGATTGATGGCCCCGTCGATTTGGCTCGGAATATCCTGGTACAGCGTTCCGCCCAGGCACACGTTTAACGTTTGAATGCCCCGGCAGATGGCCAGGATCGGAAGATTCTTTCCATGGGCCTCTCGGGCGACCGCAAGTTCCATCCGATCGAGTTCTTCGTCGATTTCTCCCAGATTGGCGCGGGGCGACTCGCCGTAGTGTCTCGGATGGATGTCCGGGCCGCCGCTCAATATCAAGCCGTCGATGTGCTGCAGGATCGTCGCCAGTGTTTCGCCGTCCTGTGCAACCGGCAGTAAAACCGGCGCGCCGCCGTAATGACTTACAGCCCGGCTGTATTCATCGTAACTGTAGTCCATGAAGTGTCCTGGTGAATAACTGCTCCAGGCACCACCGACAACCCTCGAACAGGTGATGGCGATCAGAGGTTTCATCATTCAGTTTCCCATGTCTCCGTTATGGCGTGTTGGTGACAAATCTTTTTTTGCAGGTGCGGCAGTGGGATTTATGGCACATCGCGGCGACGATTTCAACGGCTGTCTGCCGATATTTTAGGGGCGGATAGGCCGGCTTTCGGTCGGGGAGGGCCTTATTTTGACGATATAATACTTGACTTTTTTCGGTGCACCCGGTTTGCTGTTATCATGATGTCGATCGGGCGGTTGCCGGTCGGCCTATTGACATTCGAACATCGCTTTTATTAGAAGTGGTCTCAAAACTTCAGATCGCGCCGAAGATCAAGGCGTGGGCTGACGAAAAAGCACAGCATACATGAGAGTATGTGAGCATTTTGAGGAGGTCCGCAACGCAGAGATTCTGCGTTGGATGGGGTTTTGAAATCACTTCTAAAAAACTCCTGGCATTGGTGCGGCGCAGGCCGCCGGGTGAATCGTCAAGCGGAACCCACATCCGCTTCGCGTTCTATTCCTCCAAAGGTGAAGGGTGGTCTATATGGGAAAGTTGGCCAAAGTCCTTGTCGGTGTTCTTATCTTCGCCGCTCTCTGCGTCCTGGTATACGTCAATGTCATGAAATGGCACAAGAAGACCGTTCAAAAGGCCATTACGGCCGAACAGGAAACATGGCAGGAAAAAACCGCAGGGCTGGAACAACGGGTCGCCGGCCTTGAGAAAAAACTCTCCGAGGCCGAAAAGCCCGCCGAGAAGGATGGAAGAATAACAGAAGCTCTGGGTCAAAGATCGTCTGAAGGTGATAAAGGAAAGCCTATCGTGTTTGCGGATGTCGATGCTCAGGTCAAGACCTTTTTGACCTATCTCGACCAACAACCGTATATCAAAGCCTACAAACTGAAAGACGGGGTCTATCAACAGTACGTGGAATCGGTCGACCTGCTGTCAAAAAACGAGCCGGTCCTGGTCGGAGAAACGGACAGCCTTCACCGGCTGTTCAAAAACATGGCGCATTTCTACCGGGTTTTAGGAAAGCAGCGGATCAGTCTGATTAAAAGCGTACTCGATAATGAGTATGAGATTACCGAACCGGTTATGCAGACTTTCTACCGCTGGTATACTTTGGAAGGCGGCTCAAAAACGTCAACGGCCGGTCGGCCGTCTCCGGAGGTCCTGTATGCTTACTCATGTTATTTCCTGAACACCATTTCGGGCCGCACCTATCTTTTACGGCGGGATTCGAAAATCAGAGTGCTGGCCTATTTTTACTGCGTGAAAATTATCGACCTGGCCAACACCAAAAAACTGAATTCGCTGGGAATCGATATCAGGCCGCTGATCAAGACGGCCTATCAGGATATCAGGAACCAGATGGGCCTTTCGAATCGCGAGGATTACCTGGAGGAATTGGAACAGTTGGATCGGAAGTACAGCGCCCCTTAAGCCGCGGAAATGATCAACACGGGACACGGCGCCTTTTGCAAAACCCTTGCGGTAACGCTGTCCCTGCTCGAACACCCATTGGAACCGCGGCCCCGAGTGGTGATGACGATAAGATCGGCCGGAAGCACATAGGCCAAAGCGTTGATTTCGTCCGCCGCCTCTCCGTTGCGGAGCACC
>JBAVJU010000068.1:0-2811 GCA_049687935.1 Desulfobacterales bacterium | reverse complement strand
GATGACACCCCGAGCGCATAAGTTCTGCAGTATCTCCAGCAGTCGTTCCTCCGGGATGTCCAGGCTCTTTGCGATCGGCCGGTAGGGTCGGCTGGTGACCTCGATGTCGCCCTGAATGGCGGCGATGACCCTTTTTTCGATTTCCGTCAGCATGGGACCTCTTTTAAAATGGTTCGGGTGAGTAAGTCAAGGGTTCGGGGTGCGGGTTTCGAGTTACGGGTTACGGGTTGCGGGTTGCGAGTTAAGGGTTTTGAGTTTCCAGCTTCCAGTTTCAAGTTTCAAATTTCCAGTTTCGTCCCGAGCTGCGGGTTGCGGGTTGGAGGCGCGAATTTTTCACATAGACTCCGGCCGGGCGAGCCCGTCACTTTTCCGGAAAAAGCCGCCGGATGTCGGCTTCGGTTGCCCGGCAGATGCCGCGCTCGGTGATGAAACCGGTCACCAGGCGGGCGGGCGTCACGTCGAAGGCATAGTTGACCGCCGGACTGCTCTGCGGCGGCACCAGCACGCGGCAAAGGATGCCGTCCGCGCTGCCCTGAACAAAGCGGATTTCATCCGGGTCGCGTTCTTCCACGGGTATTTCTTCGAGTCCGTCACGCAGCTGCCAGTCGAAAGTGCTCGAGGGGAGGGCCACGTAGAAAGGCACCCCGTTGTCGCGGGCCGCCAGGGCCTTGAGATAGGTACCGATCTTGTTGGCCACGTCGCCGGTGCAGGTGGTGCGGTCGGTGCCGACGATGACGATGTCCACCAGGCCGTGCTGCATGAGGTGCCCTCCGGTGTTGTCGGCGATCAGCGTGTGGGGCACGCCGTGCTTGGCCAACTCCCAGGCCGTCAGGCGGGCGCCCTGATTGAGAGGACGGGTCTCGTCGACCCAGACGTGGACCGGGACGCCGCGATCATGGGCGGCGTAAACCGGTGCGGTGGCCGTACCGTATTCGACGCAGGCCAGCCAGCCGGCATTGCAGTGGGTCAACACATTGACGGGACGGTTGTGATGGCGTTCGCGGATGGCCGTGATCAACGCCAGACCGTGCTCCCCGATGTTGCGGCAGTTTGCGACCTCCTCCTCGGCGATGGCGGTGACCTCGTCTCGGGCGATGCCGATCGGATCGGCTCCCGACGGTTTTTTTGCCAGGGTGGCCAGCAGGCGATCCACGGCCCAGGCCAGGTTGACGGCCGTCGGCCGGGCCTCTTTGAGCAGACGACCGGCTCGTGCGGCCGCGTCCGGATCGCTCGGATCCCGCCGCACGGCCAGGTACACCCCCGCGGCGGCCGTGACCCCGATCAGGGGCGCTCCCCGAACCGCCATTTCTTTGATGGCCAGCACGGCGTCCGAGACATCCGCCAGTTCCATGATGACCAGCTCGTGGGGCAGCCGCCGCTGGTCGATGATCCTGACCGTACCGTTTTTCACATCCAGCCAGATCGGCCGCATCGGTTTGCCGTCGACGTTCATGTAATCTTCCTTTTTTCTTGCTTCGGTGCTTTACGGCATCATCCAAGACCTAACCAGAAAGCCAAAGATCTGTTCAACCTTATCATCAGCTCTTCATCAAGGATTCCAATACCATCTCGAATCTTGTCCCTTCGCACGGCAACTATTTTATCGACCATGATTTGGGAGGTTTTTTGCAGCCCATTGTTCGGAGAAGGCTCAATGGTTAAGCGGAATAGTTCGGCATCTTGGATACGGCTCGTTACCGGGCACACAACGATACTGGAATGGATATCATTAACCAGATCCGTCTGAACTACCACCGCTGGCCTTGGTTTACCGTAATCACCAGGAACAACCACTAAGACCACATCGCCGCGTTTCATTCCCACCCTTCATTATCCATCACGGATTCAACAAATTTCATGATGCCTGGTTCTTTGGAGTCGGAACTGACACGAACGGATTGTCTTCGAACCTCATCGATGATTTTTTGTGAGCGGACATCCGGCACCCATAGCTGGATGGGCCGCAGTCCTGAAGCTTTAAGCCTTTCTCTGTATTGCCTCATCTTTTGCGTTGAATTGAGTCCCATAAAATCACCTCCTCTTGACACGGAAGGTAACATGTTACCTGTCGGAAAGCAAGGGGGCAGATCGAAACTGCCGTGCCAGGAACGGTATCAGTAAACGGTTCAGGGTCCTGGGTTCAAGGAAGGACTTCAATTCCTCAACTCTGAACGGGGAACGGAGAACCGTTGAACCTATATCGCTTCAATCCTTCATAAATTTCTTACAGGATCCACAATAGTGTGGATCCTGTAAGAAATTTATTCGATGAACAGCGGAACGATCTCGAATTTTTCGACGTCCACCAGGCCCCGATCGGTGAGCTTGAGGACCGGTATGACCGGCAGGGCCAGGAAGGACAGCGTCATAAACGGGTCGTCGAGCGGGCTGCCGAGGGCGTGGACCGCCGCGGTCAACCGGTCCAGCTGAGCGGCGACCTCCGCGAGCGGCGCCTCCGACATCAAACCGGCGATCGGCAGCGCCAGTTCGGCCAAGAGGCGGCCGCCGGCCACCACTGCCAGTCCGCCGGCCATTTGGACGACCCTCTCGACGGCTGACGACATGTCGCTGTCGCCGACGCCGGCGACGATGATGTTGTGGGCGTCGTGGGCCACGCTCGAGGCGATGGCTCCCTGCTTCAGGCCCAGGCCCTTGACGAAGGCCGTGGCGGTGCGGCCGGTGCCGCTGTGTCGGTCGACGACCGCGATCTTGAGCAGGTCCCGGCCGGGATCGGACACCGCACGGCCGTTTTCGACCCGGGCACTGGCGACAGTCGAACGGGTGATGATCTGCCCGGGCACGATCTCGATG
>JBAVJU010000067.1:0-24726 GCA_049687935.1 Desulfobacterales bacterium | reverse complement strand
GCTCAAAGGGGATGAGATGCAAGGTATTGGGTAGAGGGCTTAAGCGATAAGACCTTACACCCTGCATCCTAATCCTCACACACTACATCCTACACCTTTAGACTTTTGCCTTACGCCCTTAGCCCTTACTTAACCTTTTGCCGTGCGCCGTTAGCCGTGTACCTTACACCTTATACCTTTAGCTTTTGCGAGACTGACCAGCATGACACCAATTTATTTTCCGCACACTTATGTGACGCGCCCGGTGATGGAAGCCGTTCAGGCCTGCTTCAGTCCGGTTGTGCTCTATCAGCCCTCCGCAATCGATATCCCGCCGCCGCTGCGGGACTGGGAAGAGACGGGGCGGGTCGTCCTGCGGGTGCCGGTCCCGACCGAAGAAGAAAAGCTGGCCTCTCTTTTGACGGATTTTCGCAATTGGGCCGCCCTGCACCGGGACAAACGCGGCATCGATCTGGCCTATTTCAGGACACGCAAGGACAGGTGGCCGTTTTTCGACGAGACATCCGGCGCTTGGATCCTGGCGGACATAAAGGGGAAGAGCCGGACTGAGACAGCGCCTGACGAAACACGACTGCTGAATGCACGGTTGTTGCTCCGCATTGCCCAGGAGATGGATGTTCAGAACGAATCCCTGTTGACGGACCTGCAACGGGCCGACGAAATGGAACAGACGCTTTTCAGACATCTAAGGGGTGACGAGGCGATCCCGGGTCATGAAAACGGGGCTCTGAGGGTTGCGTCCGGCGAAGGGGCGGACTACATGCTCAAGGAGCGGATCGGGGCCTGGGCTTTGCTGGCGGTGGCCGATGCCGTGCAAAGAGGCCCTGAGGCCTCGGGCATTTTCGTGACCGCCAGTCGATCGGTTGTGGAGTATCTTACCGAAACGGGAGCCCTGGCCGTCAAGGTTCTAGAGGCAGCCGGCGTGCCGGTGGACAGCGGTCGGCCGGAGGGCTTGGAAAGCTGGCGGCGGGGGTTGCTGGAACGCTTGAGCGGTTTGGTGCATGCCGAACAGCCCGTCGAAGCGGCCGACAAGTTGACCTGGCCGACGGTTCCAACTGTCGAGGGCCCTGCGGACGGTGCGACACTGAGGGTATACCTTTTTCCCGGACAGTCGCCCGATACGCTCCTGCGAGGGTCTTTTTCCCCTTTCGATGAGCCGGGTAGCGAGGGAGATTTGGACACCCGGCTGAAAAATACGGTCGTCGCCTGGGTCGAACGATAAGCTTTGGTTCTTCTCCCGATTTTAAGGGTTCAATATAATGTAATAGTTTGAAATTATAAAGTATAATTAGATTCACATTTTTTTATATTTTGTTGCCGCAAAAAGTGTATCAAGGCTTGACGCGGCATTTTAATTGGTATAATGACCTTCCTTCGTGGTTGGAAACAACAGGTGATTCGGTCACCTTCTTTCAAAATCTCAAGAAAGGAGAAATCGGTTATGGCCTTTACGCCCACAGTTGACGAAGAAAAATGTGCAGGATGTGAAGAATGCGTAGACGTTTGCCCTGTCGAGGTATTTGAGATGCAGGACGGTAAATCCGTTCCCGTGAATGCTGAAGAATGTCTCGGCTGTGAAAGCTGCGTTGAAGTATGCGAAGAGAATGCCATCACGGTAGAAGAGACCTAAGAATTTCAGAACGCGCTCCGGTTCCGACCTCTGGCAGGGTTCCGGAGCGCCCCGCCAATCGTCTTGCCTCGCAGAGGCGGCAGCAGCTGCCGGTACTTCCTCACCCCCCAGATCCTGCTTTTAAACCCATGACAGCGCCTCTTTCGGATGAACCATCATGACAAGGGCAACCCCTACAGCATATCCCGAAGTGGCTCGGGTCCGGCAGGCGCTTCATCGGGCAGCCCTCGGCGACGTGCCGCAGGCCGTTCGGTCCGCTCTGGCCTCACTGACCCTAGAGGGCTTGACCCGGCCGGGCGAAACCGTGGCCGTGGCGGTCGGCAGCCGCGGCATCAGCGCTATCGACGTGGTGGTCGGCGGTTGCATCGCATACCTACGCGAAAAGAAGCTTGATCCTTTTATTGTGCCGGCCATGGGGAGTCACGGCGGTGCGACCGCGGAAGGTCAACGTGCCGTGCTCCAACATCTGGGAATCAGCCAGGCCGCATTGGGTGCACCGATTGTTGCGGACATGACGGTAGAGTGTATCGATCGTCTGGCCAACGGCACCCGTATCTTTTTTTCCCGGCCGGCGCTGGCCGCGGATCACATCGTCGTCATCAACCGGGTGAAACCGCACACCAAATTTCGGGCCGACATCGAGAGCGGCCTGTGTAAAATGCTGACGATCGGTCTCGGAAAGGCCGACGGCGCAACCGAGTTTCATCGGCAGGCGGTTCGTCACAGCTTCGGTATTATCGAGGATGCCGCCCGTTTGGTCCTCGGTCGATGCCCTGTCTTGTTCGGACTGGCTCTGCTGGAGGATGGCTGCGGCGACCTGTCGCAGGTCAAGGCCCTGCTGCCGGCGGATATCCTGACGGGTGAAAAGAAATTGCTGAAAATAGCGTCGGATATGATGGGCCGCATCCCCTTCGACGATATCGACATCCTCGTGGTGGACCGATTCGGGAAAGACATCAGCGGAATCGGGATGGATTCGAATGTGACCGGCAGGCATCGTGATCTCGTCGGCGATTTTTTCACCGCCCCGCATGTCAAACGTATTTTCGTGCGCGACCTGAGCCCCGGATCAGACGGCAACGGCAACGGTATCGGCTTGGCGGACGTCACCACCAGACGGCTGGTCGATGCGCTGGACATGAAAAAAACGGTCAAGAACTCCGTGACGGCCATATCTCCCGAAAAGGCCGCTATTCCCCTCACGGTTGAAAACGACCGGGAAGCGATCGCGATCTGCGCGGCGACGGCAGGACTCGCCAGTCCGGCAGCTGCACGCCTCGTGCGTATCAGGGACACCAAGCATCTCGAGATGTTGCAGGTTTCGGCGGCCTTGGCAAACGAGGTCCACCCAAACCCGCACTTACAACAGGAGTCCGCCTGGGAGCCGATGGAATTCGATCGCGACGGAAACCTGCTGCCGTTCGATGGTTGACGGACAGCCTACCACAAACGGGTCGTTTCAGCCGTCTTTCGAAACCGCTCATCCGGGGGGAGACGCTACCACGGGTTTCAGGTTGCGGGTTACGAGTTGCGGGTTCTGAGTTTCAAGTTTCTATTTTCACGCTAGAAGCGGCAGGTGAGGCCCAGGGTCACGGCAAACGATTCCCAGATGACCTCATTCAGACGTGTTGCATAGGACGATCCGTCCCTGAAAAAAAAGCGGTGTGTCCCGGCATCGGTTTCCCAGTGTTGGTATTTTCCGGTCAGATTCACGCCCCAGCGAGAGTTGAACAGATAGTTGACAGCGCCGGTCAAGACCCAGCCGCTGCCATCTGCGTCCTGCTCGAAACTCCTCGGGTGTGCCAGGTCCGGCCTAAGGTTCCAGTCGGCCTTGGCCTCGAAATCCGCCAGGTGGTATTCGAAGCCGAAAAAAGCCTCATAACCGGGAGACGGGGTGCTGCTCCCATAGCTGTTGTACTGAAGTTCCATGCCGACCCAGGGACCGTACCAAGTGGCATCGTAGCTGCTGTCCAATCCTTCAAACGGGCCCAGGGGCGGCAGCGTTTGAACCCCATCTGATATCTGCAGGTTTTGGTCGTTGAATGCGTAACCAAGCAGGGGCGATAGCAGCAGCCGGTCGCTGAAAAGGCGGATGTCATATGCCAGGCCAAGGGAGATATCCCAGAGATCGCCGGCATCGGTTGTGTTGTTCGAACGGGAGAACTCCAGGGTGCGATCGTTTCCATCATAATCGGAATCCTGGTTTTGACCGTCAAAAATGTCGGCATAAGCGAAGGTGCCCTTCAAACGGAAATTGTGGCAGAATCGCCTTTGCAGGCCGAACTCAAGCTGAAAGCTCTCTATGTCGCGCCAGGTCAGTTCCGATCGGGTGTTGATGCCGGGCAGTGCGAAACTCCACTCGAGATCATCCTGGCGGTATCCGGCGTTTAGTGACCATTGCCAGCGGGTTTCGGCGGCCGGAACTGAATCACCTGCACCGGTTTTGCCGAGGGTTGCGGCGGAATAGGCAGGGGGCACGGCTGCCGCGTCAGCGAACCGGAGACGACGGGCGCCGCCCGGTTCCGCAGTTGTGTGGCCCCCGCCTATGGCTGCGTTTTCCGGTATGACGCGGGCCGCAATGGATTGTCTTGCTGCGTAAGGTTCCGGTTGCGCCTCGACATACGGCGGATTTGCGGACATCATCGTCAAAGCGGTGGCCAAAACCACCCAGCGGCTGCATGCACTCAGTGCCATATTCATTTCTCCCGATTAGAGGTAAATTTTAACCGACTCGCGCACTATCGTCAATCGACGTCAGTGAGTGATCTGCAACAATCACCTTGCTTACAGCTGTTTTCTGTGCTAAATCTTACAGTTATGAAACAGTACCTTATAGATGAGCTGCGACCGGCCGATTACGGAAAACTCAAATCCTCTCTGGACGAGCGTTTCGGTCCGCCGGAACTGGGGGGTGTCTATTGGGTGCCGCTTGATCCGGAACACTTTACCGACATGCAGGCGGCGCACGGCGATTGCCAACCGTTTTATTTTGCGGTCGAACTGCAGGAGAGATCGCTGGCCTGTGAACTGCTGGTGCGCACCCGGCAGCGGGTTCGCTGCAGCTGCATCGCTTACGCCACTCGGCCGCAGCGCAACTGGGTTATTCAGATGCTTGACGACCTTTTCGATGAGCTCAACATCCAGACCTGACAGCGGCGACTGGTATGACACCTCGCTCGGCAGCCCATGTTCCGAACCGTTATCATATACATTTTCACCATAATATCGACGCTGGTATTGGCAACCACCGTCATTGTCTTGGCCTTCTTCAGCAAGACCGGCAATGTGCCGCATCTGGTCGGCCGGTTGTGGGCCCGGTCCATCCTGTTTGTCAGTGGCATCGACGTAAGGGTGAACGGTGTGTCGAACATCGACACCGGACGCTCCGCCATCTTTATGGCCAATCACCAGAGCAACTTCGACATCCCCGTGCTGCTGGCGCACCTGCCGGTGCAATTCCGGTGGTTGGCCAAGGCCGAGCTCTTCAGAATTCCCGTTTTCGGGCGGGCCATGCGCGGCTGCGGGTATATCAGCATCGATCGTTCTGATCGCGAATCCGCCTTTCAGAGCCTGGCAAAAGCCGCCGCAACGATCAAAAACGGGACATCGGTTCTGATTTTTCCAGAAGGCACCCGCAGCCTGGACGGTACCATCAAACCCTTCAAGAAAGGCCCATTCGTGCTGGCAGTCGACGCGGGCGCACCGATCGTGCCGGTTGTCATTCACGGAACCTGGTCGATCATGCCCAAAAGCCGACGCATCATCAAACCCTGTCGGGTGACGCTCGATATCCTGCCGCCGGTCGAGACCTCCGGACACAGCAGAAACACCAAGGCCGAATTGATGGAAAAACTCAGAAACCTGCTCTGCCGGCATTTTGAACAGATGGAAGGGGACCCGGCGTGCACCTAAAGATCATTCCACTGGGCGGTCTCGGGGAGATCGGCCTCAACATGATGATTTTCGAGTACGGCACAACGCTGTTCATCGTGGACGCGGGCCTGATGTTTCCGGAGGATTACATGCTGGGGGTCGATTTCGTCATCCCGGATATGGACTACGTGAAAAAAAACCGCTCTCTGATATCTGGTATCGTCCTGACCCACGCCCACGAAGACCACATCGGGGCCTTGCCGTTTCTGCTGAAAGAGGTCAACGCCCCGGTCTTCGGCACACCCTTTACACTGGGAGTCGTTAAACACAAACTCGAAGAATTCGACGTCGCGGCGCCAAGCGGTCTGCACGAAATTCATCCGGGCGAGCAGCTGAAACTGGGGCCTTTCGTCCTCGAATTTATCCAAGTCGGTCACAGCGTGGTGGACGGCGTCGGCATCGCCATCCGGACGCCGTACGGGTTGATCGTGCATACCGGGGATTTTAAAATCAGCCACAGCCTCGGGAACGGCCTGGCGACGGACGTCGGCCGATTCGCCCAGTGCGGTGAAAAAGGTGTGCTGGCCCTGCTGTCCGATTCGACCAACATCGAAAAAGAAGGCTATACCATATCGGCGCACGCTATCGGCGAAAAATTGGCCCGGATCGTCGATGAGAGCAGGGGCCGCATCATAATTGCCCTATTCGCCTCCAACATCAACCGCATCCAACAGATCGTCAACATTGCCGTCGAACGCGGCAAAAAAATCGTGTTCAACGGCCGCAGCATCGAGGTCGCCGTCACCATCGCCCGGAATCTGGGGTATATGCAGATTCCGGGCGGAGTGGAAATCGATGCCGACGATATCGGCCGATACCCCGATGACGAGGTGATCATCATCACCACCGGCAGCCAGGGCGAGCCCATGTCCGCCCTGGCCCGCATGGCGGCCGGCAACCACAAACAGATCAAAACCAAAAAAGAAGACACCATCATTCTGTCTTCCAAATTCATTCCCGGCAACGAAAAGGCGATCGGCCACATCATCAACAAGCTCTACAAGAGAGGCGCCAACGTCATCTACGAAAAGATTTCCGAGATCCACGTGTCCGGTCACGCCTTCCAGGAAGAGCTCAAACTGATGATCAACCTGACGCGGCCGAAATATTTCATACCGATACACGGTGAATACCGTCATCTGTTTCTGCACTCGCGCCTGGCTCAGCAGATGGGGATCCCGTCCGAAAGAGTGCTGCTGGCCGAAAACGGTCAGATTATCGAGTTCGACGCCACCGGCGGCCGAGTGAAAGACTCGGTGCTGACTGGGCGGGTGTTGATCGACGGCAAGGGCGTCGGCGATGTCGGCCGCAGCGTTTTGAAAGAGCGGCGGCTCCTTTCGGAAGAAGGCCTGGTCGTGGTCAACCTGGCTTTCGATGAGGAAACGGGCACCGTGGTCTACGGTCCGGAGATCGTTTCGCGCGGATTTGTGTTCGAAACCGAAACCGGGCATCTCGTGGAAGACGCCCAATGCGTGATTCTGGAAATCATCGAAGATGTGGGGCCGGAGGTTCCCGACCGCATCAAGGTCATCCGCTCGCGGTTGCAGTCGGCCCTGCGACAGTACTTCTACTTTACCATCGGCCGTCGGCCGGTGATTCTGCCATTTGTGATGGTTATATGAAGGCGGTTGAGCCCGTTAGGCCCGTTAGCCCGTTAGGCCCGTTTGAGTCGGCTCTGCGGCCAACGGGCTCAACGGGCTAAACCGGCTCAACCGGCTCAACGGATTTATTCGCATGCGCAAAGAAATCATCGGCATTTTGTTATTTTTCCTGCTGGTTTTCACACTTGTGAGCCTGTTGTCCTTCAGCCCTCTGGACCCATCGCTGTTCAATGCCGGCGGGGCCAAAAAGATCCACAACCTCTTCGGCGTGTTCGGTGCTCATCTGGCCGCATTTCTAATCGGTGTTTTCGGGCTCGGGTCATTCTGGATTCCGCTTCTTCTGCTTCTGGCCAGCATCCATATTCTCGGCGGTCATCCGCGCGAGAGGGTTCTCAGCACAGCCGTCGGCGGTTTGCTGCTGGTATTGACGACCGGCGCGCTGCTGTCGCTGCGGCAGCACAACTACGAGCTGTTCGGCAACAGTTTTTCTGCCGGCGGACTGGCCGGAATCCCTTTGAAGTCTTTTCTCGTCCGGTATTCCAACCGGACCGGGGCCGTCATCATTCTGGGACTCATCTGGCTGATCGGTTTCATCATGTCGACCGGATTTTCCGTGCTGGCTTTTTTCGCACGTTGTCGGGGCGCCGCGACCGCGGTGGTCGATACCCTGAAAACATTTTATCTGAAGCACAAAGAGAGGCGGCAAAAGGCGAAAAAACGCCGCAAGGCCGTTCGGCAGCAGGCGGAAAAAAAAGAAGAGCCGATAAAGATCATCAGCGAACCGAAGGTGCCGATCAAAATCACACCGAAGCCCAAGCAGGAAGTGTTCGAATTCATGCGGCCGCGGGCCGGTTTTCAGCTTCCCTCGGCCGGCTTTCTGGAGGAGCCCGAAAAACGCTCGGTATCGGCCGATGACGAAAACCTGCGGATGCTGTCGAAACTGCTGGAGAAGAAACTCGAGGACTTCGGAGTGCGCGGCAAGGTGGTGGCGGTGTCTCCCGGGCCGGTGATCACCACCTTCGAATACGAACCGGCCTCGGGCATCAAGATCAACAAGATTGTCACCCTCTCGGATGACCTGGCCCTGGCGCTGCGGGCGGCCAGCATCCGGATCGTGGCCCCGATCCCGGGCAAGGCCGTCATCGGGATCGAAGTTCCCAATGCCGTGCGCGAAATGGTGCGGTTCAAGGAAATCGTCGTTTCCGGCGCGTTTGAAAAATCAAAATCCAAACTGACCCTCTGCCTGGGCAAGGACATCGTCGGCAATCCCTTTGTGGCCGAGCTCGACCGGATGCCCCACCTGCTGATTGCCGGTGCGACCGGTGCCGGCAAAAGCGTGGCCCTGAACACCATGATCTGCAGTTTGCTCTACAAGGCCGGTCCCGACGAGGTCAAACTGATCATGGTCGACCCGAAACGGATCGAACTGTCCAACTACGACGGGATCCCGCACCTGATCACACCCGTTGTCACCGATGTCAAAAAAGCCACCAACGCTCTTTTCTGGGCCGTGCGCGAAATGGAAAGACGCTACGAGCTGTTGTCTGAAAAAAAGGCGCGCAACATCGTTCAGTACAATCGCAAAATAGAGACGGAAAAGGCCGAACCAAAGGATGGCGAAGTACCGGAGAGCCTGCCGTTCATCGTCATCATCATCGACGAACTGGCCGACCTGATGATGGTTGCCTCGCGGGATGTGGAGGTGGCGCTGACCCGCCTGGCACAGATGGCCCGGGCCGCCGGCATCCACCTGATCTTGGCGACCCAGAGGCCCTCGGTGGATGTGCTGACCGGCATCATCAAGGCCAACTTCCCGACCCGGCTGTCCTTTCAGGTGTCTTCCAAAACCGATTCGCGGACCATCATCGACACCAACGGGGCCGAGAATCTGCTGGGCAACGGCGACATGCTCTTCATGCCGCCCGGCACCGCCAAACTCCAGCGCATCCACGGCGCTTACATTTCCGAGACCGAAATGACCCGCATCACAGACTATCTCAAGGACCAGAAAAAACCGGAATACGACGAAGAGGTTACCGAAACGGTTAATCCCGAAACGGCCGAGGCCGAGAATGCGGAGGCCGACGAAAAATACGACGAGGCCGTGGCCCTGGTCACCCGTACCCGCCAGGCCTCTATCTCGATGGTTCAGCGCCATCTTCGTATCGGTTACAACCGCGCGGCGCGGATCATCGAGATGATGGAGAAAGAAGGGGTCGTGGGGCCGTCCGACGGTGCCAAGCCCCGGGAAGTGCTGGTTGGCAGCTACGACAATTTACCATGAAAGATCTCCCGGCGGTCTGCGGTTGAATCAGTTGAGTCAGTTGAGTCGGTTACGTCGACACCGGTCTTAACTGACCCAACTGACCAAACTGACTCAACTGACCCAACTGACATAATTGACCCAACCGCGTTTACGGTTAACCAAGCTCGAAATCATGTTACCCGACCCCGTTTTACTGCAAAACGTGAAGGGCTTTCTCGACGAAGAAGAAGGCCGCCGGATTTATGCGCTGGCCCTCGAGGTCGGCGGACTTGGACCCTGTCTTGAAATCGGCAGCTATTGCGGCAAGTCGACTCTCTACCTCGGGGCGGCCTGTCGGGAGAGCGGCAGTATACTTTTCTCCGTCGATCATCACCGCGGTTCGGAGGAGCATCAGCCCGGCGAAGAATACTTCGACCCCGAACTGTGGGATCCGCGCAGTCGCAGCGTCGACACGCTGCCGGCTTTTCGCCGCACGATCGCAAGGGCCGGACTCGAGGCGTTCGTCGTGCCGATGGTGTGTCCCTCGGTCGTTGCCGCCCGGGCCTGGGCCACGCCGCTCGGTCTCGTTTTTATCGACGGCGGGCACGCTGAAGAGACCGTTCGGGCCGACTACCTGGTTTGGTCCGACCATTTGATCCCGGGCGGCTATCTGTTGTTTCACGATGTCTTCACAGACCCCGCTCGGGGCGGCCAGGCGCCTTTCGCCGCCTATCGGCAGGCAAGGGACGACGGCCGATTCGATGAGCTTTCCATGACGGAGACCCTGGGGGTCTTGAGACGTAAGAGGGGCAGCAACAAATAAATTTTTTCAGTCTTTTCTAAAATAAAGAACGAGACTCTTGCCCAGCAGCGGGTTGAGAAGCCTGTCGAAGAAACGGGTGATCTGCGGCTGGTGCATGATGTCCCAGGTCAAAAAACGGTGATAAAGATTGACCAGCAGGTGATCTTTTCGCTGCGGGCCCACTAGGCACTTCAGCCACCAGTAGGGCGTGTGCAGACTATGGGCCCAATGAACCGCCCATAGCCGCAGGCCGGCGGCTGTCAGCAAGTCGATCAGCTCGCCTTTGCGGTAGATCCGAACATGGCCGCCTTCCGCGAGACGGTAAGCCCTCGAGATCGACCAGCAGATTTTTTCCGGCCAGTAGCGTGGCACGCTGACAACCAGCGGGCATCCTGGATGCAGCACCCGCGCGATTTCAGTCACGGCCCGTCGGTGGTCGCAGATGTGTTCCAGGACCTCGGAGCAGATCACCAGGTCGAAGATATTATTTAAAAACGGCAGACGGATGGTGTCGGTGACGCACAGGCCCCAGCGGCCGTTGCCGTGTCTGCCCAGCCGATCGTGCAGCATCAACCGATTTTTTGCTTCACCCAGTTCCGAAAAACTGAGATCGGCACCGACGGCATAGACGTGTGGCTGCAGATAGGCGGCGCAGGTGTGACGACCGGTGCCGCAGCCGATGTCGAGAATGCGGTGGCCGGGGCGGATCGAGAGCCGGTTAAAGTCGACCGTGATCACGAATCGCCTCTCGGTACACGTCGGCGGTCATTTGGGCCGTTCTTTGCCAGTTGAACAGCCTTCTGACCCGCCGGCAACCGGCCGCACCCAGGATACCGGCGGTTTCGGGATTGTCCAGAACCGAGGCCAGGGCGTTGACCAGGGCCGGGGTGTCGCCGGGAGGGACCAGGATGCCGGCATTGCCCACCACCTCGGGCAGGGCCCCGCCGGTCGTGCTGATCACCGGCACGCCGCAGGCCATCGCCTCGGCGGCTGGAAGGCCGAATCCTTCATAGACCGAGGGAACCACCGCCACGCTGGCCCTTGCGTATTCCCTGACAAAGTCCGGTGGGTCGATCCGGCCGGTGAAAGTGATCCGGCTGCCGAGGTCGAGGTCTGCGATCAGCTTCGCGACGGTCCCGTTCTCTTTGAGCTCACCGACAACCACCAGGTGCACCGCCCGCGATACCGTCAGCTCGGAGACGGCCCGCAGCAGGAAGGTCAGCCCCTTCAGCGGGATGTCGGCGCTGTTGGTGACGATGATCCGCCCCTTTTCACGGGCAACCCCCGGCAGCGGATGAAAATCTTCACTGCGAACCCCGTTGGGGACAACCGTGACGCAAGCGGCCGGAATATCGAATCCACGACTGATGTCCTTCCGCGCGCGGTTCGACACCGTAATCAAGTGTGAGAGAGTTCGGGCCACGCGTTTTTGCATGCCGATAAACGAAAACCAGCGCCATTGTTTCAGCTTGCGCCAGCCGGAGGTGGTGCTTCGGACGGCGATGTCGCGGTCCACACTGATCGGGTGGTGGATGGTGGCGACGATCGGCGCCTTCTGCCCGATGGCCCAGACCCCGTAGGAGAGGCTCTGGTTGTCGTGGACGACATCGTATCGGTGCAGGCGCGGCATCAGAAAGCGGCAAGCTCGGATGCCGAACAGGAACGGTTCCGGAAACCCCATGGTCGTAACCCCCAGCCACTCAAGGAGGTTCAAGGGATGTCGAAGCTCCTTCAAGGAAGGTGTCCGGAAGGGGTTTACGGGATCGTAGAGATCCAGACTGGGCAGGCGGTGTACCGGGATGTCGGCATCCAGCCGCGGTTCCGGCGGTCCGGAAACGACTTCGACACGGTGCCCCAAATCCGTCAGGGCGCGGCTCAGGTTCTTGATGTAAACGCCTTGGCCGCCGCTGTGCGGATTGCTGCGGTAGCTCAGCAGGCAGATGGTCAACGGGCGATCGCAGCGATCCGGCAAAATATCGGGCATGACATCCTTATTCTTTAACGATCAAACGGGGCGCCTCGCCGACCAGAGGCAGAGCCGAACCCGGAGCCGATCGGTTTATGCAGATTTTTGAGTGATCCCTTAGCCCGCCATAACCCCACAAGTCATCAGCCTGTAAAGGAGAATGCCTTGCGGCGTCAAGTGCTTTCTGGTAACCGCGGATTGAGGGGATCGAATCGGAAAAGCATCCGGAAAAGCGTCCGATGACACGTGCTCTCCTCGTCATCGGTGAAAACGGATCGAATGACGGAGACTGAGATGATTGAGCCTACAGCGAAGCCTTCTTACCCGGATCGGGTCACCTTGATCGAAGTGGGGCCGCGGGACGGTTTTCAGTTCGAATCCAAGATCATTCCCACGCCCCTGAAGGTCGAGATCATCAGCGGCTTGGTTGCGGCCGGTTTGAAGCAGATTCAGGTGACCTCTTTCGTCCATCCGCAGCGGGTGCCCCAAATGGCGGATGCCGAATCTCTGCTGCGGGCGCTTCCGGTGTGGGAGAATGTCGACCTTTCCGGGTTGGTGTTGAACCGTGCGGGCCTGGAACGGGCTCGGCGTGCCGGCCTGCGGCAGGTGGAAATATCCATTTCCGCCAGCGACACCCACAGTCGCAAGAATACCGGGATGCCGCTGGATGAAGCGTTTCAGCGGGGTCAGGAGATGGTGGATCTGGCCCGACAATACGGCATGCAGGTGCGGGCCGGCATCCAGTGCGCATTCGGCTGTGTGTATGACGGTGCAATCCCGGCGCAGCGGGTGGTGGACATGGCGCGGGTGTTCGTTGACCGAGGGGCCGCTGCGCTGGCATTGGCCGACACCACCGGCATGGCCGATCCGCTTTCCATCCGTCGTCTGGTCACCGCGGTGCAACGTGCAACAGGCGAAACCTCTCTGATCCTCCATCTGCACGACACGCGCGGACTCGGACTGGTCAACCTGATGGCGGGTCTGGAGTGCGGTGTCACCCGGTTTGATACCGCACTGGCCGGCATGGGGGGGTGTCCTTTCGTTGCAGGCGCCGCCGGAAACATTGCGACCGAAGACACGGTCTATCTTTTGGACCGGCTGCAGGTTGAAACCGGCATCCGCATCAGGGATGTGGCGGCCTGCTCCATCAAGCTGGAGAAGTTTTACGGCAAGAGGTTTGCCGGAAAAATGGTCCGGTTGACCCGCTGATGCGGAATTAAAAAACAGGCGCGACCTACGGGGACCAATTCTTCGCTACAGAACTTCTGAAAACTGCCGATAAAACCATAAACACCCGTCGCGGTTTCGCGCGGCGACAATCCGCGTTTCGGTATGCTACAAAAAATATCATGCAATTTCAAAGGGCTGTATTATGCACCAGGCCGGTCAAGAAACCATCTTGTTTGTTGACGATGAGGAAAGCATCCTTGATGTCGCCAGCGAGTATTTCAAACGCCGGGGGTACCAGGTGGTGACGGCCTGCAACGGCCTTGAGGCCGTCAATATCCTCGAAAACCAAAGCGTCGACTGCTGTTTTACCGATATCAACATGCCGGGAATGGACGGATTGGCGCTGGCCGAGCACATCCACAAGTCCGACAACACGCTGCCGGTCATCATCATGACCGGTTATCCGTCGCTCGAAAACACCATTCAGACGCTTAAAAACGGTGTCGTTGATTTTCTTGTCAAACCGGTCAACCTCAGCCAAATGGAATTGTGCGTTCGGCGCGTATTCGGCCAGCGCCGGTTATTCGTCGAAAACCTGCTTCTCAAGAAGGAAGTCGAAAGCAAAGAGAGACTGGAGAAACTCAACCGCGAGCTGACGGTCAAGGTCGAGGAGATGCATATCCTCAACCGGATCCTGAGCGATTTCTCCATCATTTCGTCCAGCAGCGAGGTTTTCAAGCGTCTGGTCGACATGGCGGTTGAAATAACCCGTTCGGACCGGGCCTGTTTTTTCATTGTCAGTGATTCCGTCAGAAAACCGTTTTTCGCGGCCGCGGTTTGCGGCAAGCCGCCAAGCGGCGCGGCTGAAACCGCAGAGAGCAGGACCGGTTACGACCCCGCTAGCGGCGATCCGAACGCCCCGGTGCAGCCGGATCTATCGAAACTGATCCTCGAGGTCGCCGACGACGAGATTCCCCTGCTGGTTTCCGACAACAACGGGACCCGCAACATTCCGCAGGATTTGCGATCGCTGATGATGGTGCCGCTCAAGATCCGACAAACCGTTTTCGGCGTGCTGATGGCCGCCCTTGAAAACGATACCGCCGCCTACACCGAAAAAGACCTTTACTATCTTTCCTTCATGGCCCAGAATGCCGCCAACGCCATCGAAAACCTTGCACTTTACGAAAACATCTACGAAAACCTCTTTGCCACGCTCTACGCTTTCGTCAATGCCATCGAGGCCAGAGATCGTTACACCCAGCAGCATTCCAGCCGCGTGACCGCCTTTTCGATCGAAATCGGCAAAGCAATGGGCTGTACCCTCGAGGAGCTGGACACGTTGAAGTTTGCGGGTCACCTGCATGACATCGGAAAAATCGGCATCCGGGATGACATTCTGCTGAAGCCGGGCCGGCTGACGGATGAAGAGTTTGCCAAGATCAAGGAACACCCGGTCATCGGCGCCAATATCGTCGAACAACTCGGATTCTGGGAGAGGGAGCGCCAGATCATCCGCTGCCATCACGAGCGTTACGACGGGAAAGGATATCCGGACGGTCTGTGCAAAGATGAAATCCCGATCCTGGGCCGTATTCTTTCGGTGGCCGACGTCTACGACGCCGTCTCTTCGGATCGCGCCTACCGCAAACGCATGGAAGAAAGCCAGGTTTTGGAGATCATCAAAAAGGGCGCGGGCACCCAGTTCGATCCGGAGGTCGTCGACGTCTTCCTGAAGCTCCACCGGGAGGGGCGGTTTACCAAGCTGATGGCTTCCGGAAGCGCCACCCACCTTTTCACTCACCTGCGCAATTGATCACTCTTCGTGCTGCCACATATTATTATGTTATTTCAATTATTTATTGACAATTTGGATCTTTGTGGTATCTTTGACGGGCAAAATCGATGCAGGAAAGTTTGGTCGGGGCGAGAGGATTTGAACCTCCGACCCCTTGAACCCCATTCAAGTGCGCTACCAGACTGCGCCACGCCCCGACACAAAACAAGGCTGATCAGCTAACATTTAATCGGTATCATGTCAAGCCGTGAATCACACTCTTGCGGGAATAGGCCATGTCACACGCCTCTCGTCCCCCCGCGGTTGCGGCCGGGTGACACCATCGGGATTACGGCTCCGGCCAGTCCGTTCGACCGCGAGCAGTTTTACCTGGGGGTCGGTCTGCTCGAAACCGCCGGATTCAAGGTTCTGGTGCCCAAGAATCTCTTTCTAAAAAACGGTTATCTGGCCGGGACCGACTCGCAGCGGGCGGAGCTGTTTATGGATATGGTCACGGATCCGGCCGTCAAGGCCGTCTTATGCGCCAGGGGCGGATTCGGCTCGATGCGCATCCTGCCGCTGATCGATTATGATTGTATCCGCGAAAAGCCCAAGATCGTCGTCGGTTTTAGCGACGTGACCGCCCTTTTGGCGGCGCTCTACAGCCGCTGTGGCCTGGTCACTTTTCACGGACCGGTTGTCGCCGGTTTGCCGGGCCTGGATGAGCAGTCGCTGGTCGCCCTGTTGTCGGCTATCACCGGCCCCGCACCGGTGGACATCAGCGCCTCGCACGGCGAGACAGTTTGCCCGGGATCCGGCACGGGGCCTGTTTTGGCGGCAAACCTCACGACCCTCTGCCATTTGATCGGAACGCCTTATATGCCGCCGACTCAGGGCCATCTGCTGTTGCTCGAAGATCGCGGCGAAGCCCCTTACCGGGTGGACCGGATGCTCAGCCAGCTGCGGCTGGCCGGATGCCTTGAGACGATTGCCGGCCTGGCATTCGGCGCCTTCGACGATTGCGGTCAGCCCGAAGAACTATCGAGAATCGTTGAAGATCATTTCACCGACAAGCGGTTTCCGGTTTTGACCGGATTGGACGTCGGCCACGGCAAACGCAACCTGACGATTCCGATCGGCATCACGGCCACGCTCGATGCCGATCGACGCCGCTTGACATACCACCGCCCGGCTACCACGGAATGAAATTTGACCTTTTGCATAATCTGATGCAACAGGCCGTGACGGCAGGGGTCTTTCCCGGAGGCGTACTCCTTGTTTCCCGGCAGGGGGTGATTGAAGATCTTTTTGCCTGTGGGGTCGGCAATCGTTTCACTCAAAAACCCGTGACGGCTGAAACGGTCTTCGATCTCGCCTCGTTGACCAAACCCTTGGCGACGACACTGGCGGTTGTGCTGCTGGTCGCAGACGGCCGGCTGGCACTTGAGCAACCGCTGGAGTCCCTGCTGGATGTTTTCAAAGGGACCGAGAAAGCGGGCATTACCGTTCGGCAGCTTCTCAACCACACGGCGGGACTGGCCGATTACCGGCCGTATTACACCGAACTGGTTCGGGTGCCGCCCGCGATGCGGCGGCACACCCTGTTGCGGGCGATCGCTCGGACGCCGTTGGCTCACGGCATCGGGCAAGCGGAACTTTACAGCGACCTGGGCTTCATGGTTCTCGGCGAGGCGGTTGAAACGATTTCCGGTCAACGGCTCGACCGATTGGTCGGCGAGGCGGTCTATGCGCCGCTGGGTCTGAACGACGGTGGACCGCCGCTGTGTTTCGTCGATCTCGAGGCACCGACGAGATTCCCGGATGTGGCCGCCACCGAACTTTGCCCCTGGCGACAGCGTCTTCTGGAGGGTGTCGTGCATGACGAGAATGCCTTCGCTCTGGGCGGCATTGCCGGGCACGCCGGGCTTTTCGGCAGCGCCCGGGCGGTCCATACCCTCATCGCGGCCCTATGGAAAGCATTCTGCGGGGATTCACCGGAAGGGATTTTGCCGGTCGAAGTGGTGCAAACTTTTTTACGACGCGGCAAAAAAGGTGAGCGGCCTTTAGGTTTCGACACGCCGTCGAAGACCGGATCGAGCAGCGGGCGTTACTTCACCTCCGCCACCGTCGGTCATCTCGGATTTACCGGGACCTCTTTCTGGCTGGACCTGCAGCAATCGATCGATGTGATTTTGTTGACCAATCGGGTGCATCCCCACCGCACCAACGAGCGCATCAAAACCTTCAGACCCAAACTGCATGACACGGTAATGACTATCCTGACGGCGCATACGGAAACCGGATGACCGGTCGGGGTGCCGACGTCAACCGCGATCGCTGACAAAAGGTGCTCTCTATAATTGCACTGCCATTCAAACGTACTGCATTTGGATGGCAGTCTTTTCTGGCGAAATTTCAGGGAAAAAGAGGGTTCATTTTGGGTCCGGTTTTTGCGAACCCGACATTTTTTCTTGTAATAACAGTATAATTTTGGTAGCGAAGCATGGAAAATTTTTGTATAATGACGTCAAAAACAAACGCACCCAAGCCGCGGGTGCCCATTGAGGTCGTATGAATCTCTTTCTTGACAGCATCTTAGGTATTTTCTCGAACGATCTGGCCATTGATTTGGGCACCGCCAACACACTGGTGTACGTCAAAGGGAAGGGTATCGTTTTAGACGAACCGTCGGTCGTGGCCGTCAGCATGGACGGTCGTTCCAAAAACCGGGTCTTGGCCGTCGGAGGTGAGGCCAAGCACATGCTGGGGCGGACCCCCGGCAGTATCGTGGCCATCCGACCGCTGCGGGACGGCGTCATCGCCGATTTCGAGGTGACTGAAGCCATGCTGCGGCACTTCATTCAAAAAGTGCACAACCGCCGGTCGTTCGTGCGCCCGCGCATCATCATCGCCGTGCCGTCCGGTATCACTCAAGTTGAGAAAAGAGCGGTCAGGGAATCGGCCGAATCGGCCGGTGCCCGGGAGGTTTTCCTTATCGAAGAGCCGATGGCGGCCGCCATCGGGGCGAACCTGCCGATCACCGAACCGACCTGCAACATGGTGGTCGATATCGGCGGCGGCACGACCGAAGTGGCCGTTATCTCGCTGGCCGGTATCGTGTACAGCCGGTCGGTGCGGGTGGCGGGCGACAAAATGGATGAGGCGATCATTCAATACATCAAGCGCAAGTACAATCTTCTGATCGGCGAACGCACGGCCGAGATCATCAAGACCACCATCGGCAACGCCTATCCCAACCCCCAGGATCTCGAAACCATCGAGGTCAAAGGCCGCGACCTGGCTTCCGGTATACCCAAAATCCTCTCGATCGACTCGGAGGAGATTCGCGTGGCGATTTCCGAGCAGATCGATACCATCGTGGAAACGGTCAAAATCGCGCTGGAACAGACGCCTCCGGAACTGTCCGCCGATATCGTCGATCGCGGCATCGTCTTGACCGGCGGCGGCGCATTGCTTAAAAATCTCGATAAATTGCTCAGAGAGGAAACCAGCCTTCCGATCACGGTTACCGAAAATCCATTGTCCACGGTCGCGCTCGGCGCCGGAAGAGCACTCGACAGCCTCGAAATACTTAAACGCGTCCTGATAAACTAGGTTCATGTTTTCAAAAAGAATGTTGGTGATCGTTGGCGTCTTTTTCCTGGTCGTCGCCAACATCGTGATCCTGTTTATATCCAGCAGCCGAGTTCCTTCCTATGGTATCGGGCGCGTTGCGCTCTATTTGGTCGCGCCGATTCAGGACGTCGTCTCAAACACCATTAACGTGGCCCGCCACACCTGGCAGGCCTATTTTATGCTGGTTTCAACCGCCCAGGAAAACGCCCGATTGAAAAGGGAGCTGCAGCAGGCGAATGCGCGCAACAGCCAGTGGCGCGAAACGGAGCTTTCCAACATTCGGCTCCGCCGGCTGCTCGATTTCAAGATATCACTGGAGAGCCCGTCCGTGGCGGCTGAGGTTATCGGTATGGACCCCTCGCCCTGGTACCGGGCCGTCATCATCAATAAAGGCAGCAGCGACGGGGTCCGCAAGGGGCTTCCGGTCGGAATCCCCGAAGGGATCGCCGGTCAGGTGATCGACGTTTCGGCGGCTTACGCCAAGGTGATGTTGATCACCGACCGCAACAGCGCTGTGGATGCCCTGGTCGAGCGCACCCGTGCCCGCGGCATCATCAAGGGTGAATCCACAAGCAACTGCGTGTTTCAATACGCCCTGCGCAAGGATGAGGTCAACATCGGCGACAAGATTGTCGCGTCGGGACTCGACGGGGTTTTCCCGAAGGGAATGCCGATCGGTGAGGTCTCGGGGGTGGTCAGACGGGCGGCGGGCATCTTTCAGGAAGTCAGCGTGACCCCATATGTCGATTTCGAAAAAATCGAGGAAATGCTGGTCCTTCTCACTCCGTTGCAGGACCAGCTTGCGAACCCGCAATGACCTATGTTTTTTACATCTTTACCAGCCTGTTCCTGATCGTGCTTCAGACCGTCATCCTGCCTGATCTGCCGGTCCTCAACAGCGTCTTCGACTTGACGGCGATGTTCGTGATCTATCTCGGCTTGCTGCGCAGCGCTCGGGAAGGCCTACCGGTTGTCCTCCTGCTCGGGGTGATCATGGACAATCTTTCCGGTGCTCCGTTCATGGTCTTCATCACCGCTTATTTCTGGTTGTACCTCGGTGTGCGCTGGCTCTCACGGATCCTGCAGGTCGGGATGCGCTTCCGACTGGCGTTTATTATCGTAGCCGGCATCCTGCTGGAAAACGTGATATTCGTATTGGCTTTCGGAGGGATCGACGCCCTCATACAGATGCCATCGACCACTGCGGGAAAGATTTTACCGCGCTTGCTATGGGCCCTTATTTTCGGGCCGATTCTGATCTTGATGCTCGAGCACGTGCACCGGATATGGGATCGTTGGGTACGAACTTTCCTGATTCGCAGATCAGATTCAATCAACGGCCGGGTGTTCAGGTGACCGGCAGGTGGTCCCGCGGCCGGCGGCAATCACCTGAAAGACGCTGACCGATGACGCGATTCGAAAGACTTTTTGACACCGTTAGCGGATATTTCCTCAGGGAATCCAGGCTTTGGAAAAGTATTTAAAAACCGCCGATACCGATTGGTACAAGCAACGCATCATCGGCGTCATCCTGGTTGTGGTCACCTGCATGACCGTACTTTTCGTGCGTCTTTTTTTTCTGCAGGTGATAAAGGGCGAAGAATACCGGCGTCTTTCGGAAAACAACAGCATCCGTTTGCAGCGCATCGAACCGTTCAGGGGAATAATTCTCGATCGTAATGGAAAAATGCTGGTCGACAACCGGCCCTCCTACGACTTGAGCATCATTCCCAGGGACGCCAAGCCGGTGGAAGATACGCTTGCGCGACTGTCGGCTTACATCAAGGCACCGCCCGAGGAGCTCAATGAACAAATCAAGAGTCAGAAGGGCGCGCTTTCCTACAAACCCGTTCCGCTGATTCAGGATATCGGCCGGGATAGCCTGGCCCAGTTCGAAGTGCACCGCTACGACCTGCCCGGCATCGATGTCAACGTCAAACCGCTCAGACATTACCTCAACAATCAGAGCGCCTCTCATCTGCTGGGATATCTCGGTGAGATCAGTCCCAGCGAGTTGAACAGCGGGCGGTATGAGGACCTCAGGAGCGGCGACCTGATCGGTAAGAACGGCATCGAAAAGGTCTTCGATAATTACCTGAGGGGTAAAAGCGGCGGCCGCCAGGTCGAAGTCAACGCCACCGGCCAGGTCGTCAGGGTCCTTGACACCGTTCCCGCTACCCCCGGTTACAACATTTATCTGACCATCGACTCGGATCTTCAGAAAAAGACCGAAGAGCTGCTTGAAGGCGTCACCGGCGCGGCGGTTGCCGTCGAACCGTCGACCGGCCAGGTTTTGGCCCTTGTCAGCAGCCCCACCTTCGACCAGAACGTCTTCGTCAGCGGTTTGTCGCATGAACAATGGCAGGCTTTCGTTTCCGATCCCACCAAGCCGCTGACCAACCGCGCGGTTCAGGGTGAATATCCCCCGGCCTCGACCTTCAAGATCTTGACCGCTATGGCCGGTCTCGAAGAGGGGGTCATCAACGAGAATACCGTTTTCTGCTGTCCCGGTTCATACCGCTTCAGAGGCCGCGATTACCGCTGCTGGAAAAGAGGTGGGCACGGATGCCTCAGTGTCGTCCAGGCGATTGCGCAGTCCTGCGACGTGTTTTTTTATCAGGTTGGACTGGCCGTGGGTGTCGATCGGCTGGCCTGGTACGCCAAAGCGGCCGGTCTCGGTGTGCCGACCGGCATCGATCTGAGCCACGAGGCGAAAGGATTGGTCCCGACCGCGGCCTGGAAAAAGCGCCGCACCGGTGTCGAGTGGCAGGATGGCGAGACGCTGTCGATCGCCATCGGACAGGGTTTCAATCTTGCCACACCGCTGCAGATGGCGGTCATGACCGCTGCGATCGCCAATGGCGGAAAGAGATACCAGCCGCAGATTCTGATGAGCGTCGAATCGGCGGACGGGCAGACCGTCAAGGCGGTTGAACCGGTTGTCAGCGGCCGGCTGCCCATCAGCGACAGGAACCTGGCCATCGTGAAAAAGGGATTGCGGGAAGTGGTCAACGGTGAAAGGGGAACGGCCAAGGGCGCGCGTCTCTTCAATTTACCGATCAGTGGTAAAACGGGCACGGCTCAAGTCGTCGGCCGCAAGGAAGAAGAGGTTGAGGACCCGCCGCCGACGCCCGACCACCTGAAGGACCACGCATGGTTTGTCGCTTTTGCGCCCTCCGACGATCCGAAAATAGCGATTGCGGTCATCGTCGAGCACGGTGAACACGGATCCGGGGCCGGTGCGCCGATCGCGCGGGAAATGATCAAGCAGTATCTGCTGCGAGACCGGATGAAGCCGACGCCGCAGTTGGTGGCCGAGAAAAAGACCGTCGGTTCGGACTGACTTCGTCAGGCCGGTTATGTCAGTCAGTTGGGATAGGTGTAAACGTGACTGACGCAACCGACTCGACCGACGCAACCGACGCAACTGACTCAACCGACTCAACTGACTCAACCGACCAACCGACC
Source organism: Desulfobacterales bacterium (assembly GCA_049687935.1). Lineage (GTDB taxonomy): Bacteria > Desulfobacterota > Desulfobacteria > Desulfobacterales > SG8-13 > JARFQH01. The sequence goes on along the minus strand of JBAVJU010000067.1, from coordinate 2,498 downwards.
CAATGGTGGCGCATGTTTGACCGTAAATTTGTTCAATACTTCGACTGGGGCCTGCTCGGTCTCGCCATCGTGCTCGGCGGACTCGGGCTGACCACTCTCTACAGCGTGGTCACCGCCGACGCGATGACGCTCGAGAAAACACTTTATTTCAAACAAATGCTCTGGTTCGGCGGTGGCTTGGTCTTGATGGTCATCACCTGCTTGTTCAACTACAAGCTGCTGGATCGATACGCCTTTGCGGTCTACATCGTTTTCCTGGCGATGCTGGTCGCCGTTTTGCTCTTCGGCAGATATGTGGGCGGCTCCAAGCGCTGGCTGGTTTTGGGCCCGGTCTCCGTGCAGCCGTCGGAAATGGCCAAACTGGCCATTATCATCGTCCTGGCGCGGTATTATTCGAAAAATGCCTACACCCGTGGATTCACCCTGCGCGACCTCTTCACCCCTGCGGTGCTGGTGCTCGTTCCCGCCGCTCTGATCATCAAGCAGCCGGATCTGGGGACCGCCTTGCTGCTGGTTATCATCGCCGGTTCCATGACCCTGTTCGTCAAGATTGAGAAACGGTCGCTGTTGTCGCTGATTTTTACCGGTCTGCTCGCCGTACCCATGGTCTGGTTTGTGTTGAAGGATTACCAGAAACAGCGCATCCTCACGTTTTTAAACCCGGATCGGGACCCCTTGGGTGCGGGATACCATATCATCCAATCGAAGATCGCCATCGGGTCCGGGATGTTGGTCGGCAAGGGGTATTTGAAAGGCACCCAAAATGCGCTTTCCTTTCTGCCGGAACAGCACACCGACTTTATCTTTTCTGTTTTTGCTGAAGAATGGGGATTTGTCGGGTGTGCGATCCTGGTCCTCGTTTTTCTCCTGCTGATCGTTTGGGGGTTGAACGTGGCCTACAGTTGTCGGGATCCATTTGGAAACATTCTGGCGGTGGGGATTTCGGCAATGATATTCTGGCAGGTGTTCGTTAATATCGGAATGGTCATGGGACTGATGCCGGTGGTCGGGGTCCCGTTGCCGTTTATCAGTTACGGCGGATCCTCGATTGCAACGATGATGGTTTCGATCGGACTGCTCATCAGCGTCAGCATGCGGCGCTTCACCCTGGAATGACGGCGGCGTTCAGCCTTCACCATTTGGTCCGCATTTGGTTTGAATTGCGCGGACAGCAGGAATTCACATCCAAACAACCTTCAGGAGGAGACCGACTCATGCTAAAAAAAGGACCCAAAGCGGATTCGATATCGACGTTTTTAGGGCCCGATGCCAGTGTGGAAGGGGCGCTGATTTTCCAAGGCACCATCCGGCTCGACGGAACCATCAAGGGTAAGATCACCAGCAGCGGGGGCACGGTGATCGTCGGTGAGCAAGCCGTCGTCGATGCCGAAATCGCCGTCGGTACGGCCATCGTCATGGGAAAATTGAACGGCACCATCTCTGCCAGCGACCGTATCGAAGTCTATCCTCCCGGCCGCATCACCGGCGACATTCAGGCCCCTGTGATCGCCATCGAAGAGGGCGGGCTTTTCAACGGTCACTGCACGATGACGCCCCGCACTGAGCCCGTAAAAAAGGTCAAACCCATCCCGGAAAAAACAGTCTCCGACCCCAAGGCGATCGCCAATTAAAATTTTTCAAAAAACCTTTGACAACCGTTTGTGGCGGATGGTATAGACCGCGCGAGTCGAAGTGTTTGTCGCAATTTCTTCAATGTTTAAACTGAATTACATCCTAATCTCGCTTCTGTGATGGAGGATTTCCCATGAAGTGTGCTGTACGTAACCAGAGGCTGCCTCTCATGTTACCGATCTCAGCGGCACTGCTGCTCCTTCTAACCATCGACTCGGTATTTGCTGCGGAAGGCGGCGGTGGCCTCACCGTCGTTCCAGATTGGACCTTCCTGCTGCAGATGGCCAATTTTCTCTTTCTGATCTGGATCCTGAATCTGATTCTCTACAAACCGATCCGCAATGTTCTGAAACAGCGACAGCAAAAAGTGTCGGGTCTGGAAGAAAGCATTACGGCGTGCCAGAAGGATGTAAAGGACAAGGAAGACGCCTTCATGACGGCCATCCGAGATGCGCGGGCCAAGGGGATGAAGAAAAAAGAAGCCCTGGTGGCCGAGGCGACCGAAGAAGAAAAGCAGATTATCGCCAACATCAACGAGACCGCTCAGGCCGACCTTGCCAAGGTTAGAGAAAAAATTGTCGAGGATGCCGAAGCGGTCAGAAACACGTTGATGCAGGAAATCGATAGTTTTGCCGAGGCGATCGGGCATAAAATTTTGGGGAGGGCGCTCTGATGAGATTTCCTGTTTTCAGTCGCAAAGGCCTTTTCACCGTTCATCGAACAGCCGCAGTGCTGGCGGCTGCAGTGATGCTGTTTTGTTTTGCCGGCGGCGGGCTGTCATCCACCGGCGGTGAGCAGGGCACCGAGCATGCAGCGCCACCCGCCAAGGGGTGGCAGGCCACGGACACTTACAAGGTGATGAACTT
>JBAVJU010000066.1:0-11879 GCA_049687935.1 Desulfobacterales bacterium | reverse complement strand
GGGTCCTGGCGCAGGATCGACCTCAGACCGTCCGCAAAGGTCATACCCGCTTTGCGGTTGAGCTGGACCTGGCAGATCTTTTCGATCCGATATTCCACCGGGTCCTCGACCGTGATGATGTTGGTGTCCGGCTTGTTTATGGTTTTGAGGATCGAATACAGACTGGTGCTTTTGCCGCTTCCGGTCGGTCCGGTGCTCAGGATCATGCCGTACGAACGGTTGATGACCGAAACGAGTTTGTTCCGATCCATCTCCGACATGCCGAGGCGTTCGAGGGAGTAGACCCCGCTGCTGGTGTCGAGCAGCCGCAGCACCAGATTCTCACCGTAGATGGACGGTATGGTCGACGCCCGAACATTAATCTCCTTGTTTTTCATCTTGACCGTGAAACGACCGTCCTGGGGAACTCGCGCGATAGAGATGTCCATGTTGGCGAGAATCTTGAGCCTGGAGATGATCGGCAGGAACATCGACTTGGGCGGCGCAGGCACATCGTGAAGTTTGCCGTCGACACGGAAGCGCACCTGCACATAATCTTTTTCCGGGCTGATGTGAATATCGCTGGCACCCTCGCGGACGGCTTGTGACAGAATCGTGTTGACCAGACGGATGACCGGGGCTTCTTCGGCCATGCCCTGCAGGGAACTGACCTCGACGTCCTCCGTCACCGCGGCCTTTTCGATCTCCTTGTCGTACTGCATGTCCTCCATGTCTTCCAACACGCCGCCGATACCCGAATAAGTGCCGTAGAGTGTGCTCAGAAGCTGGTTCAGGTCCTGTTCGGTGCAGATCACCGTTTCGACTTCGTTGTTGGTATACACCTCGATCGCATCGACGGCATTGATATCCATCGGGTCGATCATGGCGATCGTCAGGAGCAGATGGTTTTTTTTAAGCGGCACAGCCTGGTAACGAAAGGCCATATCAGCGGGAATGACGTTGGCCAACTCGGTGTCGATCTGGTAGGCTTCGGCCGAATATTTTTCCAGATTCAACTGGTTGGAAATCATGTCAACGATCTGAACCTCACTGACGATTCCCTCGCGCACAAGAAACTGACCCAGCTTCAGGCCGGATTTTTTTTGGTACGGCAGGGCCTCCTCAAGCTGTCCCCGGGTCAATAGCCCGCCTTCAATGAGAATTTCTCCCAATCGCTTTTTCGTTTTCAATGTCTTTTTCTCACCGGCTTGCCCGCTTCCGCCGCTATCGAGGGGCATCGGGTTTTTGGGGTTTGGTTTCATCATCTTTTTGACGAACTCCTTGTTTGCGCCTGCGTTCCTGAGGGCGCCGATTCGCGAATGCGATACCGTATTTTGAAGAAAAAAAAGTGATCAACTGCTCACCTGGCAATTAGCTTCTCAACCCTTGGCGCGCCGGTTTTGATGCCGGAAAAACGGGTCGGTATAAAAGACCGCCTCAGGCGACCAGATCGAGACGATCCGCCCCTCCTTAGAAAGGGGCACCGGCAGCTGCTCCAATGTAATCCGGGCCGTCAAGGGGTCAGGGAAAAAACGGTCTAACAGCAGCTCGAACTGGATGCCGTTTTGGGGTGTCCAGTAGGAGACGATCCTGACCTGGCGGGCATTGCCGGTCAAAGAGCGCAAAAAAACATAGGCATCTTCAAGGCTGCGGCGGTGTGCGACACTGATCCACCACACGGGATCGGCAAGCGGACGGACATCGGCCGGAACGGCCGGAACCCTCACCGTCTGGCCCATCTGAACCAGGTTGGGATCAGTAATGAGCGGGTTGGCGAGCAACAGGGATTGAAAGAGCAGGGAACTGACATCGCCGTAGATGGTTTCTATCAGCCCGTAAAGATTTTCGTTGGGCATGATGGTGATCTGTCCGAGTTCATGGGGCGCTTCGAGCTGCGGCGGTTTTGCGACCGTCGGAGGCACCGGAGACGGCAACGTGGCGGCCCGATCTGCAGTTTCCGGAGCAGTCCCGGGTACGGGTTGCGGCGGGGCGGCGAGGGGTGATGCAGGTGCAGGGGGCGGTGGCAAGTCGGCCGCAGCGGATTGCGGCGTCGTCGGCGCGGAAACCGGTTCCGGCACGACGTCGATTTTGCGATAGCTGGCCAATGAACGGCTGGACTGCGGGTCGGTTGACGAGGAGTCGGTTTGCGCCGATAATCGCTGGTGCCGAATGTCAATTGCCGCAACCCCGATAGCCAAAAGCAGCAGTGGGATGCCCACGGACAGGGTCAGACGCTTGATGCGCCGGCTGCGGTGCGGAAATACACGTCGGATACAGGTCCGGGCGAGAAAGAGATCAACCGATGGTCGACTCTGAATGATCATCGTCAGGATGCAGCGGTGGCACAGGTTGATGATTTTGCGCGGATATCCTCTGGAAGCGACGTAAATGGCGACCAGTGCCGGCAGGCTGAAATAGGTATAGTCTTTGAAGTTCGTGCTCGATTTCTCGAGCCTGAAGCGGATCATGGCGCGGGTATCGCCGAAACTCATCGGTTTCAAATGGTGGTATAAATTGATCCGGTCGGCAAAATTGGCATAATGGTCGATCGTGTTTTGAAATTCCGTTTGGGCGAAAATAACGATCTGCAGCAATTTGTATTCATTGGTCTCGTAGTTCAAGAACTCCCGGAGCAGTTCCAGGCAGAATCCCGGCAGCTTCTGGCCCTCGTCGATGATAAGCGCGACCGTCTTTTTTTCATCCACGCCGCGTTTGAAGAGATGGTTTTTGACCATTTCCTTCATCTGCCAGTCCCGGGCCCCTTCCGGCGGCCGTCGCCCGGTCAGCATTTCGATGATCGTCACTAAGAATTCCGCGGTGCTCGAAAAGCCGGGATCCAGAACGAGGTGGGTTTCAAATTCTTTGGTCTTGGCAAACCGGCGAATCAGCTGGCGGCAAAGGGTGGTCTTGCCGGTGCCGACATCGCCGATGATGACGTTCAGACCGCGGCGCAAGCGCAGGGCGAGTTCCAGCTTTTGCAGGCATTCGAGATGCTGGTGGGAGCCGTAGAAAAATTCCGGATCCGGCGAGTTGGAAAACGGTTCTCTTTCGAGGTTGACGATGCTGAAATATTCCATGGTGGCCGGTGGGTGGTGCCAAAAACAATATTAGATTATACTTTGAGCGGTCACAATCTGCGCTTTTTACCCTCACCCCAACCCTCTCCCAATGGGAGAGGGAGCTAAAGGAAATCGCAGCTTATAACCGTACAAAGTATACCATCAAGGACCAAAAGAGCTGGTTAGATTCTGGCGTCGCCCTTAAATGCCTTGCAGATGAGACCCTTCTTGTCGTTTTTACGGCTGCGACGGCTTCACGGTATTGTGCGGCGCACCGGCAGAAGAGGTGGCTGTGCCCAACGGTTTTTCTTCGAGTATGTAAGGGGTGATGAAAATCAGCACATCTTCCATAGCGCCGCCGCGGGACCGACTGCCGAAAAGCCATCCGAGCCCCGGCACATCTTTCAGGTACGGGATGCCGGCCTGGTTGGAGGACGTTGTCTCTTTGTTCAAACCGCCGATGACCGTGGTCTGCCCGTTTAACAGGATGACGTTGGTCTCGGCTTTTTTTGTGATGATGGTGGGGTTGCCGGCGACCGGCCGCGAAAAATCGGGTTCGTCCTTGTTGGTGAGAATCCTTAATTTCAAGGCGTCCCCATCGATGACATTCGGTGTGACTTCCAGTCGAAGAGTTGCCTGAACATATTCGATATTGACCTCTCCGTTTTCCACAGTCTGGATCGGGATCCGGCTGCCGGATTCGATCAGGGCGATTTGGTTCTCCAGGGTGGTGATCGAGGGACTCGAAAGGATGTTGAGTCGGCCCTCTTGCTGCAAGGCCTGCAGCTGCAGGGAAAGGGCGGTTCGGCCGATATTTTCAAACAGGAAGCCCAGCGACAAGCCGATGTTGTCCGGGAGGGGTATCGGGAAATTGGAAATATTTCCCAAGGGCCATAGATTTTCGATCGGGTTGCCGTTTTCGTCTTTGATAGACGTTCTGTCCTCGAAATCGACGCCGTTGGGTCCCACCCAGATGTTGTTGCCGTTCGAGGTGCCGTAGGCCAACCCGCCCCACTGCACGCCAAGAGCCCTGGCCGTGTCGTTGCTGGTTTCGACGATATAAGCCTGGATCAGAATCTGGGAGATCGGCCGGTCGAGTTGGTCCACCACGGCCAGCATGCGGCGCAGGTCACTGGGAATGGCCTGGATGATCAGGGAGTTGGTGTGTTCGTCCACCAGCACCGACCCCAAAGGCTTGCCCTCCCTGTCGAGCGACAGGAACTGCTGCATATTTTCCCGCAGCTTGATCGCGCTGGCATAGCTGATTTTGACGACTTCTGTCGTCAGCGGCTCGGCCTTGTCGAGCTCATTTCTCTGTTCCTCCCGCTTCAGTTCGGTCTCCATGTCCTGCACCGTCATGACGCGGATGATGTCGCCCTCCCAGGCATAGGTCAGTCCCTGGGTGCGCAGTGTGCTTTTAAAAACCTGATCCCAGGGAGCTTCGGTGATATTGATGTTGATCTTGCCCGTGACCTTATCGTTGAGCATGATATTCTGGTTGGCAATCCGGGCCAGGGCTCGCAACAAAACCGGAACGTCGATGTCGTTCATTTTCATGGTGATTTTACGGGTCGGCAGCAACTTTTCCGGGGGCGGCTGCAAAACATCGGCCTTGGCGACTGCGTTACGATGATCGCCTGCCATCGATTCCCGTGTGTGTTTTTTGGGCGATGGGGAATATGCCTGAGATTCGGCCACCCGGGCTTTCCATTCATCGAAAAAGCCCTTCTCAGACGGAGGCGGAGGCGATGTGCAGCCCAAAATAAGGGCCGCCACCAGCAAGAAGCTGGTCAGACGCACCAAGAATTGATCGGTTCTGTCGTAGGATGCCATTTTCCCCTGCTGCTCTATTGCATTTCTTCCAATTTAACGGTGATCTTTTTTTTGCTGCCCTGAATGCCGAAAACCACCCTGTTCGGATAGATCGCCTCGACGATATGGCCGCTGTCCGGCAGTTTTTCGCCCTTTTCGTATTCGTTTCCGTTGATGATGGCGAGATTGCGGTTGCCCATGTTTAAAAAGCCCGTATAGACCATGCCAAGCTCCCGGGCGGTTGCTTCCTTTTTAGCTTCGGTCAGTTTTTCCTTTTCCGGTTTGAAGGTGGTTTCTGTTCTGGTGTTCAAAAGAGGATCTTTGGTCCATTTGACCGGAATTTTATCGATGATGTAGGTGTCTTCTTCCGAAACGCCGCCCTTGACCATTGCGGCGACACTGGTGATGAATTTGTTGAAGGTATCCAGCTTGTTTCCGGAGGCGGCCAACTTCGGGATACCTGCTGACGGGTTTTCAAGAAACAAGGCATAGAAACCGTAAACGACCGTCAGGGCCATGATGACCAGAATAATTTTTTCCCGCTTGGACATTTTCGGGGCCTCAAGGGCGATGCGGCCGTGGCCGGGAGCCGTGATCGGTCAGTCGGTGTTCGTGAGGTCCGACGCTTAAAGAAGGGCTCGCGGCATAAAACCGCATGATTTTTTTTATCATATCACTATTCAACCATCAAATTAAGAGAAGATTTAATGATCCGGCACGGGCCCGAAGCCGAAAGCTGCCGGCAAATGTCTACTCACGGGCCAGATGCAACCGCAGCCGGAACTCTTTCGTGTCACTGGCCGACTTGATCGTAATCTCCTCGATCTTGTCCAGATAAGGCAGCCGGCAGATCTGAAGCAGGAACGGCTGCAAATTAAAAAAGTCCCCCCTCAACAGCAGGCTGACTTTCAGGGTGCCGGTTTCACCGATCATCGATTGAATTTCCGGAGAATATTCGGCCAGCTGAAGGTTGCTTTCTTTGGCCATTTTCTGAAAAGTCCGGCCGACCTTGTCGGTTTCGCCCCGCTTCAATTTCTCCAGCGGAACCACATTCAGTCCCGCGGGGGGCTTCATCTGCGTCTTTTTGAGAAGGCTATCGTAGAGCGGTGTCAGGATCTGTTCCTCTTTGATCCGTTCACTGATCTCTTCTATCCGACCATCGAGCGCTTTGGATTCCCTTTGCGCCGGTAAAATGGCCAACAGCACGAAAAGGATGATGCCGCCGCCGAAAATGATCACATTCAAAAGACTTTTGGTGGGAACCGATGTCAGGTTTATTTTGGCCATAGCGATTTTAAACGAGCTTGAGCTGCGCCGTAAACCGCAGCACTTCCTTGTCGTTGAAAAAACCGGGTTCCTTCTGGTTGATCACCGGTTGTTTGAACAGGGGAGATCCGCTGAGCTGGATCAAATAACCGGCCAGGGCCGATTCGAATTGCGTTCGGTCGCCGAGAACAACGCCCTCCAAAATCACGTTTTTCTGCGGGGGTTCTTTGCCGCCGGCCTTGTCGGCGAGACGGACCGAAATGCTGGTCAGACGAATGTTGGCGGGCGTTAAGTTCGATATCTCCGTCAGGGCGACGACGCCCAAGTATTTTCGGCTGAATTCAAGAAATTCCTGGCTTTTACTTTTCGTCTTTTCGACCAGATTGAGAATCAGTTTTTGATCAACGGGGACTCTGTACGTGCTCAGTTGGTTCTGGAGCCGCTTGATGTCGCCCTTTTTCTCTTCGATCAGACGATTCTGCCAGCTGTAAAATCCGACGCAGATCGCCAGCAGAACGAGAGCGGCGATGGCCGTAACCTTGTTGAGCAATTTGGTTCGAGCGGCTTTGGCCTTTTCCTTGTAGGTATAGAGAAAATTGGGTGTCTGTGAGTTGGCGGAAAGCGCCATACCGATTGCCGGTGCATATGATCCTCTTTCGGCTTCTGACAAAGGCGCCTCGACATCACCCAGATATTCGGGAGCCGTGACGAACGGATCGAATGTCTCCCGCGGCAGTCCGAGTTCATCCCCGATGTAGTCGACAATGCGGCGATGGGGGCGGACCGTGCTGGAGATGTAGAGTTTTTCCACACGTTCATTGTCGAAGTTGGCGGCATAGTGATCGAAGGTCCGCTCCACCTGCTGACCCAGGCGTTTGAGCGCCGGCAGGATCATTCGGAAGATTTCCTCCTCTTCCGGTTGCAGGGTGGTCGATTCAGCGGTTGTTGGGGACACGTCGTACAGCAGCCCGAAAAAAATCTTTTGTGCTTTTTCAGTGTCGAATTTCGGTTGGCCGGATCTTCGATCTGGCGGTTTATCCTCGGCCGATGCCATCATTTCCGGTATAATGTCGATCGCGCCTTCGTCATCATTTTCGATGATTTCCCCGCGCATCGCCTCGTTCATGGTTTTTATGCCGGCCTTAATACCGCGGGACAGGACGAGGTAGCCACCTGAAAAAATGTCGATACGCGACCAGTCGCGTCCGATATATAAGCTTGAGATCGTCTTGACTTTTGAATTGACCCAGCCGCTGCGCAATAGATTTTGAAAGGCGAAGGGCACGATGGAAATACCCTTCAGGGGAAATCCGCTTTTCGAAAACAGGTTCTTGTGGAACTGGATTTCTTTTTCCGGCGCAGTGAATGAAACCGCTGCATATTTCGGCGTTCCGTCGTCGAGAATTTCACCCAGGATCTCGTAATCGAAGATCACCTCGCCTTCCTTGTAGGGGGCAACCTTTTTATGGGACCAGTAGACCGCATTGCTCAGTTGTTTCTGGGCAACTTTCGGTATCTTCAGGTAGCGCAGTTCGACTCGTGCAGATGAAATACAACTCCAGAACTCCAGGTTTTTGGATGACCCGCAAAAGCGGCTCAGGTTCTTTCGCAGGAATTTGGCAAAGTCGGGATGCCCGGGATGCAGGTCGGGCTCGAAAGGCACGCGGAGGTAATCGATCAATTCGTGCTTTTGATGCGAGGCGTTGTTGACTTTGACCAGTTTCAGGTCGTCGTAGCCGATATCGACCCCGACGGTGGTCGCTTTTTTGAGGGATACGGTATTTTTCAGACCACTGCTGATGCGCGTGGAGATCGACGGGGAGGCCGGCGTTTCGATCTTCTCCGGTGCGTCACCTTGGTTGCGAATCAAGTCCAGAAGTTTTTCGGTTGAGGAAATTTCGTCCTTCTTGGCCAAATCGACGCTCCCAATCTGTCAACGAAAAGTGCTCTGATCGGCATCATCCGACATCATGGTTGCCTGTCGTTCCAGATTTTGTAATATGCCGATATCATATAGAATGCATCATGGATAAATGTATTAATTAACTCATAAATTCTGCTGCTTGTCAAGAATTAACACATGCTGCAGGTCAGGTGGATAGTGAAAAGAAGGTTTATAGGTGATAGAAAATAGGTTATGGGTAGGCGAAAGATTTTCGGAAGCTGCTGCCGACAGACCGGACATGACCCAGTTCGAAGAAATCGGTCGGTACCTTCACGTGGATGAGGATTATGACACCAACAGTACCTTTGACCCAGCGCACGACACGCAGCGGGCACCAGAATGGCGTTGCGGCCGAAGCCGCCGACAAGCGGTTGGAGAGCTTTTTTAACTCTATGGTTTTGATCGGCGTGTTCATCGCCATTATTTACGTTGCACTGGATACCGTTTTACATATTTTCTACTCTGACCGGTTCAACCTGATCGCCAGCGCGGTCGGCGAGGATTTGTATGAAATTTATATTCGCATCATCGTTTTGTGTCTGTTTGCGATCTTCGGTTCCCACGCCCAATACACCATCAACCATCTGAAAAAGAAAGAAAAAGAGCTCGTCACCTACCGCAATCACCTGGAAGAACTGGTCAATAATCGAACCGCCGCTTTGCTGGCGACCAATCAGAAGTTGCGTGATGAAATTGCCGTGCGTGAGCGTTCGGAGCAGGCGCTGCGGGAGTCCGAGGAAAAGTACCGTTTGCTGGTGGAAAACGCCAACGACGCCATCTTCATCATCCAGGATGACAAGGTGACGTTTCCGAATCCCAAAGCCCGTCAATTGAGCAGTGAAATGAATGTGGCCATCGACAGGCAGCCGTTTTTCGATTTTGTTCACCCGGATGACAAAGATAGGGTTGTCAATTGGTACGAACGGCGTTTGAAAAGCAACGACGTTCCGAGCAACTGCACCTTCAAACTGATTGACCTTTTCGGCAAGGAGCACTGGATCGAACTGAATGCCGTGCTGATTTACTGGGAAAAGAAAATTGCCGCCCTTAACTTTCTAAAAGATATCACCGCGCAGAAAATTATGGAGATTCAATTCCGGCAATCTCAACGCATGGAGTCAATCGGCACCCTTGCCGGCGGCATCGCTCATGATTTCAATAACCTTTTGATGGGCATCCAGGGCAACACATCGGTCATGCTGTTGGACATCGCTCCGGATCATTCGTTGTATGAAAACCTCAAAAGTATTCAGCGGTGTGTCAAGAGCGGGGCCAACCTCACCCGGCAGCTGCTTGGTTTCGCCCGGGGAGGTAAATATGTCGTAAAACCGACCCACATAAATGAGGTTATCGATCGCACTGCTCACATCTTCGGCCGTTCCCGCAAGGATATCACCTTCCAGCGCCGCTACAACAAGAACATCTTGATGGTCAATGTGGATGTCGGCCAAATCGAGCAAGTGCTGTTGAATCTCTACGTCAATGCCTGGCAGGCTATGCCCAACGGTGGTGATCTTTACCTGGAAACAGACAACATCCGTCTCGACAGGGATTATATCGATACCAAGCCCTTCAGTGTCAAACCCGGCCTCTATGTAAAAATCTCGATCACCGACACCGGTATCGGTATGGACCAAAAGATCCAACAACGAATCTTCGAACCGTTTTTTACCACCAAGGAGGTCGGGCAGGGGACTGGCCTGGGACTGGCTTCCGCTTACGGGATCATTAAAAACCACGGCGGCTTCATTACCTGTTACAGCGAAGTCGGGGTGGGATCCACCTTCAACATCTATCTGCCGGCTCACGCGAAAAAAGACGCCCAATCCGTGAAGGTGGTGGAAGAGGCCGTCGGGGGAACCGAGACCATCCTGCTGATCGACGATGAAAAAATGATTATCGAGGTGGGCCGGAGGATGATGGAAAGCCTTGGTTATGCGGTGGTGGCGGCAGGAAAAGGCGATGAGGCACTGACTCTTTACCGGAAACGCCACGACCATATCGATTTGATCATTCTCGACATGATCATGCCGTACATGGGGGGTAAAGAGGTGTTCAACCGCATCAAGGAAATCAATCCGAAGGCGAAGGTCCTGCTCTCGAGTGGCTACAGCCTCAACGGTCAGGCCCAGGAAATCATGGCGCAGGGGTGCAACGGGTTCATCCAGAAACCCTTCGATACGGTTGAGTTATCCAGGAAAATCCGTGAAATTCTCGATTCTCCGAATGGTTGACATTACCGAAAGAATCATATACAATTTTTCTCTTAATTATATGTAAATTAAGTAAGTTATATTTCCATAGGCGCAGCCCTCCGCACCCTGGTCCAGGAAAGGATTGGTGAGATGGCGTTTTTCCGGAACAAGTTTTACGCACTGAAAAAAGACTTTTTAGTGGTCTTCAAGATCCTTCTCAGCGGCCTGACCGCCGTATTCCTGATTTTTTTTATTTCGGCTCTGGGGGGAACCGATTTAAAAAAAAATTCCGATATGATCAAAGACCTGGATAAAATGTACGCCGAAATCAATACGGAATTGGAAACCGGCATCGACAAGCGGATCAAGGGATTGGGGGAAGTGCCGCAGATCAATCCTTATAAAAAGTATTACTGTGCGGAATTCGCAAAAGAAATTCATGACATCTCCTACCTGGCCGAAAAGCAGAAAATCATGTTCGATGCCTTTAACGTTCGCGATTTCGAATACAAAGCCCAGCAACTGATCAAGTATGTGGATGCGGCCGACATGGCGGCGCTGTTCAAAGAGTTGGAGATCGTAAAAAGGGAGCTCAAAAACTCCGCCAACCTGATCGCCAGTAAACAGAGGACACTTCTACGACAACGCACGGCTTACATCGTTTTTTTCTTTCTGCTGTGGATCCTGGTGTATATGTTTTACAGTCGGGGCATTATCAGAAGATAGAGGCCTTCAACGGTCAGGCCTCGCGACAACCGGTATTGAAACCAGAGCCGGAAACATGTATGACCTTTTTTATTTATTTGACTGTGTCGCCCGAAAGAACACCCTATACGGTTGCCTAATATAGAGGTCCAATGTATTTGTCATTTTACGATCTTAGACGAAAGCCCTTTGAAATCACTGTGGATCCGGATTTTTTGTGGCTTGGCGAAAAACACAAAGAGGCCTTGGCCACCCTGGAATACGGGATTCGGGAGGACAAGGGCTTTCTGCTTCTCACCGGCGACATCGGAACCGGTAAAACCGTGTTGATCAATCGTCTTGTCCGGAACATCCATTTGCAGTCCATCATATCGACGGTCCCGGACCCGGGCCTCGATCTGATCGATTTTTATAATTTTCTGGCGGCAACTTTCAAATTCGGCCGTACGATAAAATCAAAAGGCGAATTTCTGGCGCTGCTTAAAAAGTTTCTGATCAAAGCCGAGGCGATCAAGCGCAAGGTCCTGCTCTTGATTGACGAAGCCCAGCGTCTGAACCACAACCTGCTCGAGGAAATTCGACTGCTGTCGAATATCGAGATGGAAAATCGCAAACTCATCAGCATTTTCTTTGTGGGTCAATCCGAATTCAACCAAATCTTGCTGGAGCCTCGCAACCGGGCCGTGCGTCAGCGCATCGCCGTTCGCTACCAAATCGAACCACTGAGTGTTGAAGAAACCGCCCAATATATTTTGCACCGTCTGCAGGTAGCCGGCGCGGAGCACTCTATTTTTTCGCCAGAAGCCTTGCGAGAAATCTTCGTATTTACAGGTGGTAATCCGCGATTGACCAATATCATCTGCGACCATGCCTTGCTGACCGGTTATTCGATGGAACGCGAGACGATTGACTCCGGTG
>JBAVJU010000065.1:0-5951 GCA_049687935.1 Desulfobacterales bacterium | reverse complement strand
TTTCCCTCGCGAAAATTCGGAGAAAAGCCCGGGTCATCTTAGACGCCTTGGGCAGTCCTGAGGCGGAGCTTTCCATACTGCTCGTCGATGATGCCGCCATCGCTCAATTGAACCGACAGTACCTGAGTCGGTCGGGACCGACCAATGTCATCGCCTTTCCGATGCGTGAAGGCGAATTCGCCGATGTTTCGCCCCAGCTGCTCGGCGATGTCGTGATCTCGGTCGACACCGCCGAACGGGAAGGCAACGCCGCGGGAATAGCGGTGACAGATCGTTTGGACGAACTCTTGGTGCACGGCATTCTGCACCTGTTCGGTTATGACCACGAGAAAAACAAAGCTGACGCCCGCGTGATGGCGGAAAAGAGTACGGCGCTGATGGAGCTGATTCGGACAGCCGACCGGTAAACCGGTTTGCCCGTTCACCGGTTGGTCTGTCTGCCAGTTGAGCGCTTTTTTAGAAGAGGCGCTTTTTTAACATTGAAAACCAGGTCCGAAGGGTGTATCCAACCATCGGCGCCGATGGCGTCGGTTGTCGCGTTAGTGCGGTTATCCGGTTCATGTGGCATCTTGTGTCACCCGCTGACTTCTCGCCCACAAATTAACAAGTGTACTGAAGACAGCTAACCGGTCAACGGGTTTGACGGGCCAAACAGGCGAAACGGGCCAACCGGTTAGCCAAGGAGGGTTGATGGCGAAATTGATCGTGCAACTGGATCCGGTGGCCGCACTCAGGGAAGCCGGCAAATCAGCCGTTCCCGACCCGGCTGCGGCAGCCATTCTGGCGGAACTGGGCGGTGCCGACGGCATTGCCGTCCGTCTGCGCGAAGACCGGCGGTCCATTCAAGATCGTGACCTGCGCGTCTTGAGAAAGGTCGTGCACACCCGGTTCGCTTTCGAAATGGCGCCGACCTCGGAGATGCTCGGAGTGGCGCTGAACATCAAACCGGACATGGTCATCCTGCTGCCGGAAATGCGGGAGGAAAATTCACCCCCGGGTGGGCTCGATCTGATGGTGCACGGGTCAAGTGCGGCCGAAACGATCGAAAACCTCGTCAGCAGTGGGATTCCGGTCGGTATATTCATTGAACCGGATCCCGATCAGTTGAAGCTGGCCCATCAGTGCAGCGCCAATCTAGTTGAAATCAACACCGGCGCATATTGCGAGGCCACGACCGCTGCCAAGCGCAAGCAGGCTTTGATTCGCGTCGTGGACACCGTCAAACTGGCCTACCGCTTGAAGATCGGCGTCCAAGCCGGCGGCGGTATCGGCTTCAACACGATCGGCGCGTTTGAAGGGCTCAAGGAAATCGGCGCGTTTACGATCGGCCACAGCATCATCGCCAGAGCGGTCCTGATCGGGATGCAAGCGGCGGTGCGCGAAATGCAGCGGCATATCGGAAAGCTTTAGTGGATCGAAACGGTTGATCGCCATCATGGGGAGAGTTGACATGTATCTTGTCACCGCCAGTGAAATGCAGGCTATGGACCGTCGAACCATCGACTCTTTCGGCCTGCCCGGAAGAATCCTGATGGAAAATGCCGGCCGCGGTGCCGCGGCGTTCCTTTTCGAGCTATTTCCAAACATTGCGGCGCGCAGGGTCGGCGTCATCGCCGGAAGCGGAAACAACGGCGGCGACGGGTATGTCATCGCCCGCTGTCTATCCCAACGAGATGTGGACGTCACCGTTTTCCTGCTGTCCGAACGCGCGCGCGTGGCCGGAGATGCGGCCGCCAATCTGGAACTGCTGTCCCCGCTGGGGGTTCCGGTCGTCGAAATCCCAAACCTCGACGCATTCGATGCCGTCAGAGCGTCGATGCGCGACCGGGAGCTGTGGGTCGATGCCATCCTGGGAACCGGTCTGCGATCGGAGGTGCGCGGCTATTTCAGGCAGGTGATCGATTTCATCAACAGCCTCGGCCTGCCGGTCTTCGCGGTCGATGTTCCCTCGGGTTTGAATGCGGATACCGGTCAACCCTGCGGCAGCTGCATCCGGGCCCATGCCACGGCCACCTTTGGCTTTGCAAAAACCGGCCATTTCCAATATCCAGGGACCGCGCTGAGCGGCAAACTGCATGTGGTCGACATCGGTATTCCGCCGCATGTGGTCGAAGAAGTCGCCCCGCGTCAGTTTCTGCTGACCGACCGTGATGTGCAAAACGCCATCGATCCGCGGCCGCCCGACAGCCACAAGGGGCACACCGGCCATTTGCTGGTAGTCGCCGGCGCCCCCGGTAAAACCGGTGCCGCGGCCATGACCGCCATGGCGGCCATGCGGGCCGGCGCCGGCCTGGTCACTCTGGCGGCACCGAGCGAAATCAATCCGATTCTGGCATCCAGAGTCCTGGAGGTGATGACCGCCCGGCTGCCTGAAATCGAGGGCGGCCGACTCGGAATGTCGGCCGCCGAACCGATTCGGGACCTGCTCGCGGGCAAACGCTGCCTGGCGGTTGGACCGGGTATGGGACAGGCGCTGGAAACCAGAGAGCTCTTGCAGTGGCTGGTCGTCGAAAGCCGCCTACCCCTGGTGATCGATGCCGATGGCTTGAACAATCTGGCCGGGGCGACCGCAATCCTCAAACAGCAGGCGGCGCCGGTTGTCCTGACGCCCCACCCAGGCGAAATGGCCCGCCTCGCGGAAACGACGGTCTCCGCAGTTCAAACCGACCGTATCGCTTGTGCCCGAGAATTTGCGCGGACGTTCAAGGTCCACCTTGTCTTGAAAGGAGCCAACACTGTCATCGCCCACCCGGATGGTTTCACATTTATCAATTCGACCGGCAATTCAGGCATGGCCTCAGGGGGCATGGGAGACGTGCTGACCGGTCTGATCGCCGGTTTTATAACCCAGGGATTTCCAGTCGCAGCCGCCTGTCACCTCGGCGTTTACCTGCACGGAGCCGCAGCGGACCGGCAGGCCAAGCGCAAAGGTCCTTGGGGTTACCTGGCATCGGAGGTCATCGCGGGCATACCGTCTGAAATCAGGCGGCTCCTGGAGCCATAACGTTGGCCCTCCGCCGATGGAACCGCCCTGATCTCCGACGGCGGCAGCCCGAGTAAAAGGAGTGCCGTCGCGCAATGAAGCGTTTTTCTTTCGAAACGACAACACACTCGGCCGAAGAGACCCGGGCGTTCGGCGAAAGACTCGGCCGGCACATCACCGCCGGAACGACAGTCGCTCTCACAGGTGATCTCGGAAGCGGCAAGACGGCTTTCGCCCAGGGCATCGCTAAGGGCTTGCATGTACCCGCCGAATATTATATTACCAGCCCCACTTTTACCCTGATCAACGAATACCCGGGAAGATGGCGTTTGCACCATGTCGACCTGTATCGCATCGAAGATCCGATAGAGATCGAGGAGATCGGCTTGCACGAAATTCCGGGCAGCGACGGTGTGGCCGTCATCGAATGGGCCGAGCGGCTTGGCGCCGAACTGCCGGCTGAGCACATTCGCGTTCATTTGGAGGTGACGAACGACCAAGCGCGTCACATGACGATCACGGCAGCGGGATCGGCTGCCGTCGCCATACTGAAGAATGTTGTCAAAATTCACTGACGTCCGGCAAAGCCGGGAGTTTACCGATGATGATTGTGAGGATGGAAAATGGGTTTGATTGTTCAAAAATTCGGCGGCACATCGGTCGCGGACATCGAGCGGATCCGCAACGTGGCCCGACGGGTGGCAAAGACATTCGACGACGGTAACGACGTGGTGGTGGTGATTTCAGCCATGGCCGGTGTCACCGATGGGCTGATGAAGATGTCCGCACAGATCAGCGAAAAACCCCAAAAACGTGAACTGGATGTTCTTCTGGCCACCGGAGAGCAGACGACCGCCGCGTTGCTGGCCATGACCCTGTGCGCCATGCACTACCCGGCCCGATCTTTGCTCGGCTTCCAGGTCGAAGTCCACACGGACTGCGACTACGGCAACGCGCGCATCGTCGACATCGGCACCGACCGCATCCGGCGCCTGATGACCGGACGCACCATCGTCGTAGTGGCCGGTTTCCAGGGCTGTGATCCGGAAGGCAACATCACCACCTTGGGCCGCGGTGGCTCGGACACCTCGGCGGTGGCCATTGCGGCCGCATTGAAGGCCGACACCTGTGAAATTTACACCGACGTCGACGGCATTTACACCGCCGACCCGAACATCTGTCCCCGCGCTCGCAAGCTCAAGGTCGTTTCCTACGACGAGATGCTGAATATGGCCAGCCTGGGTGCCAAGGTTCTGCAGATCCGGTCGGTCGGCTTTGCCAAAAAATACAACGTTCCCGTGCACGTCAGGTCATCTTTTAATGGAGAGGAGGGGACAATGGTGGTGAACGAAGATTCCGGCATGGAAAAACTGATTGTCACCGCGGTGACGCACGACAAGGACCAGGCCCGCATCACGTTGAAAAAGGTCCCGGATCAACCGGGAATCGCGGCCAAGATCTTCACGCCCATTACCGAGGCGAAGATCGTCGTGGACATGATCATTCAAAATACCCGTGCCGGCGGCAAGACGGACCTGACCTTCACGGTCCCCAAGTCCGATTTTCCCCGCGCGATGGAGATCGAACGGGAAGTAGCCCGGCAAATCGGCGCCGAAGAAGTGTTTGGCGGCAAAGACATCGCCAAGGTATCGGTCATCGGCGTGGGGATGCGCAATCACTCCGGTGTGGCCTCGACCATGTTCAATGCTCTGGCCGAAGAAAACGTCAACATCATCATGATCAGCACGTCGGAAATCAGGATTTCCTGTGTGATCGAAGAAAAATATACCGAACTGGCCGTCCGGGTCCTACACTCGGCCTTCGGACTGGACCGTGAAGACTAACAGGTTCCGGGGTCGCAAATAATGAAAAAATTCAGTCCCGATCACCTGGTGACCGTCCTGGTCCTCGGTTTATTGATTCTTGGCGTCATCCTGTATCGACGGCTGTCGTTTTTCTAAGATTTTCAATCGATCGCTCCCTAACAGCATTTCTGGCAACTCTGAAATGGGCCGCAAGACGAATCGTAATGGCCCGGTTCGACGGCTAAAAATACCACGTCGTCAGTTGACAACCATCGTCAAAGCCGGTATTTGTAATTTTTTAGGTCACCTTATGAAAAATGGCCCGGAGGACAGATTGAATTGGACAAATTAATCCCAAAACGGATGTTTTTCACCAAGGGTGTCGGCTACCATCGCAACAAGCTCCAGAGCTTCGAGTTGGCGCTGCGCAATGCCGGCATCGAGAAGTGCAATCTGGTCTATGTATCGAGCATTTTCCCGCCAGACTGCAGGATCATCTCGCGCGCATCCGGTACGGAAGAGCTGAAGCCGGGTCAGATCACCTTCGTGGTTCTGGCGCGTGAAGGCACGAACGAACCCAATCGTCTGGTGTCAGCCGCCGTCGGCCTGGCACGCCCCAAAGACCATAATCAATACGGGTATATCTCCGAGCACCACGCCTTCGGTGAAACCATGAAAAAATCGGCGGACTTCGCCGAAGACCTGGCGGCAACCATGCTGGCATCGACACTGGGAATCGAACTCGATCCGGATGTGGCCTGGGACGAACGCAAACAGGTCTATAAAGTCGGCCAGCGCCTGTTTGTCACCCGCAGCATCGCCCAGTCAGCCAAGGGTCACAAAAACGGCCTCTGGACCACGGTCATTGCCTGCGCGGTCATGTTGATGACGTAAAAACGGTTTAGCCGGTTTAGCCCGTTTGGCCCGTTTGAGTTGGTTCGCCGGCCAACCGGCTCAACAGACCCAACCAGCTAAACCGGCTCAACGGGCCCAACCGGCTCAACGGCCCCAAACCGTTTAACAAAGGACATCTTCCTCATGCCGCATGATTCGATGTTCAAGGATCACCCTGATATCGTCCCCCCCGCCCTTACCGCAGACATGTCCGTCGTCGACCTGATCGACGTGCTCGGCCGGACATCCTTCGAAGCCCGCAACGTGCA
>JBAVJU010000064.1:0-8108 GCA_049687935.1 Desulfobacterales bacterium | reverse complement strand
TGGTCGGATACAACCGGTCGTCTGCCAGGCGGATAAGCTCGGTCCGGGCTTCCGGTAAGAGCCGGCGGCCGTCGGCGAGAATGGTGCCGTAGTGGGGCCTTTTGCGCTGGCCGTACCATTTGCCCATGACCTCCACCGACCAGTCGGTGGTCTTGTCCACGTGGCAGCGGTTGCAGGCATTGGGCGTTTCGATTGTCCGGCTGAGGTCGGGCCGCGGGATGCGGAAGCTGTGGTCCGGACGGTAATCGATCCCCATGTAGTAGCGGCCGGGCATGTGACATTGCTCGCACTGGGCGCCGGTGCCGACCTCGAACAGCACCTCCCCTGTGCTGGACTTGATCGGTTCCCCCCTTTCCCCCTCTTTTTTGTGAAAGTGGTGGTCCCTGGTGTCGTAGACGGCCGCCTTGTGACATTGGAGGCACAGCGCATTGCCTTCGCGGATGCGCTTGGTGCTGTGGACATCGTGGCAGTCGCTGCAGCGAACGCCCTGCTTGAACATTTTGCTCTGCATGAAGGAGCCGTAGACATAGACCTCTTCAAGGATCTGCCCGTCCGGGAAATAATATCCTTCGGTCAGCAGCTGCGGGATGGCATAATCGAGGAAGTCGATATTGGCGTGGGGGTTGTTGCCGAGCGACATGCGGCGGGAATGACACGGAGCGCACAATTCGATCTGCTCGCGTGAGCTCAGGCCGCTGGTCTTGACCACGAGGGCGTGATTTTCAATGACCGGCCGGCCCATCTCCGGCATTTCGGCCCACTGGACATGAGCGGAACCCGGACCGTGGCAGGCCTCGCAGCCGACGCTGATCTCGGACCAGGTGGTATGGTAGGTGTCGGTTTCGAGATTGTAGTTTTTCTTGAGGTTGGTGGAGTGGCATTCGGCACACATGCCGTTCCAGTTCTGGCCCTGCCGGGTCCAACTCAGCCAATCCTCGGGGTCTATCGGCCGGTCCGGGTAGAGGTGGTACCAGCGCTTCTTTTTGACGTCCCAGGCGATGGGCAGAGATTGCAGCCGCCCGCCGGGAAACGGAATCAGATACTGCTGCAGCGGGTACCAGCCGAAGGTGTGGGTAATCTGAAATTCGGCCAATTTTCCGTCCGGTCCCGTGGTGGAGACGAAATATCGGCCGTTTTTGCGGTAGAATGTTGACGTGACCCCGAAGTGCTCGAACTCGGCGTTGTCGAAGTCGCCGAGCACGGTATCGGGCGTGGCCTCGGCCATGGCCCGTTCGTGATGGGAGCCCCGCCACTTGTCGTATTCCGGCTTGTGACAGGACTGGCACTTGGCGCTGCCGACGAAGGCGGCCGCGGGCTTGCCTGTGGTTCGGGTGGCGGAATCGGGAAGGTTGCGCTCTCTGATAAGATACAGCGGAAGCGAGAAGATGACGACAATGGTGGCCACCACCCCCGCCGTTTTCCAGTACGCGAGTGTGCTCGCCTTCTTTCCGTCTTCGCCGTTTGGTGCCAGTATATCGCCCTTTGGTGTCACCCTTTCTTTGCCCCTCCCTGCCCGAACGCCACTTGCTCCGACCTGAATTCACGCCTGCGAATCGTTCGACCGGTATCGACAAGGACCACCTCGTTCTCGATCGTTATCGGATAGAGGTCCAGCGGGCGGGATGCTGGGGAGCGGATGACCGCACCGCGGATGTCGAAGGCCGACGAATGACAGGGACATATCAATTGCTGGTCCTCTGCGTTCCAGGGCACGGTGCATCCCAGATGCGTGCAGCGCCGGGAAATGGCCAGAAATCCGCCGTCTTCCAGGCGGGCCAGGTAGAAATGACCGCGGGGAAACGCCGTGACCGAATTCTGGCTAAAACCGTCCACCGGCCCGGCCGTCACGATCGCACCGAAATCACCCTCGGGTGTGGGCGTCCGGCGCGGTCTCAAAAAGGACGTGACGACCCAGACCAGTTCACCAAACACGACCAGGCCCAGGCCGAACCAGAGTTTCGTCAGAAAAGTGCGTCTCGGCAGAGCCGCTGCCGTTTCTTTTTCGACACGTTTTTTGGACATCAGACCTCTTATTCCCCAATTTTGAGGGCGCATTTAAACTGTTTACGGCCACGGCCACACCAGTTTCATGCCGGCCCCGCGAAACCACACCCCGGTGATGGTCATGATGATAAATGCCGCGAGAAGAAAGATAAACACCGTCTGGACGGTCTCGTTCCGGGATGCTGAAAACCGCCGTCTCAAGATCCGGTAAAAAAGCGCCATTGCGGTCAGCAGACATACGAACGGAATCAAACCGTCTCCGATGACCGCCGGAAGGCTGGAAAATCGATTGCCGGGATGGGCGAGCCAGTCGTCGAGGAGGATCAGGGCCGGTGTGACCACCAGGGCGGCGGATGCAGCGACGACCCCTGCGATGCGGCCGGTCCGGGACACAAACCAGACGCCGCCGGGGTCGGTTTCATAGGTCAAATAAGGTAGCGTGAGAAGGGCGGCCGCGGCTGTCAGCGGAACGATAAATACCGCGAAAAGGGGATGCAGGTGCAGCAGCAGTTCCTGGAGTCCGGCAAAGTACCAGGGGGCCTTGGTGGGGTTGGGGCTCAGCCCCGGGTTGGCCGGATCGTCCAGCGGCGCGTCGAAGAAAATCGCCAGCAGCATGACGACGGCAACGAGGGCCGTGGCGACAACCGTCTCGCGCAGCAGGAGATCCGGCAGGGTCGACACTCTTTTGGGCGGATCGAGCGGCGCCTCCCCCGGCGCGTGGGGAATGACCAGTCCGCCGGCCTTGCGCACCCGCCAGAAGTGAAACCCCATCAGCAAGAACAGCAGGATCGGAACGACGGCGGTGTGGACGGCGAAGAAGATCCTCAGGGTCGCCGGTCCGATGTCGGCTCCGCCGCGGATCAGCTTCTGAACGGCAAAGCCGAACCAGGGAACGTACTCCAGCATGCCCGTCGAAACAGTCACGGCCCAGTAGGCCAACTGGTCCCAGGGAAGCAGGTACCCGCTGAAATTGGCGATGAGCACCAAACAAAACAGGGTCAAGCCGATGATCCAGTTGAACTGTCGCGGCGGATGAAACGCGCCCGTAAAAAACACCCGCAGCATGTGGAGCAGCACCACCAAAACGAGCAGGTGGGCGCACCAGTGATGCAGGTTGCGAATCAATCGACCGAAGGGCACGCCGGCGACCAGAGATTGAATCGATGCATAGGCGGCGGCGGGTGTCGGTTCGTAGGCGAATTTCAGCAGCACGCCGGTCCCGATCTGAAGCAGCACCAGCACGGCTGCCATTCCCCCCAGAGCCCAGGTGAGCGAAAAGCGCAGCGTATCCACCGGTACGGTTGCCGGGCGAAAATGCAGGACCAGGTTTCTGAAGAGATACCGCTTGCGCTCCGCATCGGTGCGGGGGATCACGGGATCGGACAGGATCGAGAGGCGGATTCGTTTAAGGAACCCGGGATCGGCATGTGGTTGGTCTGACGGAGATGTCATGGGCCGGTGCGGTTGGTTGAGTCGTTTATGGGTGCCATGGGTGCTAGGGCAGAGGAACGAACACCACTTCGAAGGTCTGGCCCGCCGCGGGCTGGTAGTAGAGGCCTTCGAGCACGTTTTGACGGGGATTGTACCTCAGTGTGTAGGTCGCACCGGGATAGCCGACATCCTGCAGTTCGATGAAGAGCTTCAAGCCGTCACCGTCCCGCGATGCGTCGGCCCGGGCGACGTTGATCGAACGGGGATTGAAATACCCGGCATCGATCCTGCCGGCGGCATCGATGCCGCGGATTTCGATCACGTAGCCGCCGTCCGGGCGGCGCCAACGGCCGATCAAGGGTTGGAAATTGTGTGCGGCCTCCTGAGAGTCGGCCTGAGAGGTGGCGGGCCCGGTCGCGACGACCGGAGCCTCTGGGTGTTCGGCGCCGGTTCTATTTCTGAAAAAATAATAACCCGCCAAGGTGGCCGCACAGGCCGCGGCCAGCAGAACGACGGGCATAACCCGCATGGACAGGCTGTTTTTGCCCGTAACACCGATTTGGGTGCGCGTTGTTTGGTTGCCCTTGGACGCCATAGCAGTGAGCTCTAATCTATGATGGTCTCTTTTTTTGGATGATATAGGCCGCAATGCCGACGATGCTTAGGCCCACGATGATGCTGACGCGGTCATCGACATACAGGCCGTAGAGCAAATCGAGCAGGCCCAGAGCGGCAAAGAGAAAGGGTAGCGTGCGTTTCATTTGCGCTTGCACCGCCGCCGGTCTATTCGAGCCGTCCCAACAGATCGCAGAGCAGCCTCACGCCGAAACCGGTAGCTCCCGGTCCGCAGTAGTCGCTGCCGTTTTTGCGGTAGGCCGGACCCGCGATGTCGATGTGGGCCCAGGGCGTCTGGCCGATGAACTCTTTTAAAAAAAGCGCCGCGGTGACGGCACCGCCCCAGCGCGTGGCGGGCATGTTGTTGATATCCGCCAGTTCGCTTTTCAGCTGGTCCTTGTAATCCTCCGGCAGCGGCATCCGCCAACAGCGCTCGTGGGTCTTTTCGGCCGACTGCAGGATTGCGGCCGCCAAGGGTTCGTTGTTCGAGAAGAGCCCGGCCATTCCTTCACCAAGGGCCATTACGCAGGCACCGGTCAGCGTGGCCACATCGATCAGGAAATCGGGTTTGTGGCGGGCAACGGCATAGGCGATCGCATCGGCCAGAATCAGGCGACCCTCCGCGTCGGTGTTGCCGATCTCAACCGTTTTGCCGCTGTAGGTGCGGATGATGTCCCCCGGTCGGGTGGCCGAGCCGGAAAGCATGTTTTCCACCAGCGGAACGATGCCGACAACCCGCAGTTTCGGCTTGAGGCGGGCGATGGCGAGGAGCGCGGCCGCCGCTGCCGCTGCGCCGGCCATGTCGGATTTCATCATGCTCAGTGTTTTCGAGGTCTTCAGGTTCAAGCCCCCGGAGTCGAAAGTCACGCCTTTTCCGACGATGACCACGGTTTTCCGCACCCCCTTCGGGGCATGGACGAGCTCGACCATGGCGGGCGCGTTGCGGCTTGCGGCCGACACGGCCATGATGGCGCCGAACTTTTCTTTTTGGAGATCTTTCTGGCCGAACGTTTTGACCTGGAGTCCGGCACTGCGTGCACGGCCGGCGATCGAGCGGGCCAACGCGACCGGCGTCTTGTCGTTGGCCGGCATGTTGACCCAGTCCCGGGCCATCAAGCTGCCCTGGCAGACTTCCCATACCCGGGCCGGCAGTTTGGCGCAGGCCCGGGCGGTCTCGGGCGGCACCAGCAGGTCAATCCGTTTCAGAGGGCGGCGGTCTTTATCGGTTTTGTAAGCGACAAAGCTGTGGTTGGCGAGGCCGGCGCCCTCCAACAACGACTCGATGAGCTCCGCCGGCGTGATTTCCGGGAGGTCGAGGCTGGGAACGACAACGGCGATGTTGCGCAATTTTTTCTGCAGGGCCTGCTTTACCGCGCGGCCGGCGGCAGCCCGCACGATTTCCCGGTCCGCACCCGCGGCCGGCCCGAGGCCGATAAAAAGGACACGATGTGCCTTGGCGCCGGGCGGATCGTACAACACGACCTCGTCTCCCTTCGCGCCCTTGAACTCGTCCAGCTTTTGAATACGCGCCACCATCGAGGAGAGCAGGGGATGATCGTGCAGTTCGGTATCCTCACAGACCGGAATGACCAGCATGTCGGTGTCGGATGCAGCCGGTTCCAGAGATTTCAGATAGAGCATGGATTCCTTTCCGCGTTTTGTCGGCCGTTGGATAAGGGCGTTCCGTTGTCAATGGTGTCCGGTAGCATATCGGCGGCGTTTTATCCTGTCAAGCGCGAAGCATTGCAGCCGCATATTCCCGACCCGGTTCGCTGCGGGCGTCAGGCGGCTGCCAGCATTTTGAGACGGGTGATCGTCTCCCACGAGAAGGGTTCCTTGCGGCAGGGCAAGATGGCGTTGTTGGTGAAGATCGGGTCCGCGGCCAGATCGTAGCGGGATGCCGCGACGGCGGCGGGCCACAGATCGGTGTGGGGAATGGGGGAGTAATGGGCTAGGATCGGCGTGACACCGCTGTCCTTGACGATCTGGATCGATGCCGCAATCTCTTCGAAGCACTGTCCGGGCAGTCCCGCCAGAAGGTAGGCCCCGAGCTGGGGCTTCTCGAACCCGGCCTGCTTCAGACAGTCGGCCGCCCGTTGAAACTCGCCGGCCGTCACCTTCTGCTCCCCTTCCAGCCGCCGGGATGGGTCGGCGGTCTCGAGTCCGAGCCGCACGGTTTCGAATCCGGCCCGCTTCATCAGACGCGCGACGGCCGGGGTGATCCAGCGGATGTGCAGGGCATTGGGGGTGTGGAAGCGTATCTTCGGCCCGTGCCGGATCACGCCTTCGAGAAGCGGTGCGGCGTGGTGTTCGGCCTGCATCAGCAGGGCGTCGTCGTAAAACACGAAATCCCGCACACCGAAATCGCGATGCCAGCGGCCGATTTCATCCACGACCCCTTCCGGGCTGCGGCTCACGCGATCAGGGTTCAATTTTTTCGCCGCGCAGTAGGCACAGGCGAACGGGCAGCCCTTGGCGGTCAGCAGGGGGACGTAACCGATGCGGTGCTGCAGATCGTGCGCCGGATGCGGATAGGTGTCCAGGTCCTGCGCATCGAAGAGGGTGGATGGCCGAAACCCGGTGACCTCTGCCACCATATCGAGAAGCACGGCCTCGGCGGCTCCGCTGACCACCCGGTCGGCACCGGCGGTCAGCCGGGCGTGATCGTGGCAGAGCGTGGCGTAGATCCCGCCGAGAAACAGCGGCACACCCGCAAAGATGTCGCGCAGAACACCGATCGTCTCCTGCACGCCCGAATACCAGTAGGTCATCATCGAGGTGACCAGGATCACATCGGGGCGGGGGAGCGAGCGCAGATCTTCCCGCAGCCACTCGGGTTTGATGCCGTAGCGGGAGAAGCGGCGCGGGACGTCCGGCAGCGCCGCCGGTTTCGGCAGGCGGGTTTTCAGGTAAGGCCCGCGGCCGCAGCGTCGCTGCGGATCGGTCGCCGACGCGCGGGGATGGAAGCGGTCCAGGCAGTCGATGTAAGACACCGTGCAGCCGTGCTGCCGCAGCAGCGCAGCCAGCACCAGCAGCCCCAGAGGCTTGGCCCAGAAGTCGTAGGCGGCGAAGTCGTGGATCCAGGGGTTGACCAGGAGGATCTGGGGCGCGGTTGTCATGCAGTTAGTCGGTTGAGTCGGTTGAGTCGGTTGAGTCCGTTGGGCCGATTGAGTCGGGTTAGTCGGGTTAGTCGGTTGAGTCGGTTGAGTCTGTTGGGCCGGTTGGGTCGGTTGAGGCGGAAATTTCAAAGGTGGTCGACCGCATTCCAAAAGGCAATCGCACTGAACGCCGCTGCGAAACGTCAATTGTCGAGGCTGTCCTCATCGCGGTTCGGGAAGTACTGCATCGAGGTTTTCTTGAGTTCGCGGCGGCTGAACAGCAGGGCGTAGTCGGCGACGTTCGATTTTTCGGCCATTTTGCGGGCCGTTTCGCGGCACGAGGCCTCGTCGCGGGCGTGGATCATGGTGTAGAGGTTGTAGGGCCAGTCACCGGTGGGATTGCGTCGGTAGCAGTGTGACACCTGACGGAAGCCGGCCATGATTTTGCCCACGGTTTCGATCCGGTCTTCTTCCACTTGCCACGCGACCATGGCGTTGGCGGTAAAACCGGATTTCTGGTGGCGGATGGTGGCGCCGAAGCGGCGGATGACACCCCGAGCGCATAAATTCTGCAGTATCTCCAGCAGCCGCTCCTCCGGGATGTTCAGGCTCTTTGCGATCGGCCGGTAGGGCCGGCTGGTGACCTCGATGTCGCCCTGAATGGCGGCGATGACCCTTTTTTCGATTTCCGTCAGCATGGGACCTCTTTTAAAATGGTTCGGGTGTGTAAGTCAAGGGTTCGGGGTTGCGGGGCGCGGGTTTCGAGTTTCCAGCTTCCAGTTTCAAGTTTCAAATTTCCAGTTTCGTCCCGAGCTGCGAGTTGCGGGTTTCGAGTTGCGGGTTGGAGGCGCGAATTTTTCACATAGACTCCGGCCGGGCGAGCCCGTCACTTTTCCGGAAAAAGCCGCCGGATGTCGGCTTCGGTTGCCCGGCAGATGCCGCGCTCGGTGATGAAACCAG
>JBAVJU010000063.1:0-11660 GCA_049687935.1 Desulfobacterales bacterium | reverse complement strand
GGTGCTCGGCCGAGAAGGGTCGGTAGAGTCGCACTTTCACCAGCCCGATTTTTTGTCCTTGCTTGACGAGATAATTGACGACCTCCTCGATCGTTTCGCAGGAGGACCCCATCGACACGACGACCTGCTCGGCGGCGGGATCGCCGATGTAGTCGAAGAGTTGGTACTGTCGGCCGGTCAGGTCACCGACTTTCTTCATGTAGTCCGCGACGATGCCGGCAAGCTTGAGATAGTAGGGATTGGCGGCTTCCCGGCCCTGAAAATAGATGTCCGGATTCTGGGCGGTGCCTCTCAGCTCCGGTCTTTCCGGATTGGTCCCGCGCGCCCGAAACCCCGCCAACGCCTCTCGGTTGACCAGGCGGGCCATGTCCTCGTAGTCGATCAGTTCGATCTTCTGGATTTCGTGAGACGTGCGGAATCCGTCAAAAAAGTGCAGAAAGGGAACGCTGGCCTCGATGGCCGCCAGGTGGGCCACCGACCCGAGGTCCATGACCTCCTGCACCGACGCCGAAGCCAGCAGGCCAAAGCCGGTCTGGCGGACCGCCATGACGTCCTGGTGATCGCCGAAGATGGACAGGGCGTGGGCGGCAATGGCCCGCGCGGTCACGTGCATGACACCCGGCAGCAGCTCGCCGGACATCTTGTACATGTTGGGAATCATCAGCAGCAGTCCCTGCGAGGCCGTGAAAGTGCTGGTCAGCGCACCGGCAGCCAGGCTGCCGTGGACGGCCGCCGCGGCCCCGGCTTCAGATTGCATCTGGCGCACCGTCATGCTCTGACCGAAAATGTTCTTACGGCCGGCGGCAGCCCACTCATCGGCAATCTCACCGATCGGCGAGGAGGGGGTTATCGGATAAATCGCTGCCACATCGCTCATGGCATATGCCACATGCGCCGCGGCGGTGTTGCCGTCGATCGTCTTCATTTGCTTTGCCATAAAGGGACTCCTTTGTGCTTGGTATATTGTATATAGGAAAAAGACTTACAGGTCGATGATGGCGCCCGAGCTTGTTGTTAGGAGGATTTGAGTCGAATTTTTATTTTTAGGTCAATGGCTCCAGGTTTGTAAAGTGATAGTTTATGAAAATAAATCATAAAATAATTTTAATTCATTACAGCAGGTTTTCGAAAAAGTCGTTCCCCTTGTCGTCGACGATGATGAAGGCCGGAAAATCCTTGACCGTTATCTGATAAATGGCCTCCATCCCCAGCTCGGGATAAGCGAGAACCTCGACGGCGGTGATGCACTCTTTGCCCAACCGGGCCGCAGGGCCCCCGATCGAGCCCAGGTAGAACCCACCGAACTTCTTGCAGGCCTCCGTCACGGATTTGGACCGGTTGCCCTTGGCCAGCATCACCAATGAAGCCCCCTGTTCCTGAAACACCGGCACGTAAGAATCCATGCGACCGGCGGTGGTCGGCCCGAAGGAACCCGATGCGTGTCCCGGCGGCGTCTTGGCCGGGCCGGCATAGTAGATGATGCGCTCCTTCACGTACGGCGGCAACCCCTCCCCTTTTTGAAGCCGTTCGTTTAGCCGCGCATGCGCGATATCCCGGGCCACCACGATCCTGCCGGTCAGAAGCAGCCGTGTCGCCACGGGATAGCGGCTCAAATCGGCCCGGATCTCTTCCATGGGGCGGTCCAGATCGATCCGCACCGCATCGGCGACCGCTGCGGCGGGTTCCGGAAGGTATTGCGCCGGGTCTGCCTCCAACTGCTCGAGAAATATGCCCGAGTCGGTTATCTTGGCCTTGATGTTGCGGTCGGCGCTGCAGCTGACCCCCATCCCTATGGGACAGGAGGCCCCGTGCCGCGGCAGGCGAACGACGCGCACGTCATGGCAGAAATATTTGCCGCCGAACTGGGCCCCGATGCCCAGCTCGCGCGACAATTGCAGCAGCTGCGCCTCGAGCGCCACGTCACGAAAGGCATGTCCGGCCGGACTGCCGGCTGTGGGCAGACCGTCCAGGTAACCGGCTGAGGCCAGCTTGACGGTCTTCAAATTGGCCTCGGCCGAGGTTCCGCCGACCACGAAAGCCAGGTGGTACGGCGGACAGGCGGCCGTACCGAGCGACTTCATCTTGTCCCGCAGAAAATCGACCAGTTTCTCCGGGGTCAACGTCGCCTTGGTTTCCTGGTAGAGATAGGTCTTGTTGGCCGAACCGCCGCCTTTGGCGATGAACAGGAATTTGTAAGCCTTTCCCGCAACGGCGTAAAGGTCGATCTGAGCCGGCAGGTTGCAGCCGGTGTTTTTCTCTTCGTACATGCTGAGCGGCGCGTTCTGGGAGTAGCGCAGGTTATTGCGGGTATAGGCGTTGAAAACGCCCTCCGAAAGGGCCCGTTCATCATCGCCGCCGGTCCAGACCCGTTGCCCTTTTTTTCCGATGATGACCGCGGTGCCGGTGTCCTGACACATGGGAAAGATGCCGTCGGCGGATATCACGGCATTTTTAATCATTTCCAAGGCCACGTAGCGGTCGTTGTCCGACGCTTCGGGGTCCTTCAGAATCTTTGCCAGCAGCCTCATATGAGACGGTCGCAGACGGTGGGCCACATCGGCGAATGCCTGTTCGGCCAGAAGCATCAACCCGTCCGGTGCTATTTTCAGCATTTCCTCGCCTTCGAAAATTGCGGCGGCGACATAATCGGTCGTCAACCGTCGGTATTCGGTGGTGTCTTCAGCCAGTGGAAACATCTCCTGATAGATAAATTCCGGCATCGTCGATCCTCCTTAGACCGGTGAGCGTTTTGTTTTAGTGCAGATTATCTAAAAACATGCCCGCCCGCTGTCAAGTATAATCGGACGGATCAAATAGGGGTTGTCCTTTTGGGTCCGAATCGTTAATATCGGCCTTGCGGAAATCGAAACATAAACGCAATGCGCGACAGGGTCTATGCCGTCTGCCAAAGGGACCCTGAACAGTATCGGAGAAGCCGATGATTGTTGCGGGACTGACGGGCGGAATCGGGACCGGGAAGTCGACGGTTGCCGCCGTTTTCGCCGAAGCCGGGGCCGTGATCATCGATGCGGATGAGATTGCCCGGGATGTGGTCGCAAAAGGTCGGCCGGCCTGGTGTCGCATAGTGGCCCATTTCGGCAGGGACGTTCTGCTGCCGGACGGCGGCATCGACCGAAAAAAACTCGGCGCGATCATTTTCAACGATGCGCGGCAGAAGGCGCACCTCGATCGAATGGTCCACCCACACGTCATTGCGGAGACCGAGCAGCGGCTCAAAGACATCGCAAGGGTCCAACCGCAGGCCGTCGTGATTCTGGATGTGCCGCTGCTGATCGAGGCGGGCATGGACCGCGACCTGGAGGAAGTCATTGTGGTGTATACCCCGGAAGCCGTCCAGCTCAAGCGTCTGATGCGCAGGGATCGGCTCACTGCGGCCGAAGGCCTTTCCCGCATCCGTTCACAGATGCCGATCGAAGAGAAAAAGATGCGCGCCACGGTTGTCATCGACAACAGCGCCTCTCCGGCCGTCACCCGCAAACGGGTCCTTGAGGTGTTTGCTGATCTTCAGCAAAGGGCCCGCCGCCCGTAACCGCACGAACCGGTCGGTGAATGCCGCATCCCGGGCCTTACCGGCTCCCCGAAGAAAATTTTTACGGTTGCCAAACCAAGGCGGCCGCTCTATTTTGAAACACCGTTCGGTACGGTTTCAACACATCCAGGAGGAATGGTCATGCAAAAAACGGCGTCATCACCGACGGTCGACAATCTGAAAAAAATTACCCTCACGATTGAGGCGGGAACCTCTGCGAACGAGATGGACATCACAGCCCGGCCGCAGTCCATGACATTCGTCTACGGTCTGGGAACCGCCGGCCTGACACCTCTTGAATACGCCTTGGCCGATAAATCGATGGGAGACAAAGTCCTGGTCAGCATCCGGCCCGGTGAAATGGCCCGGACGTTCGGGCATCTCCAACCGCCTTTCGAAACCAAACTGGATGACACGACCGAAGTCCATCTGAGGGTGTGCGTCGAGAAAATTGAATCGGCCGAGGGTCGCGAAATCATCGGTGCAATGGCCGCGGCGGCCGAGTGTGGATGTGATTGCGGGTGTGGCGGTAAACACGGCGTTTGTTGACGGGAATCGCAATGAATCAAGTTCTCTCCGACAGTCGTCTGGCCAACTTAGGGGCCCAGGCGATCCTCGAAAGTTTCAACGCGTATCATTCCTCGTTCAAGGACATCACCCGTCTGGCCGCGGAGCGGTTCCTCAACCGGGATTGGCATGGTCTCCAGGAAGATGCGACAAAACGGTTGGGTCTTTACCGTCAGGCGGCGGACACGATCGAGGACATCATCCGGCGACTGCTCGGAGAACGCGTCAAAGACAAACTGACCTGGGCCGGCATGAAAGCGGTCTACTCCGGGCGCATCTTTCATCAGAATGATCGCGAACTGGCGGAAACCTTCTTCAACTCCATTACCCGGCGCATATTTTCCACGGTCGGTGTCGACCCGCGGATCGAATTTGTCGATTCCGATTTCGACACGCCGTCGACGCCGTCGATCCTGGTGTTGGGCCGAAGCTATGAACCGGAGGCTGACTTTGTCGATTCGATATGCGCCATCTTGGAAGACTGCGGTTTCGGCTCTAAGCTCAAGGCTCCCGCCGGTCAAGCGGCTGCGGTCGCACGGCGCATTCGACGTCGACTCGCGGCCCGGGGCACGGATGTCGTGGTCGAAAGGATCGATATGGTCGGCAGCCTCTTCTTCCGCAACAAAGAAGCCTATCTTGTCGGCCGCATCGTCACGGCATCCAACACCCTGCCGCTGGCGATCGCACTGCACCACCCGCCGGGGGGCATCATTGTCGATGCCCTACTTCTGGACGAAGACAGTCTCAGCATTCTGTTCTCCTTCACGCGCTCCTATTTTCTCGTCTGCGCCGAAAGGCCTTACAATCTGGTGCATTTTCTCAAGAGCATCATTCCGCACAAGCGCACAGCCGAACTCTACACCACGATCGGCTACAACAAACACGGCAAGACCGAACTCTACCGCGACATCGTCAGTTACACTTTAGAGTGCACCAATGAACAGTTCGAATTTTCTCCAGGCCAGCGCGGCATGGTCATGATCGTCTTCAACATGGCTCAGGATGATCTGGTGATCAAATTGATCCGGGACCGATTCCGAAACCCGAAAAACACCACGCGTCGCGCTGTGGTTGAAAAATACGATCTCGTGTTCAAACACGATCGCGCCGGCCGTCTGGTCGAAGCCCATGCTTTCGAATACCTGAAGTTCAACCGTTGCTGGTTTTCAGACGAACTGCTCGATGAACTGCTGCGGGAAGCTGCCGAAACGGTTGAGGTCGTTCAGGACGAGGTCATTCTCCGGCACGCCTATGTGGAACGGCGGGTCACCCCTCTGGACGTTTATTTAACGGAAGCCGAGCCCTCGGCAGCGGTCTCTGCGGTCATCGACTACGGCAAAGCCATTAAAGACCTGGCCGTCAGCAACATCTTCCCGGGTGACATGCTGCTCAAGAATTTCGGGGTGACGCGCCACCAGCGGGTCGTTTTCTATGACTACGATGAACTGTGCCCGCTGATCGACTGTCATTTCAGAAAACTGCCCCCACCGCGCACCACTGAAGATGAACTGGAGAGCGAACCGTGGTTTTTTGTCGATGAAAACGACGTCTTCCCCGAAGAGTTCCCGCGCTTTCTCGGCCTGGCACCTGATTTACTGGAGGTTTTTACGGAACACCATTCCGATCTCTTCGGTGTAGAATTCTGGCAAAAGGCCCAGGCGGCGATCCGTGTTGGCGAGATCATCAGTGTCCTGCCATACCTGCCGCAACACCGCCTGCCGTAATCGTTCCAAGGGGACGGATCAGGGAAGGTGTTCTCCAACCGGGTCGGCGTCAGGGCGCCCGGTAAAAAGGTTTTCTTAGAGTCGGGTAAATTCCACAAATCGGCAACCGCACAATCTGCTGCCCCGGTGAATTGTCGGATTAACGAACGGCATGCACTCAAGATTGTCTTTACATTGATGAAAAAATACCTAAGGATAAGTCAAATTTAAATAAGGGGAGGTTCAGATGAACGCACAAAACGCCGTCGCCGGAATCGAGGTGACGGGGCCCGTGTCGGCCGAGTTTTCCCGGATTCTCACCCCGGAAGCTCTGGCCTTTGTCGGAGGCCTGGCCCGTCAGTTCGACGCCCGACGCAAAGAACTGCTCGACCGCCGCCAGAGGGTCCAGGCTGATATCAATGCTGGAAAACGTCCGGACTTTTTACCGGAAACACGACCCATCCGCGAAGGTGACTGGAAAATCGAACCGGTCCCCGGCGATCTGAAAGATCGACGGATCGAAATCACCGGTCCGGTCGACCGCAAAATGGTCATCAACGCGCTCAACTCCGGGGCATCAACTTATATGGCCGATTTCGAGGATTCCCATGCCCCAACCTGGGACGGCACCATCCAGGGGCAGATCAACCTCAGGGACGCGGTCGCCGGCTCCATCGAATACCGGAGTCCGGAAGGAAAATCCTATCGCCTGGCCGACCGCATCGCCACCCTCATCGTGCGTCCCCGGGGCTGGCATTTAGTGGAAAAACACGTCCTCGTCGACGGCCGGCCGGTTTCGGGCAGTCTCTTCGATTTCGGCCTCTTCTTCTTCCATAACGCCCGCAGGCAATTGTCGAAGGGCAGCGGTCCCTATTTCTACCTGCCCAAAATGGAGAGCCATCTGGAAGCACGGCTGTGGAACGATGTCTTCATCCACGCTCAGCAGCAACTCGATATCCCCAGGTGGACCATCAAGGCCACGGTCCTAATCGAAACCATCCTGGCGGCCTTCGAAATGGACGAAATCCTGTATGAACTGCGCGAACACGCCGCCGGCCTGAACTGCGGCCGCTGGGATTACATCTTCAGCTTTATCAAGCGCTTCCGGAATGTCCCGGCCTATATCTTTCCGGATCGGGCTCAGATCACCATGACGCGGCACTGCATGCACGCCTATTCGCTGCTGGCGATAAAGACCTGTCACCGCCGTGGGGCGCATGCAATGGGCGGCATGGCCGCCCAGATTCCGATCAAAAATGATCCGGCTCAAAACCAGGCCGCCCTGCAAAGAGTCCGCGAGGACAAGACCCGCGAGGCCACCGACGGCCACGACGGCACCTGGGTGGCCCATCCCGGCCTGGTGCAGATTGCCCGCGACGAGTTCGACAAGGCGATGCCGGCGCCGAATCAGATCGATAAGCTGCGTGAGGACGTGCACGTCTCTGCCGCCGACCTTTTGCGGCTGCCATCTGGAACGATCACCGAAGAAGGTCTGCGCACCAACGTGAGCGTCGGCATCCAGTACATGGCCAATTGGCTCAGTGGGTTGGGGTGTGTCCCCCTCTACAATTTGATGGAGGACGCCGCCACGGCCGAAATTTCCCGCACCCAGGTCTGGCAGTGGATCCATCACCCGCGCGGCGTTTTGAGCGACGGACGCAAGGTCGATCTGGAAATGGTCCGCAGGGTCGTAAAGGAAGAAATGGCGAATATCAGGGCCGAAGTCGGTGACAAACTTTTCGAAACGGTCCGATACGATCTGGCGGCCCGACTCTTCGATGAGATCATCGCCAACGACGAGCTGGAAGAATTTCTGACCCTTAGGGCCTACGACTATATCGATTGATCGGTTTACTGCATGGGTCATCGCAATGGGTTATATAGGCTTTAAGATGATAATCCATAGCCCATGATTTTTTTTACAAATGGATCCTTTAGCCGCGTGTGAGGAGGAAAAATGAAAACAGTCGAAGAAACCGCAGCCGAAATATGTGATCGGCTTTCCTGCCACGAGATACTTCCCGATGAGGTGAGCGATCTTGCAGAAAGTTGGGAGAAAGACCCCCGCTGGAAGGGAATCATCCGACCGTACTCCCCGGAAGAAGTGTTGAAACTGCGCGGGACACTGCACGTCAGCCACACGTTTGCCGAAGTCGGTGCCAAAAGGCTCTGGTACCTATTGAACACTGAAGAATATGTCCCCGCCCTCGGAGCGCTGACCGGTAACCAGGCCGTCCAGCAGGTAGAGGCCGGTTTGAAGGCGATCTATCTGAGCGGCTGGCAGGTGGCGGCCGATGCCAATCTGGCCGGAGAAATGTATCCCGATCAGAGCCTCTATCCGTCCAACAGCGTGCCGGCCGTGGTTCAGCGGATCAACAACGCGCTGCGCCGGGCCGATCAGATACAGGTGCTCGACTGCCGCAAAAAAGGACCCTACTGGTATGCGCCGATCGTGGCCGATGCGGAGGCCGGATTCGGCGGGCCCTTGAATGCCTTCGAACTGATGAAGATGATGATCGCGGCCGGCGCGGCCGGGGTCCACTTCGAAGATCAGCTGGCTTCGGCCAAAAAATGCGGCCATCTCGGCGGCAAGGTTCTGGTCCCGACCCAGGAATTCATCACCAAATTGATCGCCGCGCGGCTGGCGGCGGATATCTGCGGCGTGCCAACGGTGCTGGTGGCCCGCACCGATGCCGATGCCGCCCGACTGGTTACGAGCAATATCGACAAGCGGGACAAACCCTTCATCCTCGCTCGGCCGCGATCCGCCGAGGGGTTTTACTACGTCAAAAACGGAGTGGAAGCCGCCATTGCGCGCGGACGGGCTTACGCCCCTTACGCCGATATGGTCTGGTGCGAAACCTCGACTCCCGACCTCGAACAGGCCCGCAGGTTTGCCGAGGGAATCCATGCCGAGCATCCGGGCAAACTTCTGGCGTACAACTGCTCGCCCTCATTCAATTGGAAAGCCAAGCTGGACGAAGCCACCATCGCCAAATTTCAACGGGAACTGGCGGCCATGGGCTATAAATTTCAGTTCGTCACCTTGGCCGGCTTCCACGCCCTTAACATGGGAATGTTCGACCTGGCCTTGAGCTACCGTAAGGAAGGGATGCTCGCCTACTCCCGTTTCCAGCAGGAGGAGTTCAAGCATGGAACCGAGGACGGCTACATGGCGACCACCCATCAGAAGTTCGTCGGTACCGGATATTTCGATCGCGTGATGAATGCCGTCAGCGAGGGAGAAACATCGGTGGGTGCCCTTTCCGGCTCCACCGAGGAGCAACAGTTCTGAAGAGGCCCTCAGGACTCGCGATAAAACAAGTCAATGAACTATCTCGCACATGCCTATCTGGCCGAGTCTTCGGATGAGTTTTTGATCGGCAGTATTATGGGTGATTTTGTCAAAGGCCCGGTCGATGATCTCTTCAACCCCCAAATCGCCGGCGGCGTCCTTTTCCACCGGCGTGTCGACGCTTTTGCCGACAACCATCCCATGAGCCGGGCCAGCCGCAATTTGTTCAGTCCGCGGTGTCGCCGTTACGCCGGCGTCATACTGGATATCTGTTACGATCACTTTCTGTCCAAAAACTGGTCTGTTTACACGGACTCCGACCTTTCCGAATTCATCACGCGGGTCTATGAGACCCTGCAGCGCTACCATGACATTCTGCCTGTCAGACTGCAGTCGGTATTGCCGCGAATGGTGCAGCAAAACTGGCTGAACTGCTACCGGACCCTGGGCGGCGTCGACATCACTCTGGGCCGTATAGCCCAACGGATCCATCGTGAAAACACCCTCGACGATTCAATCGGGGAAATCAGAAAAAATTACGGACAGCTCGAACGCAATTTCCATGCGTTCTTCCCGGACCTGATCGACTTCGCAAGATCTTTTCCGGTTTAAGAAGAATTAGAATCCGGTTACCCGGCGTCATTTATGGGCTTCTTATTTTCACCGAGAATTGCTGGCTTGACGCGCACACCTCAGATGGGGCAAAATCGTCCGGGCAGGATGTCGTGATTCAACACGAAAACAAGCCCATGGTGTCGACGCGCTAAATCAGATAGTTCTTGAGCTTGTTCAGGTCCGTGTCTGCGGGCTCATTCAAAATCGCGCCGACTTGGATTTCGCCGTCCACTTCCACCATGCGGCGGGCATCACATTGAAAGTCAAGCTGTTCACCGGTTTGGGGTAGCTTGAAAGACAGGTCGAAACGATCCAGTTCACGCAGAAAGGCCTCTTTGATTTTCGATCCCTTCGGATAGGTGACAAAAACACCCCCCATGGCAATATCGGTGATAACACAGGGAAATGAATCCCTGTGCCCGTCGATGTCCATGGTCGTGGTCGCCGGAAGGGTAATCTTGCTTCTCTGATGGCCCCGGCGGTCGGAACCGGTTTCATGCGGCAACAGATAACGCTGCGCTTCGAGGTAATCGAGAATGATCTTGTCCAACAGGGACGCGACCGTGCGCCTTTCTTTCTTGGCAGCCCGCTTAAGTGCTTCGCGGACGAGGATACTCATTCGAATGCTGTAAACGATGTCTTTTTTCATGTTATTATTGTATAAATATTGTATTACAATGTCAACGAAATTTATGTGTGCTGCATCGTATCGTTGCGCGTGGACAAAATTTGAGTTGTTCTTGACCTGAAAGAACCGGTGTGGTTCTTAAAAACTGAAGGAGGAGGTCATCGTGACACTTACAGATTTCAAGGCAATGGTCGTCAATGAGAAAAAGGACAAGACATTCAATCGCCGTATTACACGCAAGTCATTTGATGATCTGCCCGACGGGGATGTCCTGGTCAAGGTCCGATACTCGTCACTCAACTACAAGGATGCGCTTTCGGCCACAGGCAACCGGGGCGTCACCAAAAATTTTCCGCACACCCCGGGCATTGATGCCGCCGGAAGCGTGGCGGAGAGCCGAAGCCCGCAGTTTAAAGCCGGTGATGAGGTGATCGTCACCGGTTATGATTTAGGGATGAACACCTCCGGCGGTTTTGCCGAGTTCATCCGCGTGCCGGCCGGCTGGATTGTTCCGCGTCCATCACCCCTCGGTCTGAAGGAAAGCATGATCTACGGGACCGCCGGCTTTACGGCGGCTCTGTCGATTTTCGAGCTGATCGATCACGGCCTTGAGACGCAACAGGGCGCTGTTCTGGTCACCGGCGCCACCGGCGGTGTCGGCAGCCTGGCCGTTTCGATCCTTTCAAAAATCGGTTTTCGCGTCGCGGCCGTCAGCGGAAAAGCGGACCGAAAGGCGTTTCTCGAAGATCTGGGGGCCACTGAAGTCCTCAGCCGCGAAGAAGCGACCGACACGTCCGGCCGCCCCCTGCTGAAAGGCCGCTGGGCGGGAGTTGTCGACACGGTGGGGGGCGAGATTTTGGCCACGGCCATCAAAGCGACCCAGTACGGCGGGTCCATTGCCTGTTGCGGACTGGTCGCTTCTCCCGAATTGAACACAACCGTCTTTCCGTTTATCTTACGCAAGGTCAACCTGCTGGGCATCGATTCGGTGGCCTGTCCAATGGATCTTCGTTTGAGGATCTGGCAAAAACTCGCCGCCGACTGGAAGCCAGATCACCTCGATGACCTGTGCGAAACCGTCTCCCTCGAAGCGGTCGACCCACTGATCGACACGATCCTCAAAGGACAGTTGAGCGGCAGAGTGGTGCTTGATCTTAGTTGAGAATTGGGTATTGTAATACGGATAAGACGTTATGTGTGAGTGGACACCAACTGGATACGCCGATGAAAAATAATTCTGACAGCAACCCAACCGCAGAGAAGATCATTTCTGAGGATGGTCCATCCGGGACGGTTGCGCCC
>JBAVJU010000062.1:0-8548 GCA_049687935.1 Desulfobacterales bacterium | reverse complement strand
GGGCACCGAGCATGCGGCCGGCGGTGAGCAGGGCACCGAGCATGCAGCGCCACCCGCCAAGGGGTGGCAGGCCACGGACACTTACAAGGTGATGAACTTCGCGGTATTGGCCGTCGCGCTCGTCTTTCTGCTGCGCAAACCGGTGAAACAGGCGCTCGCTGATCGAATTCAAAGCATCAAAGACCAACTCAGCGAACTGGAGACCCAGAAGACAGCCGCCGAAGCGGAGTTGGCCAAATACAATCAGAGGTTCCAGAAACTGGACCAGGAAGCCGAAAAGCTCATCGCCCAATACGTGCAGCAGGGTGAGGAAGCCAAGGCCAGAATTCTAAAGGAGGCCGAAACCGCGGCCGACAAGCTTCAGGAACAGGCGCGCCGAAACATCGAACACGAGTTCAAGAAAGCCCGACAGGAGCTTCAGGCCGATGTGCTCGAGAAGGCATTGGCCAAGGCTGAAGAAATGGTTCGGGACAGAATATCGGATGGAGACCAGGAACGATTGGTGGATGACTATCTATCGAAGGTGGTGGCATAATGAAAAATTTGGCGATCGCACGGCGTTATGCCAAGGCTCTGCTGCTTATCGGCAAAGAAGACGGGCAGGCGGACGGCTACCGGGATGAGCTTTCGACGGTTGCGGGACTGATCGCCGAAGACAAAACGTTGGATCAAGCCCTGTCCAATCCCCTTTACGATGCCGAAGCCCGCAGAAAGGTACTGACGACCGTGATCGAACGCTTGGGTCTTTCCCAGGTGATGTCGTCATTCCTGACCCTGCTGTTCGACAAGAGACGGATCGGATTTATTGGTCAGATCAACCAGTTTTACCAGAAACTGGCCGATGAACTGAAAGGCGTTGCGCAGGCCAGTCTGATTTCGGCCACCGAGCTTTCTGCCGATACCGTTGAAAAGATTCGTGACGCCCTGTCCAGGCGGACGGGTAAAGATATCGTTTTGAAGGTTGAACAGGATCCGAGTCTGATCGGGGGGATCGTGACCCGGATCGGTGACCTCGTTTTGGACGGCAGCATAAAGTCACAACTGATCAATATGAGAGAATCTTTAAAAAGGGGTGAGAGTGCCTAATGGAACTAAGAGCTGAAGAAATTAGTCAGATTATCAAAGAGCAGATTACCGATTATGACAAGAAGGTCGAACTCAGCGAAACCGGCGTGGTCCTGTCGGTCGGTGACGGTATCGCCCGGGTCTACGGTCTCGACAAGGTGATGGCCCTGGAACTGGTGGAATTTCCCGGCAATGTCCTCGGGCTGGTTCTCAACCTTGAAGAAGACAACGTGGGTGTCGCGATCATGGGCGAGGACATTCACATCAAAGAGGGCGACATGGTCAAGCGTACCGGGCGGATTGCCCAGGTGCCGGTCGGAGAAGCCGTTTTGGGACGTGTTGTCTCGGCCGTCGGCGAACCCCTTGACGGCAAAGGGCCCATCGATGCCAAAGAGTTCCGCCGGGTCGAGATGGTTGCGCCGGGTGTTATCGCCAGAAAGAGTGTGCACGAACCGTGTTATACCGGCTTGAAGGCCATTGACGCCATGACCCCGGTGGGACGCGGCCAGCGCGAGTTGATCATCGGTGACCGTCAGATCGGCAAAACAGCTTGCGCGATCGACGCGATCCTGGCCCAAAAAGAGTCCGATGTCTACTGTATTTACGTCGCCTGCGGTCAGAAGAAATCGACGGTCGCTCAGGTCCACGCGATACTCGAAAAACACGGCGCCATGGAATACACCACCGTTATTGCCGCCTGTGCCAGCGATCCGGCGACCCTGCAGTACGTCGCCCCTTATGCCGGTTGTGCGATGGGCGAATATTTCCGTGACACCAAGCGGCACGCACTGATCATTTACGACGATCTTTCCAAACAGGCGGCCGCCTACCGCCACGTGTCCCTGCTGCTCAGACGGCCGCCCGGACGCGAGGCCTACCCGGGCGATATTTTCTACAACCACTCACGCCTGCTCGAGCGTTCCGCCAAGTTGAACGACGAACTGGGTGCCGGATCCCTGACGGCGCTGCCCATCATTGAAACCCAGGCCGGCGATGTTTCCGCATATATTCCGACCAACGTGATTTCAATTACCGACGGCCAAATTTATCTGGAACCCGGCCTGTTCTTTGCCGGCGTTCGTCCGGCCATCAACGTCGGCCTGTCGGTCTCACGCGTCGGCGGTGCGGCTCAGGTGAAAGCCATGAAACAGGTGGCCGGCACCTTGCGGCTCGACATGGCTCAGTACCGCGAACTCGAAGCCTTTGCCGCGTTCGGCAGCGACCTGGACAAGGCCACTCAGCAGCAGTTGACCCGAGGCGCCCGACTGGTGACCATCCTCAAACAACCTCAGTACCAGCCGCTGCCCATGGAAAAACAGGTGACCATCCTGTTTGCCGGCACAAGGGGCTTTTTGGACAAGTACCCGCTGGATGTTCTGGCCAAGTATGAAGCCGGCCTCTATCCCTTCATGGAAGAAAGATTTCCGAAGGTGTTCGCCGATTTGAAAGAAAAACAGGCCTTCGACGACGATCTGACCAACCAGATGACCGAAGCCTTGAAAGCCTACGACGAGGAATTCAAGGACACGATCAAGTAGAATTTCGGAACTGTAAAATTTGTAACTTGCTTTCAGCTTTGCCGATGTCGTCTGGCAAAGGAAATAGGACGATCCACTAGCCGAGTTTCAAATTTCAAG
Source organism: Desulfobacterales bacterium (assembly GCA_049687935.1). Taxonomy (GTDB): domain Bacteria; phylum Desulfobacterota; class Desulfobacteria; order Desulfobacterales; family SG8-13; genus JARFQH01. The sequence goes on along the minus strand of JBAVJU010000062.1, from coordinate 5,846 downwards.
TTTCCAGTTTCGCAACTGTTTAGAGGCGGATTCAGATGGCAAGACTAAAAGATGTCCTCAATAAGATCCAAGCGGTAAAAAAGACCAAACAGATCACAAAGGCGATGAACATGGTTGCCGCCTCCCGGTTGCGAGGTGCGCAGACCAAGATGGAGGCCTTTCGTCCCTACGCCGGCAAGTTTGCTGAAGTCTTGGGAAGTCTGGCCCAAAGGGCCGGCGAGGAAGCCAACCCGTTGTTGGTGCCACGCGAGAACGTCAAAAAGGTGCATGTTCTTTTGTGCACCTCCGACAGAGGCCTCTGCGGCGGTTTCAATTCCAATCTCATCCACAAAGCCGGAGCTTTCTTGAAAGACAGGGCTGGGAAGGGAATCGACATTTCCTTCACTGCTTTCGGCAAAAAAGGGCGTGACTGGTGCCGCAACAGCAAGCACACTATGGTCGAGCAGCACATCGGTGTCGTCGGATCCACTTTCGGCTTCAACGTTGCAGCAACCGCCGGGCGCAAACTCGTGAATCTCTACCTCGACGGCTCTTACGATGAGGTGCACATAATTTACGCCGAATTTTTGAGCATGGCCAAACAGATCCCGACGCTCAAGCAGTTGCTGCCGATACCGCCCATTGCGGTGGCCGAGTCGACCGGCGATGAAAATGCGCCATACCTGGCCGAACACATCGCCGAGCCGTCGCCTGAGGATCTGTTGGGTGAAATGCTGCCGAGAAATATTTATGTTCAGATTTACAGTGCGTTGCTCGAAACCTCGACCAGCGAACACGCGGCCCGCATGATGGCCATGGACAATGCCACCAAGGCGTGCAACGACATGATCGAAAATTTGACATTGGCCTACAACAAGGCGCGTCAGGCGGCGATCACGGCGGAATTGATGGATATCGTCGGCGGCGCCGAGGCTCTCAAAGGATAAGAACACCAATTTGCCTATATCGTTAACAGGAGGTCGTTTCGATGGGAGAAAACATTGGTAAATTACTGCAGGTCATGGGACCGGTCGTCGACGTGGAATTCGAGCAGGGCAAGCTGCCGTTCATTTACACCGCCTTGACGATTACGAACCCGGCAATCGACGAGAGAGAGGACAACCTTGTCGTCGAGGTCGCCCAGCATCTCGGCGACAACGTCGTACGCTGCATCGCCATGGACGTCACCGACGGTCTCGTCCGCGGCATGCCGGTAAAGAATACGGGGAATCCGATCATGATGCCGGTCGGAGAAGCCGGCCTGGGACGCGTTCTAAACGTCGTGGGCCGTCCGGTGGACGGGCTGGGTCCTGTCAGCCAGGAAAAGATGATGCCGATTCACAGGGCGGCGCCCAAATTTACCGAGCAGGACGTCACCGTGCGCGTACTGGAAACCGGCGTCAAGGTCATCGACCTTCTGGTGCCTTTTCCCCGCGGCGGCAAGATGGGGATGTTCGGCGGCGCCGGCGTGGGCAAAACCGTTATCATGATGGAAATGGTCCATAACATCGCCATGCAGCACGGCGGAATTTCGGTGTTTGCGGGCGTCGGGGAACGGACCCGTGAAGGCAATGACCTCTATCACGAAATGAAAGACTCCGGCGTTCTTCCCAAAGCGGCGCTGATCTACGGTCAGATGACCGAGCCTCCCGGGGCGAGGGCCCGCGTGGCCCTTTCGGCCTTGACCGCCGCGGAATACTTCCGTGATGAAGAAGGTCAGGACGTGCTGATCTTCATCGACAACATCTTTCGCTTTACCCAGGCCGGTTCCGAGGTTTCGGCCCTTCTGGGCCGCATGCCGTCGGCGGTCGGCTATCAGCCGACTCTGGCTGTCGACCTGGGTGAACTCCAAGAGCGCATCACCTCCACCGACAAGGGATCCATCACGGCCGTGCAGTGCGTGTATGTACCGGCGGACGACCTTACCGACCCGGCTCCCGCCACCACCTTCGCTCACTTGGATGGAACCGTGGTTTTGTCCCGCCAGATTGCGGAACTCGGGATTTATCCGGCCGTTGACCCGCTCGACTCGACTTCACGGATTCTGGATGCGAATTACATCGGAGAAGATCACTACCGGACCGCCCGCCAGGTACAACAGATTCTTCAGAAATACAAAGAGTTACAGGACATCATTGCCATTCTGGGCATCGAAGAACTGTCCGATGAAGACAAGGTCACCGTCGCGAGGGCGCGTAAGATTCAGCGATTTCTGTCGCAACCGTTCCATGTGGCCGAAGCCTTCACCGGAAAAGCCGGCAAGTACGTCAAGATCGAGGACACTGTTCGCAGCTTCAGAGAGATCTGCGAAGGCAAATATGACCACATCCCCGAACAGTCCTTTTATATGAAGGGCGGTATCGAGGAAGTGGTTGAAGATGCCAAGAAAAGGGATGAGGCTGCTTAACAAAGGGGGCATAGCATGGCTGAAAAAATTAAACTGGAAGTCGTTACCCCCGAAAAAATCGTTGTCAGCGAGGACGTCCAAATCGTGGCGGCACCGGGGACGCTGGGTGAATTCGGCGTTCTCAGCGGTCACACACCTTTCATGACGACCTTGAAAACCGGAACCATCCGCTACACGGATGCCGGTGGTGCCGAGCGCTCTGTTTTCATCAGCGGCGGGTTTGCCGAAGCGCTGCCGAACAAGGTAACCGTTCTGGCCGAGTCTGCCGAAAGAAGACGCGATATCGATCTCGAGCGGGCCATGGCGGCCTTGGAGCGGGCTCAAAAACGTCTGGTGGAAGACCGCAAAAAAGATGACGTCGATTTCACCCGGGCTCGTGCCGCACTTGAAAGAGCCTTGCAGCGGGTCAAGTTGGCCGAATCGCGCAAGAGATAGCAGCATTTGGAACGATAAGCTATCCGAAAGAGGATAACACTCCGAAAGGGTAAACCGGCTTTGTGGGTTTACCCTTTCTTTTCGTGAAGGGATTCGATGCACCACCGCCACGAAAATGTCGCAGTCGTCATTCTGGCCGCTGGTCTGGGCACCCGGATGAAATCGGACAAGGCCAAAGTACTTCACGAGGTCTGTGGACGACCGATGATTCTTTACGTCGTGGAGACCGCCGCCAAGGTCGCCGGGGAAAACGTTATCCTGGTCGTCGGCCATCAGGCGGGGCAGGTTCGAGACGCGGTGACGGACTGCGCACGGGTCCGCTACGCCTTGCAAGAGCAGCAACTCGGCACCGGACACGCCGTGGCCAGCGCTCTTCCCCACGTCCCGGTTGAATGCCGCCATGTGGTGATTCTCTGCGGAGACGTCCCGCTGGTCACCGAGAGGACCGTCCAAGACTTGATCGACGACCACCGCACTCACCGGCGCGATATCACGGTTCTGGCCATGGAGGTTGAAGACCCGACCGGCTACGGCCGCATTGTTATCGATGACGCCGGCCGAGTGGTGGCCATCGTTGAAGAAGCCGATGCATCCGAGAAGCAGCGCAAAATCCGGATTGTGAACACCGGAATCTATTGTGTGGCCAAATCTTTTTTGAGCCGCGCCTTAAAAAAAATCGATCGCAACAATGCACAAGGTGAGCTCTACCTGACCGATATCGTTGCCGTCTGCTATCGCGACAACGGCCAGGTGGGTGCGATGGTCGCGGAAAACGCTCAGGAGCTTCGAGGGATCAACACCAGGGACGACATGGCCGCCGTCGAAGGCCTCATGCGGCGTCTCAACCGTATTTAACCTTGACTTTTTCTTTTATGATGGATTATAAATTATCAAAATGCTGAGGTGAAAGATTGGACAACGAACAGATCATAAAACAGTTTGATGAAATCGAGCGTAAAGTCGAGCGAGTGATCGAGGTTTACAAGTCCTGTGAGGCCAAGAATCAGGAACTCACAAACAAAATTGATAAATTAGAGGAGGAGCTTCAAAGTAAGGCTGACGTGGAGCAACGCTACCAAGAGGAAAAGACCTTGATTCGGTCAAAAATTGACAACCTGCTGGCCAGGCTAGGTGATCTCACGGACCAGTGAGCGCTGGTCGGGCGGGTCAAAGGTGCGGAAAGGACAGTGACGTTTTATTGGAACAGCACGTTACCATAGAATTGTTTGGGCAACCGTACACGTTTAAAACCCAATCGGAAATAAGTCAGGCAAGAGAAGTTGCTGATTTCCTGGTTAGAGAAGTAACCAAGGTTTCCGATTATTACCCCAACAAATCTACCAAAATGAATCATGTGACCATCATGATCCTTGCCGCGCTCAATATCGCCCAAGAGTATTTGGAACTGGAAAAAAATCGATCGAATTTCATCAACACAATATCGGACCGTTCGGCGGAATTGATCCGCAAAATCGACGGCTGTTTTATCGAACCTGAAAGAGCCGAGGCTTATAGGCTGCAGACAGGTACATAGTATATTGTTTCGTTAAAAAATCTTTTGCCTTCCCACGATCCTCTCGTGGTGCTCGACAGAAAGGGTTTCCTGCCAGCCCGCCGGCTCGATTCCGCCTTACGTGAGTCGCACTATCTGGATGTCGACCCCTGCCGTGCTCGTGATTGGAAGATGTTCTTTGTCCCAACACATATGCACCGGGGGCTATCGCTGGTTTCGGTGTGCAGATTCCGGTGACGCACCGGAAAAGCCTGAAGAAACCAAATGGCGCCCACTTTGAACCAATGGTTCAAAGACCTTACCAACACGGCACAGTGGCAGGGGTCCTCACCCGGTATCTTCGACGTCATCCCTTTCAGGGTCGAACCCATCGCGACTCTTTGCAGGAGCGTTGCCACCCCGAAGGACTGTCAGTCGAATTGAACTGCCGGGGGCGAGAATCTTTCAAGCTCCTGAAGCGACACGCCTTTTTTTCCTCCTCGACCCAATTTAATTTCGCGGTTAAAAGGCCATCATTTGCCGATTCGATCGAACTCAGACGCAATTGTGCGTCGTTGGGTCGTTCGTTGAATGATGGCGCCGGTTTAATGGTGCCGTTGAATGACATTCGATATGAATTCCGAGGAGAAAATACATGGACGCACTTTACGTTTTGATCGGCGTTTTTTGTTTTGGCGCGGGTTTCGGGGTTGCCTTTTATGTCAAAGGCAGGATGCTGGCCCGCAAAATGAAAGACGCCGAGGGAGAGGCGGCAAAAATACGCGAGGAGGCCCAACGGCATTCCGAGACCTTGCTCAAAGAAGCCGACCTCGAAGTGAAGGACAAGCTTTTCAAGATGAAAAGCGATTTCGATGCGGAAACCAAAGAGACCCGCGCTGAACTGAGCAACAGAGAAAAAAGGCTGCTTCAAAAAGAAGAACACATCGACCGCAAAGCAGAGCAACTCGAGAAACGGGAAAATGACATCGGGCGGTTGGAAAAAGACATCGCCCATCGCACCGAACGCATCGAGACGGATGAAAAAAAATTCCATGACCTGATTGAAGAACAAAAGCGGCAACTTGAGAAAATTTCGGGTCTGACAGCCGAGCAAGCCAAGGAGCTGCTCATCCGGGCGATGGAAAACGAGGCGCGCTACGAAGGCGCCAAGCTGATCAAAAGGATCGAAAACGAGACCCGGGAGGAAGCCGACAAAAAGTCCAAGAAAATCATTGCCACTGCCATTCAGCGCTATGCGGGCGATTTCGTGGCCGAGCGCACGGTTTCGGTGGTCCAGCTGCCCAACGATGAGATGAAGGGGCGTATCATCGGCAGGGAAGGACGCAACATTCGGGCCCTCGAGGCGGCCACCGGCATCGATCTCATTATCGACGACACGCCCGAGGCCGTCATCCTCTCGGGGTTCAACCCTGTCAGAAGAGAGGTTGCGCGCATCGCACTGACACGGCTGATATCAGACGGGCGGATTCATCCGGCCCGCATAGAAGATGTGGTCAAAAAGGTCGGCCAGGA
>JBAVJU010000061.1:0-7645 GCA_049687935.1 Desulfobacterales bacterium | reverse complement strand
GAATCTATAAGAACACCGTTCAATGAAGCGGATCTGTAGAATCTTTAAAGAACAACACAAACATGAAGGAGGAATTGAAATGAAGAGAATGAAAGTCCTGTTTAGTTGTGAACTAAACCCTCCACCTCTGGTGGAGGACCCGGAAAGGTTCTACCGTTCCGGCGCGAAATAAAATAGGTTCTTCCTCCGGGGAAGTTCCCATGGAGCGGAACTGGAGGAAGAACCTATGCACGATTGGCAAAGCTTAACGCATGTCAGGTGGGATTGCAAATACCACGTGGTAATTGTTCCCAAGTATCGAAAGAAGCGATTATACGGCAAATTCCGTAAATCTGTTGGCCAGATCATAGGCGAGTTGTGCCAGCAGAAGCGAGTTGAACTTGTGGAGGGGCACTTGATGCCAGACCATATCCATATGTGCCTAAGCGTGCCTCCGAAGTTCAGCATCGCCTTTTTGATCGGGTTTTTGAAAGGAAAAAGTGCCATACGAATCCATCGAGAGATTCTGAAGGTAAAACGGGTTACGGGACTGCACTTCTGGTCGAGAGGCTATTGTGTCAGCACCATCGGATTGGATGAAGAGGTCATCCGTAAATACATCCGAGACCAGGAAAAGCTGGAGAAGCAACAGCTTGACTTAGAGCTGGATTAATCCATTACTGTAAGGCCCTGGGAGCTTCCCCGAAACCAAAGCCCCCCTCCGGGGGGCTACCTGAGGCCACCCGCTATGCGGGTGGAGCTTCACTCCCGCCTATCTTTGGCGGGATTGAAGGATGTCGTCGATTTATCAGGTTACGAGTTGCGGGTTCTGAGTTTCAAGTTTCGAGTTTCTATTTGCGGTTTAATTCTATTTTGGTCTCAAACGCATTTCGGTGAAATTATCAACTCACTTTGAAGTGACTCCCAAAAATCCCCCTTGAGCTTCCGATACATCGGTCGTCCAAGGGGGATTTTTTTACGAATTCGATTTGGGACAAGTGGTTAAAAGACTCTTTTTTACAGCTCCGGTGAAGCAAACTTTGCACCCGGATGAATGACCTGCTTGGTTTGCGTGATGTACACCGTAGCGGTGGTGGCTTCCGTGCGCAGGACCACCAACTGTCCGAAAACAACCGGTTTCAGGCGTGTTTTTTCGGTCTGCTGAGGGTAGATCTTGGCGTCTTCCTGGAAGAAAATGTCGAAAATCTGGCCCGTCTTGACGCCGTCATTTGCGCCCCGGTTGATAAAGGCGATGACGTTGTCACCGAGAAGCTGGCTGTGTTCTTCGGCCATAATGACTTCGCCCACGATGCCCGGCGGTGGGGTGACCTTGACAATCTTTTCCGGCTGGCGCTCATAGGGCATCACAAGGTCGTCTGCCTGGATGCGTCCAAAAGCCTTGATCACCCGACCCACGGCATATTCAGGTTCGAGCTGGGTGATTTCGACTGTGCCCAGAATGTAATGTTGAACGCCGAGGTATTGATCCGTGACAATGTTGCGCACCTCTCCCAGGTTGCGGTATATGGTGTACCGTCGCCCGGGACTCAGTACCTGACCGTCTTCACGGCTGATATAAACCGTATCATCGGCGGTGATCATTTTTTGGATGCCGAGGACCTTAAAGATCCGACCGCTGGGAACGACCGCCGGATCCCGAATAAATCCGACCCGGTCCAAGCGTGAAAAGGCGAATTGACCGAGTTCCGAGGATTTAGATGCAGGTGCGGGCGCCAGCTGTGCAGAATCGGCTGAAGTCGCAGCCGGTTTGCTGACTTTTGCGACATCATCGCGCCGGTACAGCTGGATCCGCTGGCCGGGATAAATACGGTGAGGGTTGGCAATCTGGTCATTTCCACTCCACAGGTCGGGCCACAGGTAGGGAGTATCGGAAAATTTTCTGGAAAGATCCCAGAGGGTATCGCCCTTCTTTACCGTATAATAGATGCCGCTTTCCGTCTCGACGATTTCACCGGCAATGCCGGGCGTGTTCTTGGACCGGGCAGCGGGCTGCGCGTCGGCCGCCGGGCTGGAAACCGGTGTGCCGGTCACCAGAAAAACTGCCGTCAGGCCCATCCCGAAAACTTGCTTCCATTTCATTTTCATTCGAAGCTCCAATTGTGATTCAATTGATGTTATCCCTATGAATTGTATATAATTTTAAAAGATTTACGCCAAAAAGTCAAGAAATCCACGGCGGCACAAAAAAACCCCCGTGCATGTTGCACGGGGGTTTTAGTCCAGCTGGACAATACCTGCGACGATGATGGGGTGACGGGTGTCTTACATCATGCCGCCCATTCCACCCATACCGCCCATGCCGCCCATACCGGGTGCACCGCCGCCCATGGGTTCCGATTTTTCTTCCGGCTTATCGGCCACCATTGCCTCGGTGGTCAGCATCAACGATGCCACGCTGCCGGCATTCTGCAGGGCAAAGCGGACAACCTTGGTCGGATCGATGACACCGGCCTCGATCAGGTCTCCGTAGTCATCCGTTTCGGCGTTGTACCCGAAGGCACCTTCACCGTTCTTGACCTTATCGATAACAACCGATCCCTCTTGGCCGGCATTGTTGGCGATCTGACGCAGCGGCTCTTCAATGGCCCGCATGACGACCCTGACCCCCAGCTTTTGGTCGCCCTTCAGCCGCAGTTTTTCGAGGCCCGGCAGACACCTTACCAGAGCTACGCCGCCCCCAGGGACGATACCCTCTTCAACCGCGGCGCGGGTCGCGTTGAGTGCGTCTTCGACGCGGGCCTTCTTCTCTTTCATTTCAGTCTCGGTAGCTGCTCCGACGTTGATCACCGCTACACCGCCGATCAGTTTGGCCAGACGCTCCTGAAGCTTTTCACGGTCGTAGTCCGAAGTCGTTTCGTCGATTTGGGCTCGAATCTGCTTGACACGACCTTCCAGGGCGGACCGGGATCCGGCTCCGTCGACGATGGTGGTGTTGTCCTTGTCGATGGTGATCCGCTTGGCACTGCCGAGATCGCTGATCGACATGTTTTCCAGCTTGATGCCCAAATCTTCAGAGGCCACCTGCCCGCCGGTCAGGATGGCGATATCCTCCAGCATGGCTTTTCGGCGGTCACCAAATCCAGGCGCCTTAACGGCAGCTACCTGAAGAGTGCCCCTGAGTTTGTTGACGACCAGGGTCGCGAGGGCTTCTCCTTCGACATCTTCTGCGATGATCAAGAGCGGTTTGCCCATTTTGGCCACCTGCTCGAGAACCGGCAGCAGGTCCTTCATGTTGCTGATCTTCTTCTCATGTATCAGGATCGCAGGATTTTCAATCGAAACGACCATTTTTTCGGGGTCTGTCACGAAGTAAGGCGACAGGTAGCCGCGGTCGAACTGCATGCCTTCTACAACCTCCAGGGTCGTTTCCATGCCTTTGGCTTCCTCTACTGTAATGACGCCTTCCTTGCCGACCTTGTTCATGGCCTCTGCAATGATGTTGCCGATGGTTTCGTCGTTGTTGGCGGATATGGTACCCACCTGGGCGATTTCACGTTGATCTTTGGTGGGTTTGCTCATTTTTTGGAGCTCTTTGACACAGGTCTCCACCGCGGCATCGATTCCACGCTTGATGCCCATCGGATTGTTGCCGGCAGCCACCAGCTTCTGGCCTTCTTCATAGATTGCACGAGCGAGAACCGTGGCGGTGGTTGTTCCGTCTCCGGCCATGTCGCTGGTTTTGCTGGCGACTTCTTTGACCATTTGGGCGCCCATATTTTCGAATTTGTCTTCCAGTTCGATCTCTTTGGCCACGGTGACGCCGTCTTTGGTGACCGTCGGGGACCCCCAGGATTTGTCGATCACAACGTTTCTGCCTTTGGGCCCCAGGGTGACGACCACAGCATCCGCAAGTGTGCGTACCCCGTTTAACATCGATTCACGGGCTTTCATGTCATATTTGATAACTTTTGCCATTGTTGATTCTCCTTCATTTTCGTTAAACTGTATTTAGCCGATTACGCCAAGGACGTCGTCTTCGCGCATAATGAGGTATTCTTCGCCTTCAATTTTAACCTCGGTCCCGGAATACTTTCCGAAGAGTATCCGGTCGCCTTTTTTTACTTCCAGGGCGGTCCGCTTGCCATCCTCACCGACCTTCCCGTTGCCGACGGCGACCACTTTGCCCTCTACCGGTTTTTCCTTAGCGGTATCTGGAATAATGATACCTCCCTTGGTTTTGGTTTCTTCTTCTACCCGTTGCACTAAAATGCGGTCTTGTAATGGTCTGAGTTTCATACCGTTTTCTCTCCTTTGCGCTAAGATTGTTGGATTGGGTCTAATCAGACAGGGTGCGAGCCCTTAGCCAGGGCCCCAATAATATCGATCTGCAGATTCGATAAAAGCGATAATCGCGTCATCCGGACTGAAGAATGAATTATATGTTATTACAATTGCTTATATTCGAATATTGGCCACCCGATTTTGAATGCTATAATAAGCATACTTTTTTTGTTGTAAAGTGATATTTCGAAAAAAAAGTATATTTTTGTAAAAATTAAGCCGCATCCCAGCGCTGCGTCTGGCGTACCCCGATGCCTCGACGCCACATTCCGACGGTCGAAAAAAACCGGGTGCACCCAGCGACCAGATGCGCTTTTTTCGTTTTCTCGGCCCGGTTCGGGCGTTATTTGTCGGATGATTTTGCTTGTGTGTCCGTTCCGGTGGAGCCGGTATCTGCCGTCGTATCAGCTTTTTTCTTTGCTGGTTCGCTAGCGGTAGAGGCGCGGGATTTTCCGGCATAGTCGGTTGCATACCAGCCGGTCCCTTTGAGGTGGAAACTGGTGTGTGACACAAGCTTGTGAAGTCTGCCGGAGCAGTGATCACAACGCGTTAGGGGCTTGTCCGAAAACTTCTGTATGACTTCTTTAATTCTGCCACATTGGCCGCATTCGTATTCATAAATGGGCATTTAGTATAATTCTCCACAAAAAATGGCTGTTTTCAGACGCTTTCTGCATTGTTAAGCTGTAAAAATTATACATTAACAACCGCTTTGTCAAGGATTCATTTGGGTTTCTATATCTCTGGCAAAACCGAAGGCGGCCATTAGCTCTTCATACCGTCATAGGGTATTCGCCACTCGTTGTAAAACTCGAGGACCTCGCCGAGCCCCGGCAGACTGCAGGGTTCGAGGATCTCGTGGGTTTTTACGTGAACCCGCTTTTCTTCCGCCAGTCGTTCGTCGGGTGCCGCGTCGAAGTACTGCAGGAACCGGCTGAATCGCACGATGTGGATCAGTTCATGGGTCAAGATGTAGAGCACAAACGGGAGGAGTTGCAGGTTCGGTTTTTGTTCCAGTACCGCCAAGATCGCATGGTCCTGCAGGCATATCTTGTACAGGTCGTAGGTCGAACTGCCGAGCGCGCGATCGCGGTGACGCCCTTCATAACGGACGATCTGGGCAAAAGGTCCTTCGACAACTTCGTCCAGGGCCAGTTCGGCGAGCGTTTTAATGTCGTAGCGCCGGTGGAGCCATTGGCTGGCCGACATCTTGTAGTAATTGCTGACAAGCTCCTCGGCCAGTGCAACGGCTGTGTTGACGATTTCGATCTGTTCCGGGTTGAATGTTGCCAAGGTCTCCATTTTTGCTTCGACTGACATAGACCTGACGGGATCTCATTCGTTTAGTTGGACACTTTTTCTCATTGCCGGGGACGACGGTCGATACTCACCGGAAACTCTTTTTCGAGCACCAAATTGCCGTCTGTCGAAAATACGTATACGGTGGCAAGTGTGAACCGATCGGCGTTCTCCTGGTCGTTGACCTTAAACCGAATAGTTCGGAAATTGTAAATGGAAAAGACGCTGCCGAGTTTGCCGTCGGGTTTACCGGATTCAAAAGGTACCGGCGGCAGAACCAGCCAGTCATCCGGACTATCCTCTTCGCTTCTCAGCACAACCACCGTCTGGCCCGCGATCTGTTGGGATTTCGATCCATCATTTCTGATGACATATTCAACCCGAAGCGCTTTGGTGTCCAGTTCGTATACGGTGGTAAAATTTCTGACATCGGCTCCCATATCCTGTCCGCTCGCACCTGCTGTTTGAGTCATTCGTTGAGCGGTTTCAGCTGGCGGCCGATCCGCCGGGCCTTCTTGATCGGTCGGGGGCGTTTCTTCACCGGTTTCGGATTTGATCACCAGCCTATCGCCGGGATGAAGCGTGCTGTCGCCTTCCATGTGATTCAGACGGCGCAGCTGATCCACCGATACGTTGTAATGATAGCCGATGGCGTAGAGCGAATCACCCGGCTCGACGGTATGGTAAATGGTTTTTTCACTGTTGCCGGCCATCGATGCCGGTTCGTTTGCTGGCGATTGCGCCGTTGCGGCGGCGGCTTCGGTATTATCCGCAGGATTTGAGGCCGTCTTTTCAACGTCCGGTTTGCCTTCGCGTTTGCCGGGATGTTTGGTTCCGCTGGGTTTTTTCCCGCTTATCGATTCCGTCAATACCAGGCGGGCCATCAAGATGTCTTTTTCATCACGAAGGGACTGCATCGCCTGGTTCAGTTCGACGACCTTATTTTCGAGTGTCCGAATGTCGCCCGCAGCTCTCTGGTACAGGTATACCAATCCTCCGGCAAGTCCAGACAGAGCCAGGACGATCAGAGCCGTGACGATGACGGCAGCTTTCAAATGGTTGAAAGCGATCGTTTTACTGTGCTCGCCTATGAACAGCAGCGCCCAACGACGATCGCTGCGTGAACCTCTGATCGTCTTTTGGGGTGGACGGTCTTTTTTACTCTCCTTCATCGGCAGGATCCTTCATCCATCTGCGGGACTGTCTATCCATATGGCGATCGAGGTGCCCGTTCGGGCCGCAAAGAAACGGGCGGCATTGCCCTGGTTTACTGAGATTTCGAAAAATCCACGGCTGCCGATCAGAGCCAGCGGTTTCCCCGGCTTCACGCTGTCGTAGGTCGGGGACAAGCAATTGAGATTGTGCTGACCGATGGCTAACCGCAGGCTGGTATGATCGGCAGCAGGAAAGTGATGCTTGACACAAGACCAGTCTATATTGGTTATCAGGTTACCGAAGCGGTCGATGTCGATGACGGTGCCGGAAATTCGGCCGTCTTTTTCCAAACGGGGTTGGGCAAGATCCAGGCGCACGAGAGCGTCGCTTTCAATCGGCGCACCCAACCGATCGAGAGGCAGTCCCTGCGACAAATAGGCGCCGACCGGGGCGAAAATGTCCCGGCCGTGAAAAGTGCGGCTGACCGGTTTCAAAAAGTAATCCGTGTTTTCGACCCTCACGATCTTTTCGATCGGTTCCTTTTCGAGAAAAGGTGAGAGCACGCCGTTGTCCGGAGCGAGAAAGGTTTGGCCTTCTAATCGCAAGGCCACAACCGCGCGGCGGCTGCCGACTCCCGGATCGACCACTACGACGTGAACGGTTTCCGAGGGAAAATAGCGGTAGCTGCCCGCAATGGCATACGCCGCTTGGCGCACGTCCTGGGAGTCGATCCAATGAGTGATGTCGACGATGGTGACCCGGGGGTTGATCTTCAGGATCACTCCCTTCATGATCGCCACGTAGGCGTCGTGAGTGCCAAAATCCGTCAGGAGTGTGATAACCGGCATGTCGAAAAAGTCACGCGATTAAAACAGCTTTTTCTGTATCTTGAATCCCAGGTGGCGATAGG
>JBAVJU010000060.1:0-11265 GCA_049687935.1 Desulfobacterales bacterium | reverse complement strand
CGGCACCGATCAAGCCCTGCAGGATGGGCACCTCGGTCAGGGTGGCAAAGTACATAAACGCCCCCACCACCGAGGAAAAAAGGTTGGCCGCGACTGAGTTGCCGCCCACCAGGCCGCTGACCCAGCTGGAGGGAATCATCCCCTCGTGGCCCGGTCGTCCCAGCAGAAATCCAGCGACGAGCACGCCGCCGATCAGAAGCGGCATAATCTGCTTGGTAAAATCCCAGGTGGCCAGAAACCAGCTCTCGGTTTCTCCCCGGGTGGTGGTCGTCAGCACCGCCAACGCAACGATGCCGGCCGAAAAGGCGATCAGTGGCTCGTGCGGAAAAAGAAGCGCCAGGACGAGAACCGCGGCAGCCGCCAGAACGACTTTATAGGCTTTAACGCCAAACCACTTTACCAGAAGCACACCCAGGCCGATGGCGAAAAGGCCGGTCAAGAGCCATTTGACACCGTAAACCGCGTTCCACAACCCCACCGGTTCTTCCGGCTTTCCCCAGGTCGCAAAGATCAGGATGCCCGCCATGGTTGCAAAATAAACGGCATTCTGCCACAGCGGCCGCTCCACTTCGGGTTCCGGCATGTGCAGGGCGGCCTCGGCCTTGGCCTGTTCTTCCTTTCGGAACAGAAGGTGCATGGTCAGACCGATGACGATGCTGAACATGACGGCCCCCACGGCTCTTGCCAGTCCGAGTTCGGGGCCGAGGATGCGGGCCGTCAGCACGATGGCCAGGATGTTGATGGCCGGGCCGGAATACAGGAAGGCGATCGCCGGGCCGAGTCCGGCCCCGCGCTTCCAGATGCCGGCAAAAAGCGGCAGCACGGTGCAGGAGCAGACCGCCAGGATGGAACCCGACACCGAGGCCACGCCGTAGGACATCACCTTTTTGGCGCCCGCCCCCAGGTATTTCATGACGGCGGCCTGGGAGATAAACACCGAGATGGCGCCGGCGATGAAAAGGGCCGGCACCAGGCAGAGCAGCACGTGTTCCTGGGCGTACCACTTGGCCAGCGCCAGGGACTCGATCACCGCCCCGGTAAACCGGCTGCTTTCCAGCGGCAGCCAGAAAATGATTAGAAAAATACCGGTGATGACGCTCAAGGGCTTCCAAATGACTTTCCAGTCGATCAGGCTGGGTTGGTCGGGCTCTTTTTCCGCGGCCTCCCTGGAGTCCGCAAGCGTTTGTCCTTTTCCGTTTATCGATACAGCGTTGCTCATTGCGATTTTCCCCCCTCTTTCATGAGCGGCCTGCCAGACTCAACCGCCGATCAAGGGATTGGGTCGGGCGGTCATACTAATTTATAAATCGTGATATGGTTATTTTAAAGGCCAAGTCTCAGTTTTTCACGCAGATCTCAAACCGGTTGAGTTGCGGGACCTTTTTGATCAGCGCGACGATTTCCGGCTCCTCGTTGAGCCAGTGTTTCAGATTACCCAGGAGACTCGCCGCATAGGCGCTTTCCTGGCCGTCGGCCAGGTGGTAATTAACCCATAGACCATCCTTCTTGAAACTGACCAGTCCGGCTTCTTCGAGAATTTTGAGGTGCTTTGAAACCGTTGGCTGGGAAATTTCCAGGGCGCATTGCAGCTCGCAGACACACAGCCGCTTTTGCTGCAGCAACTTGACGATCTTGACCCGGTTCGGATCGGAGAGGGCTTTCATCACTTTTATGAACGCTTTCATAGAGACTCCTATATTTTTGTTTAGCAATATATAAATTCAGTGCAACCGCGTCAAGCAATAAATTTGAATCCCTTAATGGAAGATAGAAACAATCGGGCTATTGGCCCTGGCGACAACTTTCATCAGGTTACTGATCGTTTTCGGTGCCGGGAAACTGCCGGTCATCGCCACCGGTCTCGGCAAAGGAATCCAACCTGTTCAACCTGGACTTGATGGGTGAATTGCTGAATTGAAGAATGGAATTTAATTTTTTAATATAGGGAGAAAACGAGATGGCCGTCAGAATATTTATCAAAAGACACATTAAAGGTGGAAAAGGCGTCGTCCTATTCGATTGTCGGGTTTTTATCCCTCTCAGTTAAGAGCGGAAAGCAGTTGATAAACGCCGATGCCTGCCAACGCAGCCGAAGATGCCAGCACCAGTGCACTTCGCCCCTGAGAGCCAAGAAACGAAGTTGTTCCGAACAGAATGATGATCAGCGAGAGCGCGAGGACCATAGTGACGTAAAATGACGTTACCAATGCGATGGCCTGACCGTAGGACTGTCTCCAGGCTTCGATGGTCAACGGCCCCAAGACCAGACTCCAGCCTAAATATGGCCCGGGATTCACGAGGTTCACCGCTACGGCCTGAATAAGAGTCTGCGGTGCCGATGGGGCTTCCGATGCGATTCCCCTCTTCTCCCGCCGCCATCCGACAAGTGTACTTCCGGCGAAATACAATAAAAGAATTCCTCCTGCGGCTTTCAATATGTGCTCAAAACCACCCGCAAATCGATTGAGCACAAGCAAGACAAGGATCGCGATTGGACCATCGCTGATCACAGGCGCAAAAGCTGCCGGTAATGTTCGCCTCCACCCGCTTATAGCTACCCGAGACAACAAGAAAGCCAGCAGCGGACCTGGTTGTACTGCGGCTGCAAATGCAAAGCCACTTCCGATGATAATGTACTTGAGCATTTATTATGCAGACAAGGCCAAATATCTACCGTTATCTCTTTTCTGGCAGATTCACATGTATCGAGACGATCCCAAAAGCCGTTATTTGTGATCCTGAAATTCATTCTACCTTGACAGCTGTTCCACTTACACTCACCATTAGCATGCCATTCTTTTCATCGCCGACCTCATAGTCGATATCGACCCGGATAGCAGGATTTCATTTCTATCCAGCTGAATACACAACCCCAACGTTGCAAATACGGGGTTGACTGAGTGCCTCCCCGAGTGCGGCTAAAGCTTCGTTCCCGTACTCTTCGCTTTTTTCCACGAAATCATCATCAGGCGTCAGGGAATTTTGATGCGCAACTCTCTCTCGCTGACTTCAACCGGATAGGTGCGAATGGGCTGGGGGGCCGGGCCGTGTACTTTATCACCGCCAAATGTGTAGGTGGACTTGCTCACGCTGCAACACTGGACGGTTTCGGTTCCCGGCACGTAGTCCAACCGGCGGTGTCCCAGGTGGGTGCACCGGTTGTGAAACGCCTGGTATTTCCTATCTTCTCCGAAAACAACCAGAACCCTTACGGGCAGGCTTTTCCCTTCGAACCGCACGGCCGTGCCCGACCGGGTCAGCTCGGGAATTCGATCCAGGCTGATGGTCAGTCGACCGGATTCATAATGCCAGCCGCTCTCGTCCTGTGGTTTGCCCGTGGCGGAGATGCCGAAAATCCGCTGCCAAATACTGCGCTGTAAAAATTTAACGGTCATGGGGAATCCTCACTTGCTTGTTCTTTATAAATGTCCTTTTGGGGAGAAAGCCTATAAGCCATGCGGGTTATCTGGGTACATTACCATCGCCAATAGTTCGACCCTTTGCGATTTTCGGAATGGGTCAAGCAGCAACTATGCTTTCCACGCACGTTGAACAGTAATTTCAGGCATTGGATAATGCTTGGAATTCAAGGTGTATATTTTGCCGCCCGTTTGCAGGACGGTGGCGGCCAGGATAGCATCGTTGACGTCAGTTCCGTTGCGAGGATTCCATTTGCGATAAAATTCCCCGGCCATGTCGATGATCTGCTGATCTACCGGTGCAGTTTGAAACTGCGATAGGAATAGAAGTGTGGCCGACTCTTCAGCCGGCCGCATGAAAAAAACCAATTCGGCACGGGTCATGGCACCGATGCACAGGTCGTACTGCTCTTTATCCCGAAGCCTTTTGAGGAGATTGAGCGCCTTGCGTTCACCGCGCAAATGCCAAATGAGCACATCTGAATCAATATAGGCCTTCATCGCTTATATCTTTCATGAGATTTGCGCATGGTATCTTTGATGATCTGCACGGTTTCGGCCGCCGAATTATCGCGCTGCCAGCTTCCGAATGTATCAGTCAAGACATCGAAACCCTGTTCCGCCTCTACCTTTTCAACATAATACCGGACGGCATTTTCAATAATTGCCTTTTTGGATGTTCCAAGCTTTTGCGCTAACATGTCGATATGTCGAATGACGGCTTCATCCATTCGGGTTGACATAATTTTGTCCATGATTGCCTCCATTTTTCTTACGTAAGAAATTTAGCGTAAGAAAAAAAGCCTGTCAAGCATAGCCAAAGAGATCTTGTAGAGCTACAGGGAATAATCAAGTTAAACTTTATAATTGGATTGGTCGATAGATATCATTTAGAGTTCTTTGAAGTGTCCGTCTAAAAATGGTAGATTTCGACCCCGATTTAGGCCGCGGCGATCTTGCAACCGCAGGCGTAGCAGGGCTACGTCGAGGATTGCAAAAAGCGAGAACACCGACCCGGGCCGATAAATGCCGTTTCTGGATGAGCACTAAATTTTGGGTCACTCAATACACAACATACTGTTATCTCAAAAGAAAGTATGGCCTGGTGACATCGACACCTTTTTATGCGCGCAGCGCCATCTTCGGTACGTTGTTAATCCTTATTGTCGGGCTGCTCTCCGGCTGCGGAGCGGGCGGTTCAGGCGGTTCGGAGTTTGCCCATGAGACCGCCGATACGTCCCCGATTCCTTTTTCGGACGACTGGCCGGTTGCCGGCACGGCTGACGGTCTGTGCAGTGTTCCGCCAGCGGCGCAAACCGTGGACAGCACTTTCCCAGACCAGGTGGTGGGCAGCGGAACCCCGGAGAGCTGCACCAGCGCAGCGGTCATTGCGGCGGTGGCTGCCGGCGGAGTGATCGCCTTTGACTGCGGCCCGGACCCGGTCACCATTGAACTCATGGAAACCGCCAAAGTATTCAATGATACCGGGCCGGAGATCGTCATCGATGGCGGCAGCCTGGTGACCCTCAGCGGCGGTGGTCAGCGCCGGATTCTATATATGAACACTTGCGACCGGGATCTGGTCTGGACGACTTCCCACTGTCAGAACCAGGACCACCCCCGGCTAACGCTGCAGAACCTGACCTTTGTAAACGGTTATACCTCCGGTGCGGACCCCGGTGGTGGAGGGGCAATCTTCGTACGCGGTGGGCGTTTCAAGATCGTCAACTGCCGCTTTTTCAATAATCGCTGCGATGATGAAGGCCCGGACGTGGGCGGTGCGGCTGTGCGCGTACTCAGCCAATATGACAACCAGCCTGTCTATGTGGTCGGATCAACGTTCGGTGGTCGCGAGGATCTTGGAAACGTTGGCGCCAACGGCGGGGCCCTGAGCAGCATTGGGGTCTCTTTTACCGTGATCAACAGCGTTATGAGCCACAATCAGGCCATCGGATATGGTGCCAATCCAGCCCGCCCCGGAACACCCGGGGGCGGAAGCGGCGGAGCCATTTACAACGACGGCAACACCTTCACCCTCGAGGTGTGCGGCAGCAGCCTGACGGAAAACACAGCCATAGAAGGCGGCGGGGCGATCTTTTTCGTGAGCAACGACCTCAGTGGCACCCTGCACATCGATCGGTCCCATCTGAGCCACAACCCCAGCCTTGGCTTTGAGAACGACCCCGGTATTTTTGTCCTGGCCGGCGAGACCGAATACACCGATTCGGTGATCGAATAGCGGTACGGCGGTCTCTGGAATCTTACCGTTTGTGGATGGCCAATATTCAAGACCTAAGGGTGGCGGTCAGGCGCAGCGGATTCAACAGCAATTCCAGGGCCGGAACGATTCCCACGCAGACCACGTCGGCCGAATTCAGCGTCGCCACGGCCGCACCCTCCGCCAGAACGACCGCGACCCCCAGAGCCGAGGCTTTCAACATCAGGGCGTCGTTGCGGCCATTGCCGATACAGACGGTGCGATCGCGGCCCAGTTTCTCGACAAACGCCAGTTTGCCGCGGTCCTGATTTCCGGGGGGCAGAATTGTCAACTCGCAGGGGATCCCTTCGAGTTGCGCGCGCGCCTTGCCGAAGGTGTCGGCCGTGACGACAAAAATAGTTAAATCCTCGGAGAGCTTTTCGAGGCACTCCCTGACGCCGGGCGCCAGGATGCCGTCCACGGCCAGAGTGCCGTTGTGGTCCAGAACCAGGTAGTCAAGCCTCAGGGTGCCGTGACCCGGGATGTTCACTTCGATCATCTCTCCTCCTTTACAAGGGGAAAAAAGTCCTTTACGAAACAGGCTGTCTTTCCGCCAATGCTTTCCGCATCCGTTCCAGGGCCTCGAGGAGAACCGACCGCGGGCAGCCGAAGTTGAGACGCACGTACCCAGGTCCCCCGAACTCGCAGCCGTCAGACAGTCCGACCCCGGCCGCCTCAAAGAAAGCGATGGGATCGGTCAGACCGGTTGCGCGAATGTCGATCCATGCCAGGTAGGTCGCTTCAATGGGCGTCATCGCCATCGCCGGCAGGCCGTCGATCGCTGTGGTCACCACGTCACGGTTATCCCGCAGGTAATCCAACAAGGCCTCATGCCAGTCGACGCCGTAGCGGTATGCAGCCAGAGCGGCAGTGAACCCCATGGTGTTGACCATCGGCACGATACCGGCCATCGCGGATTTAAATCGCCGTCGAAGGTGCGCGTTCGATATCACGGCAAAAGAGCAGCCCAGCCCCGGAATGTTGTAGGTTTTGCTCGGTGCCATGAGGGTGATGGTGCGGTCGGCGATTTCGGGAGCGATCGTTGCAAAGGGAACGTGGCGCTTGCCGGGTTCCAAGATCAACTCGCAGTGAATCTCGTCGGAACAAACCACGATGTCATTCTTTTCGCAAATTGCGGCCAGATTCGCCAGCTCATTTCTGTCGAACACTCGTCCCACGGGATTGTGGGGGTGACAGAGAATGTAGAGCCGGGTGCCGGGTGTAATCGCTTTTTGGATACGGTCGAAATCCATCTGCCAGTGTCCGGCGGACCGGTGACTGCCTGTATCGGCTCCATCGGTTGCATGCCCGCTCGAGCGGGTTAGCGGCACGGTCGTCAGTGAGCGTCCGGAATATCCAGGGGCTTTGAGAAAAGGAGGATAGACGGGAACAGTGGTCAAAACCCGGTCGCGCTCGCGCCCCACCGCCCGACAGACGACGTTCAGACCGGTGACGAGTCCAGGCAGCCAGACGAGCCATTCCTCTTCAATCACCCAGTCGTACTTTTCCTTCAGCTGAGACTGAACTTCACTGACCAGGTTCTGCGGCACGGCTGTGTAACCGAATACGCCATGGTCGGCGCGTTCATGGAGTGCCGCGATGACGGACGGCGGAGAGCGAAAGTCCATGTCCGCCACCCACATGGGGATAACGTCCCGCCCCGCGTACTTGTCCCATTTCATGCTGGCGGTTTTGCGTCGGTCAACCGGTGTATCGAAGTCAAAAGCAGCGTCTGGTCTCACGGTCTCATCTCACTTGCAGAGTCATTGTGTAGGGCGAGCCCGGATGGCGGCATCGGTAAGCCCCTGCTTAATCGACTGATACGGGCCTGTCAAGCGGCAGGTTCACCCGGCACCACGGCAGTCTCATGTTTTCACCATGCCGTGCTGCTCTGGTTTTGTTCGACCGGGTTGAAAATGAAATTTCCGTCGAATATGTCCAGGTCTGTAAAATGCGCCCGCCCGATCATTTTGACGGCATGATGGCTGCGCTGGCGCATGTAGCCGATGTCGTGGATTCCAACGGAAAAGAAGATGTAGGGTTCGATGCGGGTTGAATTTTTCATGATTCCTGAGGCTGTGAACACACTTTCGTATGATCCGTCCGCATGCGACAGTGCTTCCAGGTGATCGTAGGGTATCAGCCGGTAAGCCGGGGCATCGGCAGGCGCCGCTGCCGCATACAGGTGCTCGACCTGGTGCCAGCCCGAGTTTACGCGCAGGGCCAGCGGTTTGTCGGGGTAGTCCGGCGGCAGCCACACCGGTACGAAAGGATAGAGTCCGTTGCCGGTCGGAATGATCTTTGCCACCCTTTCCCTGCGCGGCGCATAAAAATGATAACAGCCGCAGTTGTTCATAATATCCACCATTACGGGCTTCCCTTCCCGATCCAAACTGATCCGCAGCGTGAGGCCGTCCAAAGGACCCTTTTCATAAGAAGGCGTCTTTTTGCCGCTTCTCTCGGAATACCAGAGAGTGTAGTTGATCTGCAGCACCGGTACCCGGCTGATAAAAGAAGTGGTGATGTAGTAGTAGATCGCCGGCCGCCCCTGGTCGATGGCCACGGTCCCGTCGTTCCAGACAACCTCGCCGAATCGATCGTAACCGGCAACGACATCCTGGGAAATGATCGGTGCATAGGATCGGACCAGTGCCATGATCTCCGCATCATTCAGATTGGGCAGGCCGAAGGCATTCCGCCGCGCCGCGGCGAATAGATGCGTCGGTTTCCCGGCCCCGCTGTTTCCGCCGCCCTCGGCCACGAAAACCATCAAACGCCCCTCGACCGTCAGGTCCGCCATCGGCGATTGGTGCCATTTTCTAAACTTTTTATAAGCGGCCTGGGTGCCGATCGTGATGGGTACGGCAGCGAGGGGATAAAGCCCGAAGACCCGCATGGATGTGGAATATTCATCGGGGACGGCGACGGCGCCCCTTAAGGTCTCGAAAAAACCGGGCTGAATTCGGTCGTATTCGAACAGCTGCGCGGCCGCCGCAGACGTCCGAACCAGCAAGGCCTCACGGTCAGGAATGCCGCCCGGTTTCGAGCTTAAAACGCTCAGAGTCTTCTCCGGAAGATTTTGAATCTCTTTCTTTCTGGCCTCGAAATCCAGCCGAACCATCTCTTCGACCCAGAGTGTTTTCTGTTCGTCACCGACGAGGCGTTCTTTCATGGCCGCCAGAAAACGATCGGTGCGCAGGTAAGGGAAACCCGGCACTTTAAAACTCGACGCGTCCTGCACACCGGATTGGGCCACTACCGCATCGAGCTCGGTGAGAAACTGCTCGGCCTGTGGCGGTCTTCCCGGCAGCGCCGCTTTCTGGCGCGGCGCCAGGCCGGCACAGCCCTGAAGAAGACCGATCACAAGTAAGGTAACCGTGACGATGAACAAATGTCGCCGCATGGAAGTTTTTCTCCGTTGCCCCGCGTTCGGGAAAGTCCACCGGACCATTCACTTTTCAACTCGTGTGGGTCGATTCCGCATCCGCCTGTACTTGATGCCGCCTTTCTCGGATCGGCATGGTTCTCTTCCTCGTTTTCACGCCTCGCCGGCCGGCGGGGAGACGTGCGCAATGAAACGCTGCAGAACGTAGAGGCCATCCGGCGTGAAAAGTCGTTTGCGGCTGATCTCCAGGATTTCAGGCACAGCGTGGAAGGCGCCGCTCTCCACTTCTTCCTCCTGCAGGGTGACATCACCGTTGTAAATGCAGGAGAAGACCCGACCCCAAACCCGGTTTCCCGCGTCTTCGTAAAAAAAATCGAAATGCCCCCTTAATCGCACGCCGGTAATGCCAAGTTCTTCCGCCAGTTCCCGCTCCGCTGCGCCCTCGTATGACTCCCCGGCCAGAACGACTCCCCCGGTGGCCACGTCATAGTATCCGGGATAGATGTCTTTGCCCGCGGTCCGCTTCTGAACAAAAAGCTCACCCTCGTCATTGAAGACCAGGATGTAGGTGGCCCGATGAGGCAGCCCGTCGGCCCGCATGCGCGATCGTGGGGCGGCGCCGACGACATGGTTTTTTTCATCGACGATGGTGACGATCTCTTCCTGGATTGGAATTGGCATGTTCAGTCGATGTCTAAGGTTAAACACCCATGGCCCTGCAGGCCGTAACGGTTCATGAAAGCTCTATTCGTCCAACAGTGGTTGTGTCAGTTGAGTCTGTTAGGTCTGTTAAAGGATACCATCGATTTTATCGAACAGAGGCTCAAAACTGTAAGGTCGCCACGATGCATCAAAATGACGCGTCGGAATCCGGATGAGCGGAGACACCACCACTGATTGCGGGTTTCCGAGTTTCAAGTTTCGAGTTTCTATTTGCGATTTGGTTCTATTTTCGCAATAAACCCAGTGAAATAAATCGGATCAAATCGAGTGCCGCCGACTATTTATCCGGTTTATCCCGGCGTTCAAATCGGTTCAGTTCGCGGTTTTTCCTGGATGTCTCCGGATCGAATATTCTGCCGTTCATCGCTATGTAGACTCCGGCCGGTAAAAGCTGAACGGCCGTAAAGGCGCTGGCGATGTTGAAAACCGCATCCGTGAATCGGAATTTGGCCGGTTGCATGGCGCCGGTCAACACAATCGTCTTTTGGGCAATTTTTTTGAGAACCAAGGCGGTGGTGATCATCGTGTCGGTTCCGTGGGTGACGATAACCCTATTTTGAGGGCATGATTTCACCGCCTTGTAAATGCGGTTGCGATCCGCATCGGTCAGGTCCAGGCTGTCCTTGCGCAGCAGTGATGTAATCTCAAAGCCGGGGGCAACATTGGCCTCCTTCAACACTTCACCGATTTGGGGCGCACCGACCTGAAATTCGCTCTTGGCATCGAAATAAATTTTGTCGATCGTCCCACCCGTCGTGATGATCTTGATGTCTGTCATATTTGCACACAAGTTGTTTTTTGAACCCCTGGTGGGATCTTCGACTTTTCTGTCAACGATCCCAAAAAACCAAACCGAAAAAGTGACCCACTCGATCCTGATATTCGGCTGAGAGGTACCACTGTGCCATCCTCATTGTCAACTGCAGGGGTATTGCGCAGTGGATGAATCATTTGAGTATAGAGTGTCCTCCTCAATCAAACGGGATGCTTGCTGTCGGAGCCAGTGCTGAACCCTGGATCTGGAACCGATAAGTTTTGGATAGCCAATAGCCATCGATTCCAAAGAAGAGATGAAAGCCGTCATCCATAAATTATACTTTGAGCGGTCACAATCTGCGCTTTTTTACCCTCACCCCAACCCTCTCCCAATGGGAGATGGAGCTAAAGGAAATCGCAGTTTATAACCGCTCAAAGTATACATGCCGATAATATCGAGGTAGATTACCTGGTGCAGAGCGGCAAGTTGGAAAAAGTCATCGTGGAGATTGCCGAACAACTCGGAACTGATCTGATTGTCATCGGCACAGACGGTAGAGATAACGTCATGGATTTCGTTGTCGGCACGACTACCGAACATGTCATCAACGCGGCCCCCTGCCCTGTTCTCGTCGTCCATTGTAGAAAGTGACAGTTACCCATATCGTAATTTCAAAAGTCGCTAAGAAAAAGGCGATAACCGTTCTTCCCCGTACCGTCACAAT
>JBAVJU010000059.1:0-4795 GCA_049687935.1 Desulfobacterales bacterium | reverse complement strand
GGCTGAAGCATATGCAGCAACCATCGACGCAACAGCAAAAGTGGCGATCACCAACATGCTTGCAGAAATCGTGGTGAGTAAAATTCCCAAAGACGCTAAAGTAATCTCCGGAACGAATTGCCCGATTTTAGGAACGTCCACCATTTTTGCAAGGAACACTGCCCCTGCTGATAAAATGCACATCGCGAGCGGCCTGACCCATAACCGATCGCGGATACGATTTATAAAAAATTTCAATCGATTGAGCATTGTTTTACTTTCCGAGCTTAAGCGCGGCCGCGTTCTTTCCCTCGGGCGGTTTGAACGGCTTCCATTCCTTCCAATTGCTGGATGGTGTAGATATGGATTCCATGCGGTTGGTTTAAAAGGTTCCTTGTCCCCAGTAAAACGCCGAACAATTCGGACCTGAAATGATGATCTAAATCTTTTCGTGTTTGCCACTCCGCGAGCAGGTTCAAAAGGGTTTTGTCTTCGATATCACAAGAGAGGGCATAGCTCAGACAGCCGGCCTCCTTTTTCATAGACCCAATCATCGGGAGAAGCGTTTGCACCAACTCCTTCTGTTTTTCCGGAAGCACGTTCATTGCAATTTTAACGACGATCATCGCGGCCACCTCCCGGCAATGCCGGCCTTTCAGATTATAGGATTTCGAACACTTGGCTTTTAGTTGTGCGATCGTTTCGCAATACGCAATCTTCGCCGCGGCCTTGGCTTGGTCCGCCTGTGGTGGATTTTGCGCCGCAACCCTGGGTGACAACCCAGCTCAAGTGGGTGTTACAGGGGGGCTGTGCGCGAGCCGGGTATTCGTATCTCGACCGTGTGTTCCTTCCGGTCGTCAATAAGGGGGATCGTCTGGTCGGGTCGCGCGACTCCGTCAACGGTCACATTCGCACTCCCTTTGTCTTGGCGCGTTTGCAGGACCGCGATGTGGTAGACGGTCTCCCGATAGCGGTAGTGCATCTTGAACCCCTTCCAATCCGCCGGGAGGCACGGCGTAAAACGCAGTTTATCCACTTCACGTCTGAGCCCCAGGAGTGATTCCACGATCAGCCGGTACATCCAGGCGGCCGAGCCCGTGTACCATGTCCAGCCGCCGCGGCCGGTATGCGGCGGCACGGCATAGACGTCGGCGGCAACGACGTACGGTTCCACTTTGTAGGTGGCCGTCTCCTCGGTCGATCTGGCATGGTTCACCGGGTTGATCATGGTAAAGAGCTCCCATGCGCGCCGGTTGTCCCCCAAGCGCGCGAAGGCCATTGCCGCCCAGATGGCCGCATGCGTGTACTGCCCGCCGTTTTCTCTCACGCCGGGGACGTACCCTTTGATGTAGCCCGGATTCAGTGCCGACTTGTCGAAAGGCGGATCCAGAAGCTGGACCAGGCCATGCTCGCGGCGAACGAGGCGCTCATCCACGGCCTCCATGGCCTTGCGCGAACGCTCATGATCCCCCGCACCCGAAAGAACTGACCAGCTCTGCGCAATCGAATCAATCTGGCATTCGGGGTTACTCGCCGATCCAAGCGGCGAGCCGTCGTCGAAATAGGCGCGGCGGTACCACTCGCCGTCCCAGCCATGCTCCTCGATATTGTGACGCAGTTCGGCCGCCTCCCTGTGGCAGCGTTCAACGAAAGCGATGTCGCCGCGAGCGCCGGCAACCTCAGCGAAGCGCATGAGCACTTCATAAAGGAAAAATCCCAACCAGACGCTTTCGCCTTTGCCGTGTTCGCCGACCAGGTTCAGGCCGTCGTTCCAGTCACCGGAGCCGATCAGCGGCAGGCCGTGTTTACCGAACTTGAGGCCGTTCAGGATGGCTCGGGCACAGTGTTCGTAAAGACTCGCCGCCTCTTCAGAGCGCTCGGGCAGATCATAGTAAGAGTCTTCATCCGCGTTTACCGGGCGGCCCTGGAGAAAGTGGATGGCCTCATCCAGCACGCCGGTGTCCCCGGTGGTGAGGACATAGCGGCACGTCGTGAGCGGCAGCCAGAGGTAATCGTCCGAACAGTGAGTGCGCACACCCCGACCCGTCGGAGGATGCCACCAATGCTGGACATCTCCTTCCGGGAATTGACGGGCCGCGCACAGGAGCAAGTGCTCGCGCACGAGATCCGGCCTCGCGTGGATGAGCGCCATCACGTCCTGCAACTGGTCGCGGAAACCGAAGGCGCCTCCCGACTGGTAGGTTGCGCTTCGTGCCCAAAGGCGGCACGCCAGAGTCTGGTATAAGAGCCAGCCGTTGGCCAGCATGTTGAGGGATTGGTCGGGTGTTTCCACGCGCAGCGCGTCGAAATTGTGCTGCCAGTGCTGCCATACCGCTTCAAGCGCGCCCCGCGCAGCAGTTGATCCTCGAAAACGGTTGACCAGATTTTCGGCCTCACCGGCATCACGCCCGACGCCGAGCCTGAAGACGATCTCTCGCTCTTGCCCGTCAGCCAGATCGAAGACCACCTGGATTGCGGCGCAGGGATCCAGGGCCGCCCCCACCTTGCCGGAAAGGCGCGTCCGCATCATCGCAGCCGGACGTCGCAGTGTACCGTTGCGCCCCAGGAATTCGGTCCGATTGCCGGTTACGGTACGAGTCGAATCGTCCACGTCGAAGAACGCAACCCGGTCGCAGAACTCCGTGTTGTAAGCGTTCCGCGCAAACAGTGCGCCGCTATTCGGGTCAATTTTGGTGATCACGTGCTGGGTTGATTTCGGACGCAGGTCGCCAAGGACCCATTCCGCGTATCCGGTAGCGGAGAGTCGGCGTAATCGCCCCGTCTTGTTGCGCACTTTGAGCACCATGAACTTGATCGGTGCGTCCAGGGCCACGTAAATCCACAGCTCTGAGCGGATGCCGCGCTCGGTGTGCTCGAAGACGCTGTAGCCAAAGCCGTGCCGGGTGACGTAAGGCATCGCTCCGCGGCTGGGCAGCGGCGTCGGGGACCAGAAGTGGCCGCGCTCTTCGTCACGCAGGTAAAACGCCTCGCCGCTCGAATCACTGACGGGATCGTTGCCCCAGGGAGTGAGACGGAACTCGTGGGCATTCTCGCTCCAGGTATAGGCAAGGCCGCTCTCTGAAATGACGGTCCCGAAATGCGGGTTGGCCAGCACATTCACCCACGGCGCCGGCGTTACCTGCCCGTGCGCGGTGGTAATGACATACTCGCGCCCATCCGGGGTAAATCCGCCCAGCCCGTTGAAGAACGTTAAATCGTGGCGAGGCAATCCGGCCACTACCAGGGGTTCGGAGCGGTGGGTTCGGGTCGGTGTAAGGAGCGGCACTGCAGCTTCCACCAGACTGCGCCGGTTGATCTGGTCCGCCAGCGACCCCCGGCTGTCGGTGATGATGGCGCAAGCGACCGTTTGGAACAGGATGCGGTCCTCCTCCGATATCTGATCGCCAGGTCTTACGAAAATGCCGCCCGGCCGATCGGTTACTTTGGCTTCGGTGCCGGCGGCGATGAGCCCCATGATCTGGTCGTGGAGGAGTTGCCGGTAACCGGCGTGATCTTCGTTCCAAATCACCAGGTCCACCGCCAGTCCTTTTAGGCGCCAGTAGGCGTGGGCCTGCACGAGTTGGCGCACCAGGTCGATACTGGCCGGGGCTTCAATCTGCAGCAGCACGATCGGCAAATCGCCGGAGATGGCGTATCCCCAGAGACCGGATTGCCCCCGGTGGTTCTTGATGAGGACGCTCGGGTCGGCTCGCAGTGAAGCATTGGCGTAGATGATCGAGCTGGCAAGGCGCCCATAGAGTTGCGCATCGGCCTCGGAAGCATTGAACTGGCGCAGCAGCACCTGTCCATGCGTCCATGCCAGATCAAAGACGCGATCCGCGAGACGCCGGTCTTGGTATTTTGCCACCAGGCGTAAGGCGGCATCGCGGGTTTCACCGATGCCGGAGACCATGTTTATCGTTGCCGATTTTTCGGGATCCAGCATAATCCGGTAGCGGATGGCGACAATCGGATCGAGCACGGAGCCCTCGCTGCCCGAGAGCGCCCCCGTAAAAAAGCCCTCAGCTCCGCTCATCGCCTGTGGATCGGCGACGGTGTTACCGCGGCCGATAAACTGCATGCGATCGGTCTCATAGGAGACTTCTCCGATCTCCGCCCCATGCACGGCCATCAGGTGCAGCATCCAAGGCGCTTGCTCGCCCTGGGAGCGGGGTCGTCGCGTGCAGAGGATCGCTCGCTGCCGGCGATGGATCTCGGTCTGCACGAAGAGATTGCTGAACGCCGGATGCAGTGCGTCCGCGGCTTGCGGCGCCAGAACCACTTCCGCGTAACTGGTAACATCGATCGCGCGGCGCGTCCGCGCGCGGTTGGTGATGCGGACACGGCGCAGTTCGATGTCATCCTCGGGCGAAACGGCGATCTCGGTATGGGTGTCATAGTCGTGGTCGCGGCCGCGAAACTCGGCTCGCCCTTCCGAGAAGATGGCCTCAAAATGCTTCGATCGTTTGAGTGTCGGCTGATAGGCGGTCGACCAGAACTCCCTGCTGGTCACGTCGCGGATGTAACAGAACGTACCCCAGTTGTCGCAGGTGCGGTCTTCACGCCAACGGGTGATGGCGAGGTCTTTCCAACGACTGTAACCACCGCCGGCATTGGTGATCATCACATGGTATCTGCCGTTCGAGAGCAACTGCACTTCCGGGTTCGGCGTGTTGGGACTGTCGAAAACGCGTATCGGCGTCACTAGGGCGCCGGTAGCCAAATGGTGCTCGGAGAGCTCGGTGGTATGCGCATAGAACGCTGTGGCCTTTGGGATTCGCTCCTGGAGCAGCAGCATGGTCGCCTGGAACAAGGG
>JBAVJU010000058.1:0-14285 GCA_049687935.1 Desulfobacterales bacterium | reverse complement strand
CTGACCTGCGAATCCGCAAAGACCTGAACCCGTGTCGTAGGGCGGAGGCGCACTGAAAGGTGAACCGAGGAGCCGGATGTATGGGAAAGCCGCTTGTCCGGTTCTGTGAGGGACAGGAGTTCAACTGCGATATGGACAAAATATTGTGGCACCGCCGCGAAAGCAGGCGGCAACAGAGAAAACAAATATTGCCCTGTAGTCACGGAAGTCTCCTGTCTACTCGAAAATGGTCCTTTTCCACAAAAAACAGTGTCGAATCCGGAGGCAGATCTATGAGCGAAGAACGACCCGAGCCCTCTGAAGCGGAGGCGGCGCCTGATGACAGCGATTGGGATCGGCGCATCCTTTGCAGCGACGGCAACTGCATTGGAGTAATCGGCCCTGACGGACGCTGCAAGGAGTGCGGGAAACCGTATGAAGGCGAGCTCCCGGAACGCGAATCGCGCAACTCTGAGCCATCGGCCCCTCTAACGCCGGCCGATGAAACCGAAGAAAAATCCGGGGCAAATAAGGCAGCCTCGGGTCAAACGGATGATGGGACCGACGATTCACCCTCCGATGAAAGTGACTGGGATCGGCGCGTCCTTTGCAGTGACGGCAACTGCATTGGGGTGATCGGCCCGGATGGACGCTGCACCGAGTGCGGAAAACCATACAATCCCAGCGCCGCGGAATAGAGCGCTCGGGATTGTCAATACAGACCGGTTATCATCGTCACGCTTCAGCCGGGTAAGGGAGAACGCTCATGGTATTGCTCGACATTCCCGTTCCGACCTGGCGCGATATCCTCGACATCCTTTTTCTGACTATTGTCGCCTATCAGCTCTACAACTGGTTCAGAGAAACCAGTGCCTTGCGGGTCCTCATCGGCCTGGCTGTTTTGGGGGCCGTTTATTCAGTGGCCCGCTTCTGGGGTTTGTTTTTAATCACCCTGGTTTTTCAGGTCCTGTGGCAAGTCCTGCTCATCCTGCTGGTGATTCTGTTTCAGTCCGAAATCAAACAAGTCCTGGAAAGGGTGAGTCCGCTGCGCTATCTGCAGTCACGCAGGCGCGATTTCAGCGGTGTCCTCGCCGATGAGATCGCGCAGGTGGCCTTCGACTTGGCTCATGCAAAAACCGGTTCTCTTATCGTTCTGGCCCGCGATGACAATCCGTCTGAGTACATGCACTCCGGCCTTACGATAACAGCGCTTCCCGTCCCGGCGCTGATCAAAAGCATTTTCAATCGCCATTCCCCTATTCATGACGGTGCGGTTCTCATCACCGGCGGACGGTTGGCGCAGGTGGGCTGCCTCCTGCCATTGTCTGAAAGGCAGGATCTGCCCGTAGAATTCGGAACCCGTCATCGAGCGGCCTTCGGTATATCCGAGTTGACGGACGCTGTTTGCCTGGTGGTTTCCGAAGAACGTTCGGAAGTGACCACCATCGTCAACGGCCAATACGCGGTGTGGCAGGAACCAGGGCTTCTGGCAGCACAACTGAAGCAACTGCTCGGGATGCCTGAAAGAATAGGACATCTGTCGCGGAATTTCTTCCTGTCTCTGCTGCGTCGTAATTGGAAACCCAAGCTGGTCGCGTTCGTGCTGGTTGCTTTGACGTGGATGATTCTGGCCAGTCAACAAAATATCAATACATCGATTACCGTTCCAGTGCGGATAGTGAAACAGCCGGCAAACGTTGTACTGGTGGCAAGCACCCCTGAAACGGTCCGCTTGAACCTTACCGGCAACCGGATGTTCGTCGATGCCTTGAGGCAGCAGGACGTCCGGGTTGAACTGGATTTGTCTTCTCTGAACGCAGGCAAGCACATGATTCGGTTGTCGCGGCGTGACGTCGACCTGCCGCTGGGAATCGCCATCGACAGTGTCGTCCCTCAGGAAGTGGAGGTAACTCTGAAGGCGGCACCGGTTGAGGCCCCGCAGAAAACGAAAGGCCCGGTTTCCGATGAAACCGGACCCTGACCCCGTCGCCGGAAATGGGGAAATAAAAAAGGCAGCGCTTCCCTCTGCGTTGGGAAGTAACTGCCTTTACTGACAGCGTCTGCGCCCGTCGCCGCTTTTTTTAAACCGCGTCTCTTA
This sequence comes from Desulfobacterales bacterium, assembly GCA_049687935.1. Taxonomy (GTDB): domain Bacteria; phylum Desulfobacterota; class Desulfobacteria; order Desulfobacterales; family SG8-13; genus JARFQH01. The sequence goes on along the minus strand of JBAVJU010000058.1, from coordinate 12,208 downwards.
ATTTCTTTCCAGGCTTGAATTTGACGACGTTGCGGGCCTTGATTTTTAGCATTTCGCCTGTTTGCGGATTGCGGCCTTTGCGGGCTTTGCGGCGCGATTTCTGGAAGGTGCCAAAACCAACCAACGTTACCTTACCGTCTTTTTTCTTCAACGTTTTGGTGACGCCGTCCACGAATGAATCGAGCGCTTTGCCCGCCGCCACTTTGGAAATGTCGGCTTCCTTTGCCATTTTTTCGATCAGTTCTGCCTTTGTCATCTGTTTCCCCCTTTTTTAGTTTCGGGTTTATGCCCTATAAACCCAATGTTTCAGGGAAATTACTACAATTTAAAAGCAAAGTCAACATCTAAATGCCTATAAAATAAGGTTCTATGAGAAGAAATTGGTGAAAATACCCTTTGCTGGGCTGAATAGAGGCAACCGATTGATCAAATGCGGCCGCGGCAGAATTCAATAAATGCGCCGCTTCCGGTTTTTACGGTCCTTTTGGTGTGTTTTTATCCTGCTGCCAGAGCCGGCGCGGTTGGTTCGATTGCAGCAGAACCAGCTCTTTGAGGCGGTTAGCGGGCCTTGCCCCATCGCCTTGGACCAAACACAACGAACGCCCGCGAGGCTTTCAACCGGCACGACCACGAACTTGAGAAGGACAAGCTATGCGGACGCAGACGGAAGATGTCCTCAAACAGCGCTCGGAACGCGGCGGGGCAGTCGAATATAAAAGGTCGTTCCCAGACCGGGCAGGGAGTCGACGGTAATGCGGCCGCCATGTTTCCGGACGGTCTTGTTGGCTATAAACAGTCCCAGCCCGGTGCCCTTGCTGCCTTTGGTGGTGTAGAACATGGTGAACATGTTTTTGATCTGGTTTTCATCCATTCCGCTGCCGTTGTCGATGACGTCAAATTGAACATCGTTGTCTTTGCGGCTGACCCGGAAGGTGATCTGGTAGGATTTGTCGGATCGATCCTCGATGCAGGCTTCCATGGCGTTTTCGAGGATATTGATTAGGGTTGACCGCACCAGGTCCGGATCGAAGTCGATCTCACCAAGGTCCGGTTCGAACTCGCAATGAAAGGTGATGTTGGCTCCGCGGATTCTCTGATCCATGTTGGCCGCGACGTCGGCGGCAAATTGTTCGATATTCGTCTGTCGGATCTCAAGTTTTCTTTCCTTCGTATAAAAAAGGATATTCTGGACCTGTTTCCGGACGCGCTCCACCATGAGCTTGGCCACCTCCAGTCCTTCTTCAATCCGGCCGGGCCGGTCGCGGTAAAAACCGGTATCGATCAGGTAGAGACCGGCATCAAGTCCGGTGAGGCAGCCTTTCAAATCATGCGAGATGGTGCCGATCATCATTCCAAGCGATGACAGGTTGTCCTGCAGTTGCCTTAGCCGCGTGACATCGGTGAATGTGATCAGTATCTGGATGAGCTTGCCGGCCAGGGTTTTTATCGGCGCCGTGCCGGCCATCATGTTGTACTGCACACCATTGTGATCGGTCAGGACCAGTTCACCCCGGTGGGGCATCCCGTCTTTTAGCGACTGGGTGATGGGATCTCTGAAAGCCGGGAATCTGCCGGGCCTGAGGACATCGAAGAAATTCTGTCCGACCGGCCGGCCGAAATCTTCCTTGAAGCGACGGTTGATGGCGGTGATGCGCAGGTGGGGGTCCACCACGACGATTTGGATGGGGACCGAATCGAAGAGTTGCTGGTATCGTTGCTGGGTCGTGCGGACTTCTTCGGCCAGCCGGTCGATCTCTTTGCTGCCGGCAAAGATTTCCAGCACGAGGACCACTTCTCCGTCGTCGTTGAAAATCGGGGCCGTATGAACAACCACCGGTACCCTGGCGCCGCTTTTATAGCGTACCAGAGCCCGCGTTTCCATGATATCCTCATTCCGAAGGGTGCGGGCCACCGGGCAGTTTTCGCGGGTGGCCCGCTTACCGCTGTATATTTCCCAGCTGTTGCCGTGAATGCGGTATCCGAGATTGCGGATGTAGGTTGGGTTGGCCGCCAGGACCTTGCAGTCCGGGTTGTGAATGGAGACGAAATACGGCAGCTCGTTGAAGTATTTCACGCCGCCGTGAACATCGTTGGCGACTTGGCCGATGAAGGCCGACATCCGATCCACGATTTGACGGATGGCGAGGAACCGTTCTGTGTCCACCATCTCGGCGGCTCTTTTTTCAGACAGCGTCGACAGGTTGTCCATCGTCTGGTCGAGCCGGGCTTGAAGTGACAGGACGTTTTCGGCCCGCCGCAGGGCAATGTCCAGGGCGACCGGTTGGACCGGCCGCAGGAGAAAATCGGCAGTAGAGTTTTTCAACCTTTCAGTTGCCAGATCCAGGCTCCGCGTTCCGCACAGGACGATGATCTGCACGGCCGGATTTTCGGACATGATGCCATCGATCAGTTCCTGACCACCGGGCATATCGAAGTTCACAATGGCTATGGAGGGGCGGAAGTCTCTGAAGCGGCCCATGCCTTCCAGCGCGCTGTCGGCGGAAACCGGCTCGAAGTGTCCTTGCCGAATACTGGCAGTAATTAAATCCTGCTCCTGCCGACCATCACTGACAATTAAGAGGGTTCTTTCCATCTTTGTCTCTTTCGAACTTCGATTCGGTTCATAAAAAAAACTAACTCACTATCATTATTTAATCCGTTTTTTCAATCAATATGCATTATAGAAATTTTCTATTTTTAAAATCGCAACAATTAATATTATCGAATTGACATCGCCGAAAGAACCGCCTATTTAGGTTCGGTCTTCTTTATTCAAACGCCTTAACAGGACTGCAAGTATGTATCAGTATTTCGGCTTTACCTGAGAGTTGAAGCGATCGCAAGCCGGGTGTGTTGCACTCAGCGTCAGGCCGAAACACGGGCACGTATCTGACCGGTTCAGATTACCCCCAAACGGTTCAGCCTGACCGACTGGATCGAATCAGGGGCCACGGTAACGGGCATCCCGCGGTCTTCCAAAGCCTTCGGCCTCCTCTGATAAATGAGGAAGAGGTTCGATTCCCCTTGCCCCCTTCAATCGCCAGTCACATCCAGGCAATGAAAAGAATACCACCTTCGGCGCGGCCAAGAAGCCGTGCATGAGGGCCTTGCCTGAAGAAAAATTGGGTCGCCGCATTCTGGTACCGAACCACCCGCAGATGGTGGGTGCCCTGGGAGCAGCGTTTTTGGCTAAAGTTTGAGCTTATCTGAGTCATTTAACCTTGCGAGAAATGAGGAGTATGGTCGATTGGATATCCAAATTATGCCGCTGGGGTCTTGGGGGTATCTTTATATATGCCGGCAGTGCAAAACTGCTGGAGCCTCAAACCTTTGCCGTCTTCATAGAAGCCTATGGCCTCATCCCTGAAAGGTTGCTCATGCCCGTGTCCATCGGCCTGCCGGCCTTGGAAGTGGCTGCCGGCATCGGACTGCTCTTCGACATCGAAGGAAGCCTTGCGGCAGTTGCCGGCTTGCTGGGATTTTTTATCGCCATCTTAGGCTACGGCATTTGGATGGGACTCGACGTGGATTGCGGATGCTTCGGACCGGAAGATCCGGAAGCCGCAGCATTTCACGGACTCAGGTCATCCCTTTACCGAGATCTGGTCATGCTGGCAGGAACCTTTTTCATGTATGGATGGCGTCGATACCGGGTCATAGAACCGGTAAGAATTAGGCCGCTAATAAGGAGACTGATCAGAAAAAGGAGGACGGAAGATGCTTATGGGTAAATCGATCCTGGGGCTGACGACAATCATGTTTCTGGTGGCAGGCATTGCCGGCTTTCAAACCGCTTTTGCCGCCGACAAGTTCGAGCAGGAAGTGGGAATGGAAACCGAAGCGGTCAAACTGGTGCGCGAGGTGCAGCGGGGCGGCTACGACCTGGTCACCACCGAAGAGCTCAAGAAATGGATCGATGGCGGCAAAGACATGATTATCGTGGATACGATGCCCTATGCGGACAGCTACAAGAAACAACATGTACCGGGGGCGGTTCAGTTTCTGTTTCCCATCCCGGACATGACTGAATGGGACACGAAGGAAACCGACGGTAAAACCAAGGAAGATTTTGTCATGCTTCTGGGTGACGACAAGAACAAAACCATTGTCATTTACTGCGGGTTCGTCAAATGCACCCGCAGCCACAACGGCGCGGCCTGGGCCGTCAAGCTCGGCTACAAGAATGTCTATCGCTATCCGGGCGGAATTTTCGCCTGGAAGGGCGCAAAATATCCGGTGGGAAAAATTGACGGCGGAAGCCACCGAACTGGCGGCAAGGTTGATTCTGCATAAACGGCCCGAGCTTATCACCCGGGTCGACAACGGATTTCTTGCCAGGCACGACGCCAAAATCGGCGGCGCCGTGACGCGGCTGTTTCGATTCTTTTTACCTGAATCGAAGTAAAAGAAGATTGATGACCTGTCACTGCATTATAACTATCCCAATGTCTCGAAAAGCGATTTCAAATTGTTGGTCGCTTTGGTCGTTGACATACGATGACCCGTTGCAAAGGTTAAGCGATACAGTTCTGCGGTCGACTGCATGTTTTTCCGGCGGTCGAGCTGCTCTGTCCCTTTGAAGGGACGACGTGAGGGCGTCCATGTCTACTCGGGCCATACAGCACCTCAAACGGAAAGAGGTCTCGTTCGAGTTGGTCAAATATGAGCATGAAGAAAAAGGGGCCGCGTTCGCGGCGCGCGCCACCGGTTTTCCACTCGATCGGACCGTCAAGACCCTGGTCGTCGACCTGGGGGGGAGGAATTACTGCCTGGCGCTGCTGCCCGGAGACCGGCAACTCGATTTGAAGCAGTTGGCTCAGGTGTTTGCAGTAAAGCGCGCAGCCATGGCCGATACCGCCACGGCCGAGCGCCTGACCGGATACCTGGTGGGCGGCATCAGCCCGTTCGGTACGAAACAGGCGCTGCCGTCCGTCATGGAAAAGCGGATCCGAGAATACGCGCAAGTGCTCATCAACGCCGGTCAGCGGGGCGTGATGGTGAAGATGGCACCGGAAGATATCGAGAAGGCGCTTGGGTGCCGGGTGGAGTCGATATCTAAGGGATAGTGTTTTGTGTTTGGTATTTGGTGTTTGGAATGAAGTACCTGTACGCGACGAAAAACATAACACTAAACACCAAACACATTCCATCAGTTGTTGCCTCTCCATCCTGCGGCGGATACTCGCGGGCGGCCTCGACAAAATGAAAGAGGCCGGCGTCGCGCTGGTTGGCGGGCACAGCATCGAAGACGACGAACTCAAATACGGCCTGTCGGTGACCGGATTCGTTCATCCGAAGAAGGTCCTGACTAAGCGCGGCATGAAACCGGGTGACCGGCTCGTTCTAACCAAACGGCTGGGTACCGGTGTGATCAACACGGCCATAAAAGGCGGTCTGGCATCGACAGACGTGATCGACAAAGTGATCAAACTGATGGCCACTCTGAACCGGGACGCTGCAACTGTAATGGCACGTTTTCCGATACACGCCTGCACCGATGTGACCGGATTCGGTCTGCTGGGGCACTTGGCGGAAATGGTCGTCGGGACCCGGTACGGGGTTGTTTTACGAGCGGCGGATATTCCCATTCTACCCGAAGCGATCGAATACGCCGGCTGCGGACTGCTGCCGGCCGGGGCTTTCAAGAACAGGGAATTCCGGGCGGCTTTGGTAGAGTTTTCAACCGGCATTGACCCCCTGATCCCGGATCTTCTCTTCGACCCCCAGACGTCCGGGGCGTTGTTGATTTGCATTGATGAAGAAAATGCAGACCGATTGCTCGAAGGCCTGGTGAAAAAAGGTGCGACGGAATCGAAGATCATTGGAAAGGTCGTCGCTGAGCCAAAGGAAAAGATCGCTTTAAAATAGATAGGGGGATATATGAAAGAAATCGATGCCCGCGGTCTGTCCTGCCCCGCGCCGGTCTTGCAAACCAAGGCCGTGGTGGAGCAGGAAAAGGCGGACGCGGTCAGGGTCGTTGTTGACACCGCCGCATCCCAGCAGAATGTCAAACGGTTTCTCGAGTCACAGGGATTTGAAACCGCTCTGGAAAAACAGGGCGGCGATTATGTCGTCGTCGGGAAGTGCACCGCGACGCTGCAGAAAAAAGAAACCCCGACGCCTCAGTCTGAGGGTAACATCGAACTGAAGAAGATCATGGTCATGTGCGCCACGGACCGGATCGGTTTTGGAGACGATGAACTGGGGCTCAAGCTCATGGTCAACTTTATCAGAACCCTCAAAGAAATGGGTCCTGAGTTGTGGCGGCTGGTATTTGTCAACTACGGCGTCAAACTTACCATTGACGGGTCCGAGGTGCTGGCCGATCTGGAAGAATTCGAGGAAACCGGTGTCTGCATCCTTGTCTGCGGCACGTGCCTCGACCACTTCAACCTGCTGGAAAGAAAACAGGTCGGTGAAACAACCAACATGCTCGACATCGTAACGGCCATGCAATTGGCGGACAAGGTCATCAGCATCTGATTCCATGCCGGGTTCAGGTGCACCGATGCGGCTTCCCGACCGCTAGCGTCAGTGGTTAAAACGGGTCGCGAAAGATAGAGATGCCAACCAACAATTTTACATACGATGTCGGCGTCATACACGGAAGGTTTCAGGTTCTTCACAATGACCACATGAAATACCTTCTGGCCGGCAAATCGCTGTGTAACCATCTGGTGGTCGGTATCACCAATCCGGACCCCACCCTCATCAAGGAGGAGCAGACCGACCGCCATCGCAGCAGCGACCTCGCCAATCCCCTGACCTATTTTGAACGCTATCGGCTTTTGAGGGCTGCGCTGGCGGAAGCCGGCGTTGAATGGACGGATTTCTCCATCGTCCCCATGCCCATCAGCATGCCCGAGCTGTATCGACACTACGTGCCGCTCGAGGCCGTTTTTTTTCTGTCGATCTATGACGAATGGGGGCGCCGTAAGAAGAGTTACTTCGAATCGCTGGGTCTCAAAGTGCACGTCCTCTGGGAAGTCAGCCCCGATAAAAAAGGGATCAGCGGCAATGACGTGCGGTCGAGGATGGTGCGGGGCCAATCCTGGGAAGAGGCGGTCCCGAACAGCGTGGCCGCGCTTTTGAGAGAGTGGGATATCCCGGAAAGGTTGAAAAAGATAATATCAGAAGTGAGATAACCGCAACGCTACGGTTTCTCTTTTCTCAACTTTTTTACGGCCCCGGCTACAATTTCAATCGCTTGGTCGATTTCCTTCGCGGTGGTCATTCGCCCGACACTGAAGCGCAGGGTGCCCTTGGCCCACTCCAGAGGCACATTCATGGCCTCGAGAACGTGGGAGATCTCTACCGTGTCCGAATGGCAGGCGGCTCCGGCGGAAGCGGCCACCTCTAATCCGATTTCTTCCAGGATGCGATTGGCTTCCATCCCTTTGAACGACAGGCTGAGTGTGTTCGGCAGGCGCTTCACCGGATGACCGTTTAGACGCACGCCGGTCAACTCGGCAGTCAACCCCTTATACAGCCGATCCCGCAGCCGCTGCATGTGGGCCATGTTTGGCTGCAGATCCAGGGCGGCGATCTCGCAAGCCTTTCCCAAACCGACAATCTCGAGCACGTTTTCGGTTCCGGCGCGCCAGCCCCGCTCCTGTCCGGCGCCATGGCAGAACTTCTCCGGCTTCAAAGGCGGTCGGATGTAAAGGGCTCCGATGCCCTTGGGTGCGTAGACCTTGTGTCCGGCCACCGACAAGAGGTCGACGCCGAGGTGTTGAACGTCGGTTGGAATCTTGCCCACCGACTGGGCGGCGTCGGTGTGCATAACGATCCCGTGTGCCCTGGCGATTGGCGATATCCGGGCAAGCGGCTGAATTGTGCCCACTTCGTTATTGGCGTGCATGATGGAGATCAGAATGGTGGCCGGTCGGATGGCTTTTTCTACCTCAGCCGGCTCCACGAGTCCGTCGGCAGTGACCGGTAAAAAAGTCGTCTCGAAACCGTCCATTTCCAAGTAGCGGCACACCTCCAGCACCGCCGGGTGCTCGAAGGCGCTGGTGATGATGTGGTTTCCCCTGGTACGCAGAGCGCGTGCCGTCCCGGTGATGGCATGGTTGTTCGACTCGGTGCCGCCGCTGGTGAAGAGCAGCTCCTGCGGCCGGCAGTTGAGGATCCCGGCCACCTGCTTTCGCGCGGACTCCACTGCCTGTTTGGGGGCGATGCCATACCAGTGCGAGCTGGATGGATTGCCGAACTCGACTTCGAGAAAAGGCCGCATGGCAGCGACCACTTCGGGGGCATGCGGCGTCGTGCCATTGTAGTCCAAATAAATTGGTTTGATCATGATACGTCTCCCAAACTAATCAACCGGCTAAGGGCTCGACTGACCAACCGGCCAACCGTTTAAAACATCTGTTCCCAGAGGCTGAACATCACAGCCTTATAGCCGGCCGGTGCGTAGTCCCACTTCTTGCCGTAGACGTGGATGCGGTCGGTTTCTTTACCGTTTTCGTCATACACTTTTCCACCCTCGAGAGTCCATGCCAGGATGCCGCCTTCCAGATTGCGGACGGAGATACCCATTTCATCCATTTCGCGGGCAAAAACCCCGCTGCGGTAACTGACGGTACAGTAGCCCACCACGGTTTTCCCGGCGTATTTTTCCGGGTGGCTCAGAAACTCGTTCTGGGTAATGGCGTGCGGCAGCATGGACACCTTCATCTCCGCCGGCTTGCGGGTGTCGATGAAAACGACTTCATCCTTTTTCAGCAAGTCCATGGCCTGTTGCGGCGATATGTCCATGACGGCCGGAAAGTCTTTTTTGTAATCGGCATAGATGGCGTAGACAACCTCCTTTTTTTGCGTATCCGAAAGGCCGTTGTCCCCCATGGCTGGACCGGTTATCATAAGCGTACATGCCATCGCCCAGAATAGTCTTGCATGCCAGTGAGGATTCATGGCGCACCTTTATCGCATCGGGCCGTAAAGTCAATCGACCCTTTATTTATCCAATATATCTCTTTGTGTTATCAACATGTCATATATTTCAAACTGGACTTGCTCGCCAACTGTATGATAGGCCTCATCGTCGAACCGTGAAATTTTATTCTAATGCCGAAGCGCCTTTAAAGCAAACTCCATACTTCTAAAGACTGAGTCAGCGGGTCGCTGCTGCGGCCCTTTTTCATCATGGACCTGGATTTTTTATCCCGCAAAGACATTCCGAAGGATGGAAATGGTCGATAACAAATATCCCGAGACACCGCGACTGGCCATGTGCAACTTCATCACGGACATGGCCCGCTTGAAACGGTTTGCCGTCGACCACGCTTTCGCCGGGATCGACTGGTCGTTCGATCTGGAAAATCTGCCGACACGACCGGCGGATGAATCCCGCTGGGTCGATTTTCTGGCGGCCCTGGATCCCCTCGAAATCCGTTTTCACTGCCCTTTCGCGAGAATCGACATCGGCCATGAAGATCCTCAAAAAGGCCGGCTTGCAGTGGATCTGTTTCATCGCGTCATCAAACTGGTGTCCAAGGCCGGCGGTAAGTTTCTCACCCTGCACATTGGTCTCGGGCGCGACAGCACAAAAACGCTTTCCTGGAACGACACCCTTCAGAACCTGAGACGAATGGTGCATTACGGCGCCGAGCGCGGGGTCACGGTCTGTCTGGAAAACCTGGCCTGGGGCTGGACCAGCAAGCCGAATCTTTTCGAAAAGCTGGTCCGTCGTTCCGGTGCGGGGGTGACGTTCGACATCGGCCATGCCCATGCCTGCGAATCGGTCGGCAGCCAGCACTTCGATGCCGAGGATTTCGTCAGTCCCCACCCGAGCCGTGTTTTCAACGCCCACATCTATCATACCGAGATTCCGGGCGTCGGCCATCTGCCGGCCAAGCACCTTGACGACATTCGGGATCGCCTGGGTATCCTGCGCCGGACCGCTTGCCGGTGGTGGGTGATCGAAATCAGGGATGTCGAGGGATTGCTGCAGACCAAAGAGATTATCGATTCCTACCTCGAGTAGGCTCAACCGAAGAACCCGAGCGGAGAAAACCGATTCCCCCGCGTGATGGTGGCCTTTACACTCTGTAAAAAAAGCTGATAGCCTCGCCGACCAAACGCTCGACCTGCCGCTCGTTTTTTTTCTTTAAATTCATATTAATTCAAACGGTTGTATCTTTTCTCCTCGCCCTTTCGCCTGGCACACCTTTTGCGCTCATTTCTTGAAAGATAGAGCGGTTCGCGCCTTTAAAAAGAGTGGAGTAACGGACGGCGCCGGATATCAACCGATACAGTTTCAGCGGGTGAAGCCGGTGAGAACGACCGAAACCATTGTTGCGATTCTTATCCTGTGGCCCATGGCAGCAGCGATCCTGTGTTGCCTCGTTCGCTCCGACAGGCTGCGCAACAAGCTGGTTCCCGTAACCGGTGTGTTGCTCACAACCGCTGCGCTGCTTCTGTCTATCCGTATCCCTTTCAGCTTCGGACTGGAACCGAGCGCCGAAAAAGTGATCGACGTCCTGATCCTGTCGATCGATATTCTCCTGCTGGGCGTCATTCTTTTCATCGGCCTCAGGCACCGGCACCGATTAATACCGCTACTGGCCATTCTTCAGCTGGTGTTGATCGGCTTAAACGAACTCTACCCGGTACCGACGCCGCGGGTGAATCCGATTGTCCACTGCGATGCCCTGTCGCTTCTGCTGGTCCTGATCGTTTCCATTGTCGGTTCCGTCATTTGCGTTCAGGCGTTGGCTTACATGAAAACTCATGAAGCCCACCTTCAACTGTCGGCTTCCCGGCAGCACCGTTTCTTCGCCGTCATGCTGCTCTTCCTGGCGGCCATGAACGGCCTTGTTCTGGCCGACAAGCTATCGCATCTCTATTTCTTCTTTGAGATAACCACCATCTGTTCGTACCTTCTCATCGCCCACGACGCAACACCGGCGGCCGTCACAAATGCGCTGCGGGCGCTTTGGATAAACAGCTTTGGTGGTTTGGCGCTGGTGGCAGCCGTGTTATGGTTCACCCGATTCCACGGCATCAACACCTTTCAGCAGTTTAAAGCAGATGATTTCCGATCGGCGGTCTGGCTGCTGCCGCTGGCCCTTATGTGTCTGGCCGGCTTTGTAAAGGCCGCGCAGTTTCCCTTCCAGAGCTGGCTTTTAGGGGCAATGGTAGCGCCCACCCCCGTGTCGGCCCTGCTCCATTCGAGCACGATGGTCAAGGCCGGCGTTTACCTGGTGCTGCGTGTCGCTCCCTTTTTCCAGGATACATTCCTGGGACTGTGCGTGGCACTTTTCGGTGCTTTCGCTTTTCTGGCGGCTGCAGCGCTGGCCCTGGGCCAGAGAAACGGCAAACGGGTTCTGGCCTATTCCACTATCAGCAACCTGGGGCTGATGTTTGCCTGCGCCGGATTCGGCACCCCGATGGCTCTGACCGCCGCTGTTATTCTCCTGTTATTTCACGCCGTGACCAAGGCCTTGCTCTTCTTGTGTGTGGGGGCTATCGAGCAGGGCATCGATAGCCGCGACATTGAAGACATGCGCGGTCTTTACACCCGTATGCCGTTGACGGCCCTCATCTCCGTTGCGGGGGTCATCTTCATGATTATGCCTCCCTTCGGACTGCTGGTCGGCAAGTGGATGGCCCTTGAGGCCGCCGCCCGAAATCTGGCGGCCCTGCTGATGCTGGCCCTGGGCAGTGCCCTGACAGTGATGTATTGGGCCCGGTGGGCCGGAACGCTTATGAGCGACCCGCTCGACGGACGTTTCCGTCCGGAAAGTCAACCGGTGCTCACTTGGGGCGCTTTGGGGATTTTGAGTCTCGGTATCGTGGCCCTGAGTGCGGCCGTCCCCTGGCTTTACGGTGCGTTGCTCCAGGCCGCCGCCGGAGATGTGCCGGCTTACAGCGTTCACAATGGGACAATGGAAAATCCGACCGGCATCTTCAGCGTTTTTCCGCTGTGCCTGGCCGCCGGTTTCGGATTCATTCTGGCCTTGGGAGCCGTCCGTCACGCCCGGCAGGCAAGAATTGTATCGCCCTACATGTGCGGCGCCCAGCAGCCGGAGCCCGGCGTGTTTACCGGTCCGATGAATCAACCGGTCAAGTCCGAGGCCGGTAATTACTATTTTGCGTTCCTATTCGGTGAAGAACGGTTGACGGGTTGGATCAACGCCGTGGCTCTGCTGTTGCTGACCTTGTTGATCGGAGGAACCCTGAGATGAGGAGTGCCCTGCTCGCT
>JBAVJU010000057.1:0-13155 GCA_049687935.1 Desulfobacterales bacterium | reverse complement strand
GTTTGTTCCCGGGGTCCGCATGCGGGGATGCGGTCGTTCTTCGCCGCCGCACCCGCCGTATCTATAAAAGAAAGTGAGAGAGATTGAAAAAGTCCACGGCAATTCTCGGCTCGGTCGCAAGCCTGATTGCCCTCTTATACACTCTGGGCTGCGCTTATCTGTGGTCGCAGCAGACCCGCTTTATTTTTAGGCCCCAGCGTCAAATCACCAGCACACCCGCCGATACCGGTCTGTCATACGAGGACGTGTTCATACCGGTCGCGGGGAAGAGCGGCGGTGTCGAGCGGGTGCACGCCTGGTGGATTCCATCTGCCACTGCTGGCAAGTCGACCTTGCTCTACCTGCACGGAAGCGCTCTGAATGTCAGTGCCAATGTTGAGCACGCCAAGCGGTTTCAGGGTCTCGGATTTGCCGTTCTGCTTCTCAGTTACAGGGGCTACGGCCGCAGTGACGGCGATTTCCCGTCTGAAACCAAGGTCTACCAAGACGCCGAAGCGGCGTGGCAGTATCTGGTGACCAAACGGGAGATCGCGCCGGATGACATCGTGATTTACGGCCATTCCCTGGGCGGTGCGGTGGCGATCGATCTGGCGGTGCGTCATCCGGCGGCAAGGGGCCTGATCGTCGAGGCGACCTTCACCTCTATTTACGACATGGCCGCGCGCGGCGGCGCTTATCGGGTTTTTCCTCTCGGTCTGATTCTGACAGAGCGCTTCGATTCACTTTCTAAAGTCGACCGTCTGCGCGTGCCGGTTCTCTATCTCCACGGCACTGACGATAGCGTGGCACCGGTTGACATGAGCCGGCGTCTCTACGAGCGTACGCGGGCTCCGAAGCGCCTGCAACTCATATTAGGCGGCGGACACAACAACAGCGCCCGGGTGGGTGGGTCGGTCTACCTTCAGTCGGTCAAGGAATTTCAGGACATGGTCGCATCGGACGGCAACACGCCGCGCTTGCGGGAAAAGCATTCCTGAACCATGCGCCGATGCCGCCGTGCATCAGGGCGGAGGTGGCCACCTTTGTCAGGTATAGCTGGTTTGGCCCGTTGAGCCCGTTTGCCAGTTGAAGGATGTCTGATTCTAATTTTGTACCAAGTTGGCCGAACGCCTTGAGACTGAACCGCTCAATTCGGGGATGTACCTGTTCGACGCGGCAGGCGTAAGCAGAAAATCAGGCACAGCAGAGACGCTGCGGCGGATGCCCAAAAGACCATCGACACGCCCCGTCCGACGGCTTCCTGGAGAGTCTTAAGGGCGTCCACCGGAATCAACGACTGGATATCGGGTCGGAAAATTTGTTCGATATTCTGGCGGATCTGCTCGCCGATCCCCGGCGGCAGACTGCCACCGAGACCGGATTCAGACAACTTATCCATGAATCGGGCATTGAGCAGGCTGCCGGAAATCCCCACTCCGATGGTACCGCCGAGCGTTCTGGCAAACTGCTGCGAAGCGGTGGCGGCACCGAGGTTCTCAATCCTCAGACTGTCCTGTACGATCAGCAGGGAGGCAATCGACACGAACCCCATGCCGGCCCCGGCCAGGGCCAAGGCCATCGAAAAGAGCCCGATCGATGGGGTGCCGGTCAACGTCAAGCCGCTGCCGGTCAGCATAAAAAGGGCACCCGCCATTGCATAGTGGCGTTTCCTCACGCGGTGGGCCGTCTGACCGCAGAGCAGGGCACCTCCCGACCAAGCCAGGCTGAGAGGAATCATCGCCACGCCCATCTCGGCCGGTGATTTTCCCAGGGCACCCTGAATGAACAGTGGACTGAATGCCGCTAGCGAGAAGATCGCGAAACTGCTCCAGAACGCAGCTGCGTTCCCGGAACTAAATCCGGACCGACCGAGGAAATCGATTGACAGGATCGGATCGGCGGCGTGCCTTTCGGCATAGTAAAACGCGGCTCCCCCGGCCAGTGAAACTGCCAGAAGCCCGAATATCGGCAGCGACAGCCAGCGATAGTGATTGCCCGTCATCAGGAAAACCGTCAGCAAGGATAGGACCGTCAGAGTCAGAGTAGCCGCGCCGAGCAGGTCGAGAGCGGCACGGCGCTTTTTAACGCGGGTTTCCTTGAAATAAAGATAAATGCCCAGAAAAGATAAACATCCCAGCGGCAGGTTGATGAAAAAAATCCACCGCCAGGACCAGTAGTTGACGATGAAACCGCCCATCGGTGGCCCGAGAACGCTGGCCAGACCCCACACGAAGCTGGCGATCGACATCATCTTGCCGCGCTTTTCGGGCTCGGCGATGTCGGCCAGCAGGATATACACCAAGGCAAAGGCGGCACCCGCGCCCACACCCTGGAGTACCCGGGCGACGATCAGTTGGACCATCGAGGTCGAAAAACCGGCCACGAGCGAACCGGCCAGGAAAATGGCAATCGCGAAGCCAAACAGGTGTTTGCTGCTGTAAAGATCAGCCAGTTTGCCGAAAATCGGAAGGGCGACCGCACGGCTGAGAAGGTAGACCGAAAACACCATACTGTAAAGTTCCAGCCCGCCCATGTCGGCCACGATGGTCGGCATGGCGGCTCCCATCACCAGGGTGTCGAGGGCTCCCAGGAAAAGTGCCATGAGCGCCGCCGATACGACCAGGACACGATCTCTGCGGGTCAATCCATTTGTGGTTGCAGCGCCTGTCGCCGTTGCCCGTTCGACTTGAAATTCAACCATTTCTTACACGGATGATCGATCCACTGTAAATGAAAAATTCTCTGTTTCCTCCCCGTTTTGATCGGTTACGAACATCACCTTCAACGCTTCGTCGATCCGATCGACCGTCACGAAGATCAGGGTGTTGCGGACCTCGTCCGGCAGATCCTCCAGATCTTTCTCGTTTCGTTTGGGCAGAATAACCGTGGTGAGCCCCGCGCGATGCGCGGCCAGAATTTTTTGCTTGATGCCGCCCACCGGCAACACGCGCCCCCTCAAGGTGACCTCTCCGGTCATTCCGACATCGCCCCGAACCGGACGGCCGCTGAACAGACTGGCCATGGCCATGGCCATGGCCACACCGGCCGAGGGGCCGTCTTTCGGAACCGCTCCGGCCGGCACATGCAGGTGCACGTCCGTTTTTTCGAACCGGCTCGGATCCACACCCAGTTCGGCGGCTTTGGAGCGCACGTAGCTGTGGGCGATCTGGGCGCTTTCGCGCATCACGTCCCCCAGTTGACCGGTAAGGGTCAGTTTGCCCCTGCCGTTCATGCGGGTGGCTTCGATGAACAGAATATCGCCGCCGACCGCGGTGACGGCCAGTCCGGTTGCGATTCCGGGGATTTCAATGTTTTCGGACAGCTCGGATTCGAACTTTTCCTTTTTGAGATATTCACGCACCAACTCCGGGGTTATAACCACGTGCGCCTGCTCCTGGGCGGCGATTTTGACGACACTCTTGCGGCAGACCGCGCCGATCTGACGCTCGAGATTGCGAACCCCGGCCTCGCGGGTATAGTCCTGAACGATCTTGCGCAGCGCTTCGGCGGTGAAGGTGATTTCCTCGTCTGCGAGGGCGTGGGCCTTCAACTGCCGCGGCACGAGGTGCCGCTGGGCAATCTGGAGTTTTTCGTATTCCGTGTAGCCGTCCAGCTGGATGATTTCCATGCGATCCCTTAGAGGCGCCGGGATGGTTTCGAGTTGGTTGGCGGTGGTGATGAAGATGACGTCGCTCAGATCGAAATCCACATCCAGGTAATGATCCCGGAACGCTTTGTTCTGGGCCGGATCGAGGACCTCCAGCAGCGCACTGCTGGGGTCGCCGCGCCAGTCGACGCCGATCTTGTCGACTTCATCCAGCATGAAAACCGGATTGCGGGTTCCGGCACGCTTGAGCGCTTGAATGATGCGCCCGGGCATCGCACCGATATAGGTCCGGCGGTGCCCGCGGATTTCGGCCTCATCCCGCATGCCGCCGAGACTCATGCGGGTGAATTTTCGACCCAAAGCCCGTGCAATGCTCTGGCCGAGGCTGGTCTTGCCGACGCCCGGAGGACCGGCAAAACTGAGGATAACGCCCATGGCTTCGGAGGGTTCAGCTGCTTTTCCCGTCGCATCCGGCTTCCCGCGTTCCTGAATCAGCTTGCGCACCGCCAGGTACTCGATCAACCGCTGCTTGACGTCTTCGAGCCCGTAATGGTCCTCATCCAGTACCGCTCGCGCGCGCCCGATATCGCTCTGGTCCTCGCTGGTTTTACTCCAAGGCAGATCGATCAGCCAGTCCAGGTAGGTTTTGATGACCGAGTACTCGGCCGCCTGCGGCGACATTCCGCCCAACCGCTTCAGCTCACGTTCGGCCTCCTTGAGGGCCTCCTCCGGCAGGAGGGCGTCATCGATCTTCAGGCGGTACTCGTCGATCTCTGACTGGCCCGGTTCCGATTCGCCCAGTTCTTTCTGAATGGCGCGCAATTGCTGCCGCAAATAGTATTCTCGCTGGGCCTTGTTCATTTCTTCACGGGCCTCGGACTCGATCTTTTTCCCTATCGTGAGGACCTCTTTCTCACGGGTCAAATGGCCGATCAGCAGTCGATATTTTTCTTTGAGGGAATCGATCTCAAGAATCTGCTGGGCTTTCAACACGTCCAGTCCGGTACCGCTGGCCACGAGATAGACCAGGTAGCGCGGGTCCTTGACCTGGGACAGATAATCACCGACCTCCTTCGGGAATTTCGGCGACAGCGCCACAACCTGCTGGGCGAGTTCACGCAGGCTGCGCTGCAGGGCATCCAGTTCGAGGTCCTTTTCGATTTTGTCAGGCGCAATGGCGATATGGGCTTTCAGATACGGCTTGTCGGCCATCCAGTAATCGATCCGAAACCGTTCGATCCCCTGAACGATGACCTGGAGGCTGTTGTCGGCCGACCGGGTCACGTGTTCGACCTTGGCGATCGTACCGACTTCATAAGTCTGACCCGGCAGCGGCTCCTCGATTTCCGGATATTTCATGCCGACCAGGCCGACCAGGCGATCTCCCTTCAAGGCGTCGTTGACGAGGTTCACCGACCGCGGAATGCCCACCGAAAGCGGCATCATGGAGAACGGAAAGGCCACCGTATTGCGCAGGGGCAGGATCGGCAACTCGCTGGGAATCTCATTTTTCGGCTGCGGACGATTTTCCGGATCCGGTTGCTCTTCGACCGCATCACCGGTGTTTTGGGTCGTGTTGTCTATTTCGCTCATTTTGTCACCTTTATGTCGTCAAGCCGTGGGGCTTGGTTGGTTTCAGTGTCGCGGAACCCTTCGTTACGCTTGAGTTTCGCTGCATTACCCTGTTTTATTCGATTTAAAAATAATGCAAAAAGGCAGTTTGTAAAGAATTTACAAGTCCACTGCGGGTCATGGCCGTTCGGCGCTGCGTCAATCGGGGCCTAAGAACTCACTCAAAAACAACGTCACATTTTGGCCGCCGATGCATCCCGTCTGGCTGCGTTGCGATAACTCGGAATATCCAGATATTCCTGCGTTTTCGCGCATTGCCAGGCGGGCGCCTCAACGCCCAAAATTGCGAATTTATTTTTTCGTGAACCCTGGAGGCGGGCTGAAATCCGCAAAAAGGCTGATCAACACCTGCGCCATCCCGTCATGGGGCAGGGGCTGAGATGGAAATACACCGGGGGAATAGCGGCGTCGGCGGAATGGTTCGAGAAACGTGCGGTTACGACTGATGACATGCACGGGCACGGACCACGGATGACCGGGCCCGGTAATCTGGAGGTTCGGTTGATGATCGCCCATGAGAATGACCAGGGCATCGTCTTTAACAAATTGTTCGATAAATCCCTGAATGACCTTGAAATCATAGGTCAGAGCGGCAATGTAGGCTTCGGCGGCATGGGTCATGTCGGACCAGGTCACCGGAAAGACAAGCGGTTCGAGGACATGAAAAACGGTCCCGTCGCCGATCCGGGACCAATCAGCGAGGTAGGGCGGCAGGACATGAAAGGGTGCATGACTGTTGCCCAGGACGATTTCGATAAAAAGCGGCCGGCGGCGATTCTCTATTTCTCGGCGCCGGACGAAATCGAGAACGAACTGGTCCGGCATGGCAGACCAGCCGAAACCGGGCCCGCGGTAACCGAATGTCGGTTGGGTGTAAATCCGGCTGTAACCGAAGAACGCGCCTTCCGGCCACGGCCGGGTCGTGCCGGGCATGACGCAAACCGTGCGGTAACCGGCCATATTGAAATTTTCGATAGCGGTCCGGACCGTTGATGTCAACAGGAATTGGTACCGGACCTGGTTGTCGATATGAAGTCCACTGACCACAGTCGCATGCGCCAACCATGACGTGCCGCCGTAAGACGGTGCGTCGATGAAATTCGAAACGACCGCAAAACCGCCAGCGGACAGGTCATGCTCGAAGCGCCGCAGAACCGGTGTGAAGAGATTAAGATGCTCCGGCTTCCCGAAGACGGTATGGCCGTAGGATTCGATGAAAAGCAGGTAGACATCATTGCCTTTCAGGCCTTTGATAGCGCTGGACGGATCGACACCATTCATACCGGATTGCTGCAGTTCGCTGAGGACCCGGCGTCGGTAGGTGCCGATATCCAGAATGAAACCAACTTCTTCGGCCACGCGCTGCATGATTGCGAACGCACCGGCCGTGGCGGGTTTTCCGGCCACGAAATGGTGGAATCCGGCGATGACCAAAAACAACAGTCCGGCTGTGCCCCAAAAAAAACGCCGCCCATGGGAATGCCGAAAGAAGCCGTGGATGACGGCCAGGGACCTGTGAATCCCCATACATAGCAGGGTGATGAGCGCTACCAGCAGGATAAGGCTGGTAAAAAAGGCGCTTGGCGCCATGCTTTTGTAGAGCAGGTTTATGAGATCCGGCAGGTAGACCGAATCGATGTAAAGGTTGAACTGGCGATTTAGATAAAGCGGTACCAGAAAATCGGCGAAAATAAAGAGGCGCAAAAACATGACGACGGCGATGGCCGGAAGATAATAGAGGGCATGAAAAGGCATGCCCCAACGCACCGCCACGGCCGTCACCGCCATTAGAATGAAAATTTCCCAGGAGGGCAAGAGAAGAGCGGCCGAAAACGGCTGCAAACCGGGAACCGTTAAGTTCATCACGAGATTAAGAAACCACCAGGCGGAACAAAACTTAACCAAGGGCCATGAGCGTTTATCAAGAAAAAAGGATATCGGCAATCTTGTCGTCATGAACGATTTCCTCGAATGAAGAGCATATTTAAGAAACTTTTCTGCCGGCGTATCCGCAGCCATTGCCTGTACCTGCAAATAATCAGTGTCAATCGGCCGATCCGTTCGGCCGGGCTCTCTACAGATAGACGATTGCCTCGAGGCCCTTGTGTCGGCGCAGGGCTTCCAGCAGGCCGACCGTTCCGGTCATCATGTTGTCACCCCAAGGCGCTCCGAATGTGATCGGCAGGCGTGAGGTCTCGACAAGGCGGCGTTTGGGCCCGGTGGCCAGAATGATGTCGACGGCATCGAAACCGATGCTGCGGCGCACATAGGCACCGTGGCCGCCCTCCTTTAAGATGTCGGCGTGCGTCAATTTACCGTCGGCCAGCTCGCACAGCAGGGATTCCAGACGGTTCAGCGTAATGTCACGGGTGTGGTACTCGAAAAAACCGGCCAACTCGCCGCCCGACAGCGCAGCTCCGACCGTGTGAGAGGTGGCGATGTCGAGGACCAGCACGTTTTCGCTGGAACCGGCCAGCGCATCGACGGACGCACCGAGAATGGCCGCCATGCCGCTATCCATGACATAAACCTCATCGGTCGGCAGTTTTCCGGCGCTGGCTGCAATCGACCGCAGCCGATTGAGCGTAGCGGGCACCTCGGACCCGCGATAGAACAGGGCATGGGGCAATGGTTCGCGTTCCAGGACCTTGCAGTTGATTTCGTGGCGGTAGACCAGATGGGAGGTTCCCTCTGGCGGCACCCCATGGTCTTGAGCACAGACCGCGACGGCCTCGAATTCAAACGGTACGCCGAAAGATGTGACGATCTGCCGCAACCTCTCGGTTTCCAGATCTTCGAGGATCAAGTGAGTGTACTGAGAGCGCCGCGCCATTTCTTCAGCCGCGGCATCATCGACCACCTGAATCCCCCAACCGCGGAGGCGCTCCGGCCTGTGACTCAGGGTGGCGGCGGCGGCGGCCGACATGACGACTTGCGCTTGCCCGGCCCGCTCCCGCAGTACTTCGGTGATCGGACCACCGCCCATTTCACTGCCGGTCACCACCAGGTCTCCAGACAGACCGGCCGCCCTTTCGGCCACCGTCTGCACCGGCGACTTGACGACCGCCTTGTAGTGCTGGGGCGACTCATTGTCGACGTAAAGGATGTCCATGGTTCCCGCGCCGATGTCCACCATCAAAAACCGACTCATCTTATGGGCCCCTCTATAAGTGCCTCTACATGCCTACAGCCGAATGGTTTCGCCTCTTTTCGGGACCAGTACCGAATAGCCGGCCTGACGCAGATGGCCGGCAAACGCCAGCGCCTGGTCCTCCTCCCCGTGCACCACGGCAATGCGCTTGATGTTTAGATTCGACGCCTTGACGAACCGCAGGAGTTCCTGTTTGTCTCCATGAGCGCTGAATCCACCGAGATTCCTCACGTGTGCCTTCAAGGGGTAGGTTTTGTTGAGAAACTTCAGCAGCGGCGGCGGTCCGCTTCTGCCTGACTGTTCATAAGCCGTGCCTTGATCGATGATACGCCGCCCGAGGGTGTTCTGCGCCATGAAACCCACGATCAGGATCGTGTTTTTTTCGTCGTGGATTTTATGACGCAGGTGATGCAGAATCCGTCCGGCTTCGCACATGCCGGAAGCGGCCAGAACGATGTGCGGTTTTTTTTCACGGTTGAGCCGCATCGACTCTTCCACCGACGTCACAAAATGGACCTGGTCGAAGGAGAACGGGTTCTTGCCGTTTTTAAGAAAATCCTCCTGTGCATCGCGATCGTACACTTCGGGATGCTCGCCGAATACCCGGGTGATATTGACGGCCAGGGGACTGTCCACATATATCGGGACACGCGGCACGGCTTTCTCGTCGTAGAGCTCATGGAGCACGTATAGCACTTCCTGGGTACGGCCGAAGGCAAACGCCGGAATCAGCACCGTCCCCCGGCGGTTGTTGGTCTCGACCAGGATCTTTTCGAGCTTCGGCTTGAGCGCCTCGACGGGCTCATGCAAGCGGTCACCGTAAGTGCTCTCCATTATCAGCAGGTCCACCTCGCGATGCTGCTCTTCAAAGTTCAAGGTAGGGTTGCGCACGATCGGCTTGTCGAAGCGGCCGAGGTCTCCGGAATAGCAGACGGTGATCGGACGACCGTTATCCTCGTTCCGGATCATGCTGATGGCCGAGCCGAGGATGTGCCCGGCATCGTAAAACGTGCAGGTCATGTTGCTTCCGATTGCTACCGGGTAGCGGTAGGGGTATCCGTCGAAGCTGGCCAATGCATTTTGGGCGTCTGCGCTCGTGTAGAGCGGTTGAATTTTTTCCAGATGCAGCTGGTCCATAAAGTCGTTGATGACAGTGGCATCCAGTTCGTGGCGGTTTTTCTTGAGCACTTTCTTGACGTCTGAAAGCCGGCTGCCGACGTTCATTTTTTTGCGGTTTGAGGGTTTCATCTGGGTGAGGGTTTCCCGAACGGTTTTGTAGTTCAGGTAGTCGGCGTCCGACTCTTGAATGTGGGCCGAGTCCATCAGCAGGTAGGTGCTGGCCGAGGCCGTTGCCCGCGTGCAGACCACGCGACCTTTGAACCCGTCTTTTACCAGCAGCGGAATTCGTCCCGAGTGGTCGATGTGCGCGTGCGAGAGCACCACATTGGTGATGAGCTGCGGATCGAAGGGCAGAACCCTGTTCCTGGCCTCGCTTTCTTTTCTGCGGCCTTGGAACATTCCGCAGTCGAGACTCACCCGATCTGCCGCGGTGGTCAACACGTGCAGGGAACCGGTGACCTCCCGCACGGCTCCGTGAAATGTAACGTCCATTTTCGACTCCTTCCTGTCTTATCGGACATTCAGCATCGGCGGTTTTCGCGACCGGTTTCACTCCGGCTGACCGGTCGGGCGTTTACCATAGCCCACAATAACAGATTTGAAAAGGTAGGCTTGATTCAGTGTGAAAATTCGTGTAAAATATAGACCTTAAAGGCATTTTCACCGCTACTGGATAGTTAGGGTTTGCGACGTATCAAAGGAGAAATGGGTGTCATGACCGAACAGACAACCACTACGGGAACCGGCAACACCAGCAGGGAGCTGTCGGATCTCTTGATCAGTCTCAATGTCACCAGAGATTTTCTGACACTCGTGGAGTTGCTGGATGCCCTGCCCGATATTCAGAAAACCCCTTACAACGTCACCCGCAGCCTCTACCAGGCGGTTTCCCAAGGTCGTGACATCGAAACCCTCGGCAAGCAGTTGGAAGGCTTCTTCGGTCCAGCTAAAAAACCGGCCGGCAAACCGATGCCGGTGAAACTGCGGTTCAGCGCGACACTCAAATACCTGAACGGTATTCGGGAAGAGCAGGCCCTCTATCTGCGCAAGGCCGGAAGGGGGTATTACTACGGAGCGCTGTGGCCCTGGCACAAAGAGCAGGGCAAAATCACCGTGCATCTCGGCTACTGCGCCAACAAGATGAGCGACGCGGATGTCGAAAACTATCAACGACTCATAAAGACCAAAATCCTGAACAGCAAGGTTTTCGATGCCCTTTCCGACCGGGACGGCGGAATGGTGCAGGGCATCAGCCTGCCCTCATTTTTACACATGGCCCAGTTCGAAAGGCTCACCTGCACCGTTGAAATCAGAACGACCGGTGCGGTGGGCTATCTCCATCTGCTGGACGGGGATCTGATCGCCGCCGAGTCGGGCAGCATGAAAAACAAGGCGGCGGCCTATGAGATCATCAGCTGGGACAATTCGGAGATTGTCCTGCTGGATGCGGCCGGTCGCAACAATAACGAGATCAATCAGCCGTTGATGGAGATTTTCACGGAAGCTCTCAGGCTGAGAAACGACAAAAAAGGTAAAAGTATGGTGGCACCGGCCGCGGCGGCATCGGTGCTCAACATCCAGGCCAACGACCGCTATAAGTCCCTGCGAGAGGCGCAGCAGACATCGAAAAGCCGGCTGCCGAAAATTGTGGCTGCCGTGCTGCTGGCCCTTCTTCTGCTTGGGACGGTCGGCACCTACGGCACCCGTTACCTTAAAACGCGACAGATTTCAAAAGAATACCGGGCCATTCTCGAGCGGGTCAGCGCCATCGAGGACCCCGACGACCAGAAAGTCTTGCTCCAGTATTTCATCGATTCGCATGCCGACAGCGAATACCACACAGCGGCGCGCTCAAAGATTCGCGAAATCAATCAAACGGTCGAGCTGCAGAGCTATGAATTTGTCACCGCAGCGGTGGAGAAGCTTCCCATAGACGCCAACTACGAAGCCGCAGCCACAACCTTGTATAACCAGTATATCGAAAAATATCCCGACAGTCCGCACGCCGCTTCAATTCAGCTGAAGCTTTCCGAGATACCGACCCTGATCGACAATGTTGATTATGCCCGCCTCGAGGATGCCGCCCGGCTCGATTCCAAAAATCGTATCGAGGCTTACCTCGGGTATTTGCTGAAACATCCGAATGGTCGGCACCGAACTCAGGTCGAGGCCTTGGTGGCCGATATGAGTGAAGGAGTCTACGGGCACCTGGTGAAAACCATGCCGCAGTGCGACCAGACCGGCAATTGGGATAAATGTATTCTGCTTTGCGACAATTTTCTCAACTACTTCCCCAAAAATTATCGCACTGGCGAAATCGAGAACTTAAAGGCCGTAATGGAGGACAAACGCGATGTTGCGGAACTGATGGAGACCGTAAAGCGGCTCGGGAACAAGTTTGAATCGGCCAAAAATGTTCTGGCAGCCTACCTTGACGGAAATCCCGATTCGACCCAGGCGGCGCGGATCAGAGACAATATTGCCCGACTCGACCGCAACCTCAGAGAAAGCCGTGAATGGCAGACAGCGGCCGCCTACAGTCAGAACAGCCAGTACAGTCTGTCCGACAGAATCAATTACATCGGACAATACATTCGTTTGAATCCATCCGGAAGATTCGACAAAGGTGCCCGCTTGCTGCTCACCCAGCTCCAGAATGAAAACCGCACGCTCTATCAAAACCGCATCGAGGAGCAACGCAAACGGCAGCAGGCGGAAATGGCGCAGGAAAGAAACCGGATTCAGGCCGAGAAAAGAAAAATCGCTGCTCAGATCCGTCAGTCCGGCACCCGCTATGTCGTCAACGACGACGACACATTTACAGACACCAAGACCGGCCTGACCTGGAGCCTGCTCGACTCGAACGCCGACCTCGGTGAATGCCAGGATTTTAACGCCGCCCGCACCTATATCAGCGCGTTGGCCGCCGGTGGGTATCGCGACTGGCGCCTGCCTTTCGGCAGCGAACTGGCCGAACTCTACAAGACGCCCCCTTATTTTCCGGGCCAGAGCGCTCCCTGGTACTGGACTGCGGAGGTCTTTGCGAAGGGCTACAAAAAGGAAGCACTGATCGTGACCTCGATCCGGGAAAAAGGCTTCAAGCGACTTCACCACGACATTTACGCCTGCGGCGCGGTTCGTGCCGTACGGCCCTGAGCCATTCACGACCCCCGAACGGCAACCGCTCCGTGAAGGGAAACGCGATAGCCGCTTAACCGTATCAATGCAGGCCGCGCAGCCGTTCCAGGCGGCCGGTTATTTCGGTAATGCGGATGCCGTATTTTTCATCCTTGACCAAAACCACCCCCCGGGCAATCAGCTTGTTGTTGGCCAGTATGTCCACCGGTTCGCCTTCCAGCCGAGACAGCGGCACCGCCGATCCGGGCCCTAATTGGAGCAGATCACGAATCGGCATTTTCGTCCGTCCGAGCTCGACCGTAACGTCCAGTGGAATGTCGAGGATGATGTCGAGGTTCGACCCGTCTCCCAGACGTAAGACGTCCCGTTTTTCCAAATCGCTTGAACGGCCGCCATCGGCGGCTTCGCGCGACGCCCTTTCTTCGGCCGCGGCGGCTGATTTTTGGGGTGGCGGTTCAGCGGTTGTCGGCGTCGCACTTTTTGTGTTTTCCTTTTTCCCGCCGCCGGCAGTGGCCGCATTGCTGTTATG
>JBAVJU010000056.1:0-2602 GCA_049687935.1 Desulfobacterales bacterium | reverse complement strand
GGTTTCGTCGATCTTGGAAAACATCAGCCTCTCGACCGGCAATCCGGTCAATTGGTCGAAAAGGTCGACGCAATCGCACATCCGTGCAGCAGCGCTCAGCAGAAGGTGAACTTCGAGCCCCTCGATCTTTTCCAACATGCCGGTCAGCTTTCGGATGGGGGCTGCATCACGCGGATTGATGCCCGGCGTGTCGATCAAGACCAGGTCGTGACGGCGGAATTTTTCCAGGGCTTCGTCCAGTTGGGCCTGATCGGCCACCACCGCAGCCGGAACACCGATGATGTCGGCATACGCCCTCAGTTGATCCGATGCGGCCACCCGGTAGTTGTCCAGTGACAGCAGGGCGACCTCAAGGTCCGGATCAAGCGCGTGCAGTGCCGCGAGCTTGGCCGCTGCCGTGGTCTTTCCGACTCCCGAAGGACCGACCAGCGCGACGCGCCGTTGTCGACCCCGTTCAATAGCCAGCGGTTTGACGCTCGCGCCCATCTGCGCGATAATGCCCGCTATCCGGGATCGATGGACGGCCGGCTCGTCCGCATGGCCGTTAGCGTGTCTCAGAAAATCGGTCGTCATCTGCCGCGCAACCTTTTCTTCGACTCCCCGGGAGACCAGCCGTCGATAGAGCCAATGCTCGGCCGTGCGGTCTACCGCGCGGCTTCCGCCTTCTGCCTCCGATCGTTTGACCGGCATCCTGGTCTGCGAAGGCGCGCTGGCCGGGAAGCGGTTCGGCCTCGGCAACCGGCGGGCGGCGGCCGGATACCCCGGGTCCTCTAATTCGCCTGCGCGGCAATCCTTCGCGTGGGTGAGCGGATGGAGCGGCTGCAGCGGTCCACCCCCTGCGGCCGTGACCTCCACCCCGGCTTTCTTAAAACAGCCGAGCACGCCGCCAGCGCTGCGCCGGCTGCACGCGGACAGGATAACGGCCTCCGGGCCCAGCTCATCCTTGACGAGCTTGAGTGCTTCGGTCATCGTGCGGGCTTCAAATCGTTTAATCTGCATCGGTCAGTTCCACCATCCCCAGCGAGCGGAGTTTTATGTTCGGCAGCAGCTCGTCGTACGAGAGAACCGTCAGGTCAGGAAAGTACCGGTCGATGAGCCGTTTGAAATAGGGCCGCACGTGGGCAGAGCACAGGACGATCGGTCTGACGTTGAGGGTCGCGAATTTTTCCACCTGCCCGGCCAGCAAACGGACGATTTTTTCCACCCGGGCGGGACTCAGCACCAGGTAATGCCCATGCTCGGATTTCTGAATGCCCTCGGCCAGGCCGGCTTCCAGATGTTGTCCGAGGTTCAGAACGGCCATCTCGCCGGATTCGGGCAGGTGCAGGCGCGTGATCGTTCGGGCCAGGGCCTGCCGCGCATATTCGGTTAAAATATCGGTGTCCTTGGCCATCGGCGCCCAGTCGGCCAAGGCCTCCAGAATCGCCAGCAGGTCGCGGATCGGGACCTGCTCCCTGAGCAGATTCTGCAGGACCTTGACCACCGCACCCAGCGGCAGCAGATGGGGCACCAACTCCTCGACCACCTTGGGATGGGTGTCCTTGAGGTTGTTGAGCAGCTCCTGCACTTCCTGGCGGCCCAGCAGTTCGTGGGCATGACGCCGGATGACATCGGAGAGATGGGTGGTCATCACGGTGGCGGCGTTCACCACGGTGTAGCCGTTGGCGATGGCCCGCTCCTTGACGTTTTCCTTGATCCAGAGGGCCGGCAGTCCATACGTCGGCTCGTTGGTCGCCACGCCTTCCACTTTCTCCTCTACCGTGCCGGGGTCCATGGCCAGGTAGTAATTGGCCATCAGCTCGCTGCGGGCGACCTCGTTGCCCTTCAGTAAAATGGCGTATTCTCCGGGTTTCAGCCGGATGTTGTCCTGAATGTGGATCGGGGCGACGATGATGCCGAGTTCCTGGGCGAACTGCTTCCGAATCGTTTTGATGCGCCCGAGGAGCTCTCCGTTCTGTTCGGTGTCCACCAAGGGAATCAGGCCGTAACCGACTTCCATGGCCAGGATGTCCAGCGGCGGCAGGTTTTCCAGCCGTGCGGCAGGGACGTCTTCGACGGAGGATGTTTCGGCCGCAGCGGTTTCCGCCGCACTCTGTTTCTTGGACTGATATATGGCCAGGGCCAGGCCGGCCGCCGACAGGGAAAGAATGATAAAGGGGGCGGTCGGCAGTCCCGGTACGAGGGCGAAGCCGAAGATAACCCCCGCCGCGATTCCGATCGCCCGCGGCTGAACGAGAACCTGGCCGGTTATCTCCCTGCCGAGACTCGATTCCGACCCGGCGCGGCTGACGATGATGCCGGCGGCGGTTGAAATGATCAGGGCCGGTATCTGGGTCACCAGGCCGTCGCCGACGGTCAGCAGGGTGTAGTTCTGGGCCGCGTTGGAAAAACTCATTCCGTTTTGAAGAACGCCGATGGTCAATCCGCCGAGGATGTTGATCAGCGTGATGACGATGCCGGCGATGGCATCCCCGCGCACGAATTTGTTGGCGCCGTCCATGGCGCCGTAGTATTCGGCTTCGCGCGCGATCAGCTCCCTTCTGGTCTTGGCCTCCTCTTCGTTGATAATGCCGGCATTCAGATCGGCATCGATGCTCATCTG
>JBAVJU010000055.1:0-9672 GCA_049687935.1 Desulfobacterales bacterium | reverse complement strand
CAACCGGGCAAACTGTTCTCCCGAACCGTGTTGGACCCCGAAGTGGTACCACAGCGACAGCGGCGGCCGGTCCGGTTCGCGACCGCTCAACACCGCCTCGACGCGCTCGATCTTGTTCACTATAAACCCTCCTTGTCATAGACGTTGCAGATGCAGCACAGGAAGGTGGCCGGCTCGGTGTCGCTGATGTTTTTCATCCCGTGCGGCTCCATGCTCGGCAAATAGATGACATCACCTAGTCCGCAGATCACGCTTTTGACCGACAGGTCGGTTTCCGGATCGTATTGGTGGCATTCGAACCGTCCGCTGAGAATGTACATGGTCTGCTGATAGAAATGGTTATGAATCGGAATTTCACCGCCGGGCTGGGCCGTGAAGTACCGCAGGCCGTATTCCGGGTAGCCCATCTCGTCTTCGCCGGCCTTCGACAGCCACCGCACGCTGATGCCCTTGACGTCGTGTTGTTTTCCCCGATAAGGAAATTTATCTATTTTCACATCCTCTCGATCTTTAAAGTTCAACACGTCCATGATCATTTTCCTTTGTTTGCTAACTTGTTTTGCGCTCAAAGAAACGCATCGTGATATTGCGGGTTGGTAGGCGGTATATTGAATGTACCTGCGCAATATAGTGCCCTCAATTTAACCGTCAACCCGCGAGCCCCCTTGCCGAGTCGGGATACCCGATCTCAGGATTCCATGTGGGCTGATTCCTTGCCGGTAATAAAAGAGGGAAAATATCAAAAATCGCGATCATTCAAAGTGTGCTCTTCCTTTCAGCCACGGGATCCCGCAAAAATGGAGGGTAGATGGGAATGCTATTATCCGATCCTCGGCGCCTTTTCAACTTATCAAGGCAAATCGACCTGATAATAGCCTCAATTATGGCACTTCACTATACTGGTTGACAGCATGTAGCCACGTGGCTACCATGAGACCATGGTTGAAATTCGCAAGACTGAAATTTTCGCTAAATGGCTTGATGGGTTGCATGACATCCGTGCACGCGCTCGTCTCCTTGTCCGGATTGAGAGATTGGCGGTTGGAAATCCTGGAGATGT
Source organism: Desulfobacterales bacterium (assembly GCA_049687935.1). Classification (GTDB taxonomy): domain Bacteria; phylum Desulfobacterota; class Desulfobacteria; order Desulfobacterales; family SG8-13; genus JARFQH01. The sequence continues at coordinate 8,612 of JBAVJU010000055.1, read as the reverse complement.
TAAGGCCGTTGGTGAAGGTGTTTTAGAGTTGCGGATTGATTATGGACCCGGCTATCGGGTGTATTACAAAAAGCACGGGCAGAATGTGGTCATTTTTTAGGCTGGGGGCGATAAGCGTACCCGAGCCAAGGATATCAAAACCGCCTTGCGCCTATCACGGAATCTATAGGAGTGTATTATGGTTAAAACCATCACTAAGAGATACGATGTCACTGAACATCTTCGCACCCCAGAGGAAATGGCTGCTTATCTTGAAGCCTGCCTTGAGGAGGCTAATGGGGATGCTGCCCTTATTGCGAAAGCTCTGGGCGATATTGCTCGGGCCAAGGGAATGTCACAAGTGGCGCGTGATGCTGGTCTGTCCCGTGAAAGTCTTTACAAAGCACTTTCTGGAGAACGCAGTCCAGGTTTCGACACAATCCTTAAAGTTATAGCCGCACTCGGCCTAAAATTGCACGCAGAAGCAGTTCATGCCAATAGCTCAAAGGCCCAGCAAGTCAGTTGAGAGGATGCGAAAAACGTCGCCGCCCTGATGGGTAACTTCATTAAACCCTGAACCGATCAGTTTGGGCAGCTAACACCCGATTTCACATGGCACCACGTGCACGCATTGAAAAATTGAACTGGAAGCCCGGAAACGTGCTTTCCCCGGTCCCGGCCGTGCTCGTGAGCTGCGGTGGAACTCAAGAGTGGAAACCGAATCTGATCACGATTGCCTGGACCGGGAGCATCTGCAGTGAACCGCCCATGTTGTCGATCTCGGTCCGTCCCGAACGATATTCCTATGACATCATTCAGGCCACCGGCGAGTTTGCGGTAAACGTGACTTCCCTCCGGCAGGCGAAGGCGACGGACTGGTGTGGAATGGTTTCCGGCCGCAATGTGGATAAGTTCGACAGCACCGGGCTGACGCCGGCACCGGCCTTGAAAATTCAGTGCCCGATTGTCCTGGAATGTCCGCTCAACATCGAATGCCGTGTACAAAAGGCTTTGAAACTGGGCTCGCATACGATGTTCGCGGCGGAAGTGGTGGCTGTTCAGGTGACGTCTTCTCTTTTGAACACCAAGGGGCGGCTTTGCCTGGAAAAAGCCGGTTTGCTGGCTTTCGCTCACGGGCAGTATTTTGCGCTCGGTCGCACCATCGGCCGATTCGGCTTTTCGGTGAAGAAGCGCAAACGTAAAATCCGCCGCTGAAAGTCAAATGATACTCAAATACGCTATCGCTTGGATTCCAATGGTTTTCATCGCCATCGCAAACGGCGTCCTGCGTCAATACTTTTATGGACGTTGGATGAAAGAGCTGTCGGCTCACCAGGTGTCTTCGCTGACGGCGGTGGTTCTGTTTTACCTCTACACATGGATTCTGGGAAAAAAGTGGCCGCTTGAATCATCACAGCAGGCTTTGGCCGTTGGCATCACCTGGTTGTGCCTGACCGTTGCCTTTGAATTCCTCTTCGGCCATTACGTTGCAAATCACCCATGGAGCAGGCTTATCCAAGACTACAACCTTCTATCGGGCCGGCTTTGGGCGCTCGTGCTGCTGGCAGTCACCGTTGCGCCGTATGCGGTCTATAAACTGAAGTGTTGAGTAACAGCGGTCACGGTTTCACGAAAAAATATCTTGTCAATTTTGGGCATTGAGGCGCCCGGCCGGCAAGGAACGCAAAAGCGGGCCTATCCGGCTATTCACGCTCAGAACAAGAATCCGATATATTACGCCGGGTAACTGGATATCAATCTTGGTGGGGCCGATGCGCTCAAACAGTTGACGGTCTCAAAGTCCGGTCAACCGGCTCAATGTGAAGGTTCACCGAGAACAGCTCTCGGGCGGATAGCGCGCGGCGGCGCGGTGGCAGGATGCTGAGCGCGTGGCGGGTTTTCTTCATCGCTTGGAAGAAGGGAACATCGGGAAGGTGCAACCGCTTATCTTCACGCCAACAGCCAGCCCGTGCCGCGTTTGATCGGTCATTGAGTGAAACAACGGCGCGTCGCCGGGGGCCCATCCCGGCACCCCTGAGACCATGATTTTTAGCCAAAAGATGCAGTAAATACAAGTTGTTATTTCGGTAACTCAACTGGGGATGTTTCAGCTGACGATGGTGTAGACGCGGGCTTCCTCTTCCGCGAAGGATCTGATCTGGGCTTCCTGGACGGTTGTCAGGGAGTCGAATTTGACGCCGAAACCCTGGGAACCGCTCCAGACAATTTTGCCGCGAATCACAAAAGATTGCGGGATTCGCGGCAGGGTGAAATCGAGATGCACTTCCAGGTCGGTGTCGAGGGGAGAATCGGATTCAATGAAAACCCCGAAAGCGCTGATATCAAGGATAAAACCGTAATAGGGTTTGCCGTCGATTTGGTAGTCGACTCCAATCAGGCACATCCGGCGAAAATCCGTCCGCTTGTCGGCGACCGGATCGCCGGTGATGTGCTTCGGCAGCTTGGCTTCCAAAAAACGCAGCAGCTTTAGCTGCATTTTTTCAGGCATGCGATCGATCAGCGCCACGATGTGATCGCGTGTGCTCCCATTGCTTTGATTGGTGCTGCGGTCCGCCATGGTGTTGTCCCTATTGAGGGTTACGGAAAACCGGGGTGAATTAAATGCCATTTGAATAAGGTATGTTACGATATTATGACTGTTTTTTCAATAGCCTTGGCGCCGCGATAGCCCTTGTGTTTTTCGGCAGTTCTGGTAAAAAACCAATCAGAATCAAGATTCGTTCAGCCTTGAGGCCTTGCCGCCACCTTCGGTGCCTAAAGGCTCACTTAAAAATTACGTCGCCAAAACAACCGACCAATGAACGAGGAGGGGATCTGATGAAGCAGAGAAGCGTTATTACCGGGGTGTTTTTTTTAATCGGGGCCGCATTCATTACCTTAAGCCCGGTTGCGGTTCAAGCCGAAACCGTCACACTGACGTACAGCAATTTTTTCCCACCGACCCACGTGCAGAGCAAGCTCGCCGAGGCCTGGGGCAAGGAAGTCGAAAAACGGACCGACGGCCGGGTCGTCGTGCAGTATTTTCCCGGACAGACCCTGACCAAGGCCAACCAGAACTACGACGGTGTCGTGGAAGGGCTCTCCGACATCGGCTTTTCCGTTTTTGCCTATACCCGCGGTCGATTTCCGGTGATGGGGGCCATCGACTTGCCCCTGGGGTACACCAACGGCCGGGCTGCAACGGAGGTCATCAACACAGTTTATGAAAAATTCAAACCTGCCGAATTGAGTGACACGGAGGTGATGTATCTTCACGCCCACGGACCCGGCCTGGTTCACACCAAGGACAAACCGGTGCGGAAAATGGAAGATATGAAGGGCCTCAAGTTCAGGGCTCACGGCACCAGCGCCAAAGTGGTCGAGGCCCTTGGCGGAACACCGGTTCCCCAGCCGATGCCGGAGACCTATCAGATGCTGCAAAAAGGCGTCGTGGACGGTGCGGTGTACCCCTGGGAGTCGAACAAAGGCTGGCGCTTGGCAGAGGTCACGAAATACTGCACGGCCGATTTTTCGGCTGCTTATACGACCTCGTTTTTCGTGGTCATGAACAAGAACAAGTGGAACGCCCTGCCGGCCGACATCCAGAAAATCATCCGGGAGATCAACGCCGAGTGGGCCGTCAAACACGGTGAAGCCTGGGATACCAGCGACATGGAGGGCATCGCCTACTTTTTGAGCCAGGGAAATGACATCATCGGGCTGGACGCCAAGGAGGCGGCGCGCTGGAAGAGTGCGGTGGCGCCCATTATCGACGCATATGTCAAAGAGATGAATGAGAAGGGCCTCAACGGTCAGGAAGTTGTCGACTTCACGATCAAGACGTTGAACAGCCTCCAGCAGTGACTTTTTTTTGTTAACGACCAAAATTCAGCCATGCACATCTTCTGGAAAACCGTCGACTGGTTAAACCGGGCCCTCAAGATTCTGGGGGCCTGCTGCCTGGTGGGCATGATGGGCCTGACCTGTGTGGATGTGGTCGGTCGCTATTTCGGCCATCCGATTTTCGGGTCGGTGGAACTGGTGATTTTCATGGCCACATTGACCACGGCCCTGGCGCTGCCGTACACCCATGAGGTCAAGGGGCATATCGGGGTTGAAATACTTGTAAGGTTGCTGTCACCCAGAACCCAGACGGTCATCGAGCTGGTGACGAGCGTTCTGAGTGTCGCCCTGATCGGCCTGATCACATGGAGAATGGCGGATTATGCCGGAACCATCAGGGAGTCCGGTCAAGTCTCGATGAACCTGGAGTTTCCCGAACATCTGATCATTTATGCCGTCAGCTTTTGCTTTCTGATTTTTACGCTGCTTATTGTCAAAGACATCGTCGGATTGTCTCGGCGACTGCTGAAAGGGGAAAAATGAGTCCGACGATGATCGGTATCATCGGGATCCTCCTCATGCTGATCATCTTCATGGCCCGCATGCCGGTTGCCTATGTGATGGCTCTGGTGGGATTTCTCGGGTTTTCCTTCATGATCTCGCTCAAAGGCGGTCTCAACCTTCTCTCCCGCAACGTCTACGAATCGTTTTCTTCCTACGGCCTGACCACCATTCCCCTCTTTGTTCTCATGGGCCAGTTCGCGTTCAACAGCGGTATCAGCCGGAGGCTTTATGACACGGCTTACAAGTTTTTAGGCAGCACGCGCGGCGGTCTGGCCATGGCCACCGTCGCTGCCTGCACGGCCTTCGGCGCGGTGTGCGGATCGAGCCCGGCCACGGCGGCCACCATGGCCACAGTCGGTTTGCCGGAGATGAAACGCTACCACTATGCCGACGAACTGGCCACCGGCGCGGTCGCCTCGGGCGGTGGGCTCGGAATGATCATGCCGCCCAGCGTGGTGTTGATCGTCTACGGGGTGCTGACTGAACAGTCGATCGGCGCACTTTTCGTCGCCGGAATTTTGCCGGCCATCGTCATGACCATTTTGTTCATTATCTGTATCTATGTTCAGTGCAGTATTGCGCCGGAGCAGGGACCGCCGGGTGAAAAATTCACCTGGAAACAGAAAATGAAATCTCTCTCGGGAATGGGGGATACCCTCACGGTTTTCGTTCTGGTGATGGGGGGACTTTTCTTCGGTCTGTTCACTCCCACCGAAGCCGCCGCCGTCGGGGCCTTCGGTGTACTGGCCGTGGCCCTCATCCGCCGTCAGATGACCTGGCATGGGTTTGTCAAATCACTGTACGAAACGCTGCGCACCTCCTGCATGATCATGTTCCTGATTGCCGGTGCTGTGGTTTTCGGAAAGTTTTTGGCCGTCAGCCGCATTCCCTTCGACATCGCCACCTGGATCGGCGGGTTCAATCTGCCGCCCTTTCTGGTTTTAATGGCGGTTGTCGCCGTCTACCTGCTGGGCGGCTGCATCATGGACGCTCTGGCACTGGTGATGCTGACGATTCCCATATTCTACCCGGTCATCGTCCACCTGGGCTACGACCCGATCTGGTTCGGCATCATCATCGTACTGGTGACCCAGATGGGCGTCATCACGCCGCCGGTCGGCATCAACGTTTACGTGGTTTACGGTGTGGCCCAGAGCGTCACCGGCGGAGTCGCCCTGGAGGCCATTTTCAAGGGGATCATCCCCTTTCTGATCGCGGTGATCATCGGCACCATTTTGATGGCCGTTTTCCCCCAGATCATTCTTATCTTACCCAACCTGATGTATTAGTGGAACGGAAATTTTTCCCAAAAGATCCGGTCACCCCTCTGCCAATCCGGACCGAAACGTCTTTCGCAGTAAGCGCCCAGCCGATCAAACCAACGCGACCAGGTGTTCTGGCCTTTGTTCCGGGCGTCCATTATGTCTTCCACGAAGGAGGCGATGTTGACCATTTCCTCTTTCGGAATATAATAGGCGGCACCTGCCCGATATGATTTGACGACATTCTCCGGACTGAGCGCGTGGGCGGTCAGCATCACGGTTGTGATCTTTTTTCGGCTGGCGATCTCCAGCAGATCATATCCGGCAACTCCCATGATATCCAGAATGGCGATGTCGAATGGGTGGGCTTCCAACACTTCCCGGGCTTTTTCGAAGCTGCCCGCCTTCACGACGGCACAATCGGCGAGCAGATCCTCGAGCGTGTCGAGCACATCGGGTTCGTCGTCGACCACCAGTATTGTCTTGTTTTTTATGAGGCGATGATTCGACATGGTATCGCTCCTTTGAGCGTACTGGTTTGTGATTTTTTCTTGATTGACCTTAAGGCTTCATTTTCGTTTGGACAAGACCGATGTCGAATGGTTTACCGGCCGCCTATCAGTCCTCTTAAAAAACTTTAAGGGGATCAAAAAAAAGCTTGACAGGTTATACCACAATGTAGCATCATACCCCCAACTCGGGAAAAATCCGAGTTACAAAGACCTCCTTAACCGACGCGGGCGAGTCCATCGCTCGCAAAATGACGGTTTCCTCGACCTTGGACCCGCCTATTGCGAAGTCGGCTGTCAGCCCCTCCTGATGCCGGCCGCACCCCATGCCGGGAAGAGGAAACAGAAACCCTTCAGTCGAAAAGACGGAGGTGAAGCGATGTCCAAGAAAGTCCTTAAAATGCCTCGTTGAGGCCTTCGGTGGAAAGTCCACTTCTGAAGGCACCGTGGCGGACGTCATGAAACAAGCGTAAGCATGTCATCGTTCATCACTTTTCAGCTTAACACATTTCGGGTCGTATCTGCGGATACGACCCGTTTTTTTAGGGGGGCGACGAAGGATAAGGGCGGATTTCGATGCGATCGGGGCTATCGAATCGGTTGTTCCAAGGCGGCTGTACTCAGCCGAAAGCGCCAAGGTGCCTGGCGGTCCGCCTCTGAGGCATAGGCGATTCCCACGCGCGGTCCCCGGACAATATCGTTTGCGGGCACATCGCGGAGGGTCTCGAACCACAGCCTCTCACCAAGGGTCAAGTCCACTCCTTGCAGGGAGAGATCGACGGCCAGCGCCTGGCACAGCTTCCCCGGACCGTCGGCTAAACCCCGACCGGAACCGCCTCGCAATTCGGTCATCTTGTCGATGCCCTCCAGCGGTTCCACGGCACGCAACAGCACGGCTCCAGGAATTCCATGAGCTTCGGTGGTGACGTTTAACATATAATGCATACCGTATACCAGGTAGACGTAAGCCACGCCGGCCGGCCCGAACATGACGGCATTCCGAGGAGTTTGCCCGCGGAAGGCATGGCTGGCGCTGTCGTCCGTCCCACGGTAAGCTTCGGTTTCAACAACCATTCCGCTCAGCTGCTGACCCCGGCTGCATCGCACCAGTCTTTTCCCTAACAGCTCCCTGGCGACGGTCAAGGTGTCCCTGTTGAAGAACGCGCTGTTCAAGAGTGATGCGTTATTTTTTCGCTTCTTTCGGAGCGCCTTTTTTCTTGCGGCGGCTTTTACCGAAAGTTCCCCGGTGAATTTTTCCACGTTTCGAGCGTTGGTCACCTTTTCCCATAGTGTGATCTCCTTTGTTGCTTTCAAGGTCATCTCCCGCTGTTTTCCCGGTTGATGCGTCGGCACCTTTCTACTACAGCGCTGGATCTTTTTCAAGGAGAATAGCCACCCGGTTTAAAAACTTGACGTACCAATGCCTGCCCATCATGGCGGTCGCAGAAAAAAATAATGTGGTAAAAGACGGGCTCCATTCAAGCTCAAGAACATGCAACTGTAAGGGCCTAAAGAAAGGGCGGCGTTTCAGATTGTATTGAAACGCCGCCCTTATATATTGCTAATAGCTTCCATGATTCAGAACATCCGCCCATTCGTGGCGGTTGTCGCTTCCTGATCATCCGATTTGCAGTTCAGAATACGCTTCAGAAGTCCTCGAAGACGTTTATGCTACGATCTTGCGAGGTCGAAGCGGTCAAGGTTCATTACCTTATTCCACGCCGCTACAAAGTCGTGCACGAACTTCTCCTGGGAGTCCTCACTTCCATAGACTTCCGCTACGGCCCGGAGTTGGGAGTTTGAACCGAAGATGAGGTCGACACGGGTGCCGGTCCACTTGAGTTTGCCAGTCTTGCGGTCGCGCCCCTCGAACACGTCTTCGTCTTCGGAGGTTGCCTTCCACTCCGTGCTCATGTCGAGCAGATTCAGGAAGAAGTCATTGGTTAGTACCTCCGGACGTTCAGTGAAGACGCCGTGTGGCGACCGATCAAAGTTCGTATGAAGGACACGCATACCGCCCAGGAGTACCGTCATCTCAGGCGCAGATAGCGTCAGAAGTTGTGCCCGATCAACCAGCATCTCCTCTGCGGAAACGGAATATTTGGCCTTCAAATAGTTGCGAAATCCGTCCGCAATCGGTTCGAGAACCGCGAAAGAATTCACATCGGTCTGCTCCTGTGAGGCATCGGTCCGTCCAGGTGAGAAGGGTACCTTCACATCGTGTCCGGCTTTTTTCGCTGCCTGCTCGACGCCTGTACATCCTCCCAGAACAATCAGGTCGGCGAGCGATACCATCTTATCCCCGGACTGAGATGCATTGAACTCTTTTTGTATGCGCTCAAGAGTTTCCAGTACTATCTCCAGTTGAGCCGGATTGTTGACTTCCCATGCATTCTGTGGTGCAAGGCGAATGCGTGCACCATTCGCGCCACCACGTTTATCGGAGCCTCTGAAT
>JBAVJU010000054.1:0-6534 GCA_049687935.1 Desulfobacterales bacterium | reverse complement strand
CAATTACAGCAAACAAGGCCTCTACGAAGACGCCATCACCCAATTCAAGGCCGCCATCCGTCTGGATGACAGGTTCTACGACGCTTATGCCGAGATGGGTTACGCTCTTGCCAACCTTGGCCAAATTGACGATGCCATGGAAATTGTGTCCGACCTCCAGGATGTTGCACCTGCACTGGCCGGCTCGCTCAGCAGCTTCATTTACGAAGTCGATCCACCTAAAATGCTATTTGCCTATGCCTCCAGCTCTTTCAAATACTGGATGCCGATCAAATCGCCAGTCTCATCCCTGGACACCTACCTGCAGACCGCGGACGCTTCGAAAACCTTCACGATGAAATTTCAATTCGACAAGGAAATGGAGCGGTCCGAGGTGGAAAACGTCATGAACTGGCACATCGGCCGATCTTCGGGCATTGGCCCCGGCACCGCTTACAATTTCGGTCTTCCCGTGCCGGAAACCGAGGTTCAGCCACCTTCGATTCCGGTCAATGTTTACTATGACGCCGAAGAAATGACCGCCACGGTCTATTTCAAGATCCAGCAGAACGCCACAGCCGACGGCACCATCGACCCTTCACACATCGAATTCCGATTCAACGGCAAGGATGCGTTCGGCCTGAAGATGAACCCGGACTTCGATCAGTTCACCGGGTTTTCAAAAGTATATTGAGAGAAATGGGTAAAAGGATTCCAGGGGTCAAGGGGTCAAGTGCTTTGCCGCTCAGAATCAAAACCTGACATGTTTTGGTTTAAATCTTTTACAGCCCTTATATTCGCTGCAAATGCACCTCGAATTCAGCCAAACCCTTGGATCCTTTTACAGATCACCATCACCTCCTCTGAAAATCTTTCAACTTTACCTATAAAACATTTTCCTGCGCCTCATGCGCCTGAACTGGAGTGGTGTTGAGAAGTCCACTTGAAATCTCCGCCGCCGGCAGATCGAGCGTGAAGGTTGTCCCCTGGCCTGGTTTCGAGTCGACGAAGATGCGGCCGCCGGTTGTCTGCAGCAGGCCGTCTACGACCGCGAGACCGAGTCCGCTGCGGATTTTTGAAGGCTTGGTGGTGTAAAAAGGATCGAAAATACGCGTTAATATTTCCGGTGCAATCCCCTGCCCCGTGTCTCTGAATGTCAATCGGATGCGAGACTTGCCGTTCCCTATTTCTTCTTGCTGCCGGCGTGGGCACCCCTGGTGGTTTTTAACCTCTATAAATAAGTCGCCGCCCTTCGGCATGGCTTCCGCTGCATTGTCGTACAGTCTCCGAAGGATGGTATACAGCCATCCCCCATCCATCTCGACGTCGGCCAGGTTTGGGTCGATGTTCAGGTGACACCGAATGTCTTCCCGTCTGCCCAAGCAGGTGACCCTAACGGCTTCGGCCAGAGTCTCAGCCCCGATTCGCTTCACGAACGGCGCACTGCTGCCAGCATAATGCCTGAGCTCATTCAGGAGTTTTTGACCCCGGTCGACGGTCTCCATTATTTTGTAAAGCCGCGCATTTTCGGCTTCATCGGCACTGTCATCGGCAATGATAAAAGCCGTGTGCTCTCGGATTTCGCCTAAAAGTCGCTGCAGGATAAAGACCAGGCTGTCCGCAAAACGACGCAGCGCCCGCCGGGACTGGCCTGCCGCCAATCGAGACGGTCCTTTGAGTCCGCAGAAGGCCTGGCGCATGGCAGCCGTGTCTGAGATGGCGATAATCTCATCCAAAAGATGGGCCTGCAGCTGTCCGTCGATATAACAGCCTTTTTCGATGACGATGCCGAGCAGATCGTTCGTCAGCATCGACTCGCTTAAAACGAGTCTCTCGATTCTCCTGAACCGCCTCTCGTGCCGGTGTTCACCAATCGTGGCCCCCAGAATCAGTGAAACATTGCCCTGAATCGTCATGAAGAGATTATTGAAATGGTGCCCAATGCCGACGACGAAAATCTCCAATGGATTTCGGGTCGCCGTCACCAGTCGTTTCGCATCACCGCTGTTGCGGTGGAGAACGGCATGAGTGCGATCCGTCCGGCTCCTGGCCCTTTTTATCAACTCGACGATGTCTTTTCCCTTACGCGAGGTCTTCGAACCGCATGACCGCACGAAATCGGGGGTCGCTTCGAAATCGACGAAAGGCCTCGGGGCGTCTTTTACGTTCGGCTGCGGACGAAGGGCGACCGGACATCCCAGCTTCAGAAAATAAGCCATTTGACCGCGGGTCTGCTCGTTGGTGCCGAAAAACCAGGCCAGATAATCGCCTGATTTCGGATTCGTCATCATTTTGAATACCTCCTTGCGTTTTGGCCGTTTCAAATCCGCCGGCTCGTCCGGGATCCCTTACCAGTAACGCTTGGACCTGACAGTGTTTTTATACAGGTTTCCTCACCACATGCACCAAACATGCCATTCTATCTTTTGCACGAGCGCACAGGCCGCAACCGGCCGGTATCCTGAGCCTGGAACCAGTCATTGGGCCACTATTGACGCATGTTACAGGCCGCAGGATTCCAAAGGCGTCAACATTTTGACAATTATCAACAGCTTATGAATATTGCGATGCAGTGGTCTTGACGCGTCGAGATGAGGGCCGATGTATTGGTGTACCGACATTCAGGGGACCGATACGGTCTCATTCATTGATTCCAAACACTATTCATTTTTGTTTTTCGCCCTCAGCCGAAAAACAAAAATAATTGGAACAAATTCTGCATATTTTTTTACCGCACAGTTATTTTAACTGAATCGTCTCCAAAAAAGGTGATGATTCCAGCCGGCGCCATGACCCCTTTCTCCCAACAGATAGGGAGAAGAACCGTTTTTTTTTATCTATTCTCAGGGCGGAAATCCACACAAAGAGGTCTTTTTCATGGAGATTTCAAAATCGATCGAAGCTGAAGACGAACTCCAGAGGACCCGCCAGCTTGAATCGATTGCCGCCCTTTCCGGTGGGATTGCTCATGATTACAACAACCTGTTGACGGTCATCATCGGCAATGTTTCCCTGATTCAATCCTACGTCGACCCGCAGGACATGGTCTACAGATTGTTGAACGAAGTTAACGAGGCGGCAATCGTCGCGAAATCGTTGACCCAAAAACTGATCACATTTTCCAGGGGCGGTGCCCCCCTGAAAGAGACAACCGATATGGCCGCCCTCGTTCGCAGCGTGGCGGAGTTCTCGCTGAGCGGTTCCAACATAAAATGCCAGTTCGACGTTGCGGACGATCTATGGCTGGTGGACGTGGACAAGACCCAGGTCAGCCAGGCCGTCCACAACCTTGTGATGAACGCCCGCGAGGCCATGCCCGAGGGCGGTTTCATCACGGTATCGGCCGGCAATGTCCAAAATATTGACGGTGAGCACGTGTCGACGTCCGGCCGGTGGGTGCGGCTCTCCATCATAGACCGGGGACAAGGCATTGCGCCCGAAAATATGGACAAGATATTCAATCCTTATTTTTCCACCAAGGAGCGCGGCAATCAGAAGGGAACGGGTCTGGGTCTGTCGATCTGCCATTCCATCATTCGAAAACATGACGGTAAAATGGCGGTCGACTCCTCGCCCGGTGCGGGAACAACCGTAACCCTTTATCTGCCGGCATCGACGAAAACCTTGCCCGCAATTTCAACGCCAAGTCCCTCCAAAACCTCGACGCCGATACCCGGCTGCGGTCGAATCCTCGTAATGGATGATGAAGAGATGATCATCAATATGGCCGGACGAATTCTTGCCAGGCTGGGCTACGAAACCGCATTTGCCAGCAATGGCAGTGAGGCCGTGGCACTTTATGGAGAAGCCTTGAAAACCGATCAGCCGTTTGATGCCGTTGTTCTCGACCTGACCGTCCGCGGCGGAATGGGGGGCGAGGAAGCGATTCGGCACCTTCTTAGGATCGACCCGCAGGCAAAGGCCATCGTCTCGAGCGGCTACTCGGACAGTCCGGTCGTGCAGGACTACAAAAAATACGGTTTCTCCGCAGTGGCCGCCAAACCATACAGCCTTCTCGAACTGAGTCAGGCCCTTGATCGTGTGCTCAACTCAGCCACCGCCATGTAACCGCCAGATCCAAGAGGACCTTGCAAAAAATCCCCCTCGCGCCTGCCGTCAAGTTGGTTGCCAAAGGATGAATTTCCATCTAATATGACCATTATTTTTTTATCCTGTAGCATGTGAAGCGTACCGCCAGTCCGATGTCATTTTTCCAACTCAAAAAATCAAAGCGATGGATCATTATCGTCATTTCAGGCGGCCTGCTGTGCGGCTTGGCCGTTGGTGCATTTATTGGGCTGACACGCGACTTGCCCCAGATTCGAGCCCTCGAGTCGTTCAAACCCTCGGCCGTTACGCGTGTCTTTTCGATCGACCATGAACTCCTGGCCGAATTTTTTCAGGAAAAACGGGACCCGGTGCCGCTCGAAATGATCCCGCCTTATTTGAAAAAGGCTCTGGTGGCCACCGAGGACCGCCAGTTCCACCGCCACGTCGGTGTTAACCTGAAAGCGATTCTCCGTGCCGTGGTTAAAGACATCTGGGCCGGAGAGTTCGTCGAAGGGGCCAGCACCATCACCCAGCAGTTGGCCAAAACGCTGTTTCTGACACCCCGCAAAACACTGGTCAGAAAACTCCGCGAGGCCCTGCTGGCCTTTCAACTGGAACGCCGCTATACCAAGGACGAAATCCTGACCTTCTACCTCAACCAGGTCTATTTCGGCAGCGGTGCCTACGGGGTCGAATCGGCCGCCCGGATTTTTTTTGGAAAATCCGTGAAGGAGTTGAGCTTGGCCGAATGCGCCCTGATCGCCGGCATGCCCAAATCGCCGTCACGCTACTCGCCCCTGGTCAACTCGGACCTGGCGGTCAAACGCCGCAACATCGTTCTCAAACAGATGGCCGAGACCGGGATCATTACCCCGGCAGTCTACCGCGAGGCTTCGGCAGAACCGCTCCATATGGTGGGGCGAACGTCTCAAACCTTAAAAGCGCCCTATTTTGTCGAATATGTCCGCAAACAACTGGAGGAAATCGTCGGGCCGGCAAGACTGTACAAGGAGGGAATGACGGTTTTCACGACCCTTTTCTACCGTGACCAGCTCGCGGCGGAGGCAGCGATAGCGGAAGGTTTGGCGGCAATTGAGAAGCGGACGGGCAACGACAAACCGCTAAACGACGACCTGCAGGGAGCCCTTCTGTCGCTCGATGTGACCGGCGGCGGCATCCGCGCCATGGTGGGCGGCCGTGATTTCAATGAAAGTCCTTTCAATCGTGCCATCGATGCCGTGCGGCAACCAGGTTCGGCGTTTAAACCTTTTGTGTATGCCAGTGCCGTGGAACGCGGGTTTTCACAGAACCGGCTGATATTGGATGCACCGGTTGCCTTCAAAGGAGCAAGGGCCGATATGGACTGGCAACCGGAAAACTATTCACAAACCTACGATGGTGAAATAACGCTGCGAAGCGCCCTGGTGCGTTCGAAAAACATTCCGGCTGTGCGGCTGATCGAGATGATAGGCCCGTCCACGGTCGCCAGATTCAGCCAGAATTGCGGGATTTCCACACCGCTGACCGCAAACCTTACGCTGGCCCTCGGCGCCTCCGGAGTCAGCCTGATCGATTTGACGGCGGCATATGCCGTTTTTCCGAACCGCGGGGAGTGGATCGAGCCGTGGGGTATTTTGGAAATTCAGGATTCAAGCGGCCGGGTGATCTGGCGGCCCAAACCGCAAAAAAATGTGGTCATGACCCGCGCCGGTTCGGCCATTTTGACGGACATGCTGGTCGGGGTCATACAGGAAGGCACCGGCAGGCGTGCGGCGGTATTAAAAAGGCCACTGGCCGGAAAAACCGGCACGACGGACGACTACCGTGATGCACTTTTTGTCGGGTTCTCACCTTCGATTGCCTGCGGGGTCTGGGTCGGCAGTGATCACTTTCACACGCTGGGCGATCGTGAATCCGGCGCCCGGGCCGCCCTTCCCATCTGGATGGCCTACATGCAGGAAGTGCTGGCGTCTCAGCCTGTCGATTACTTCGATATTCCGGACGATATCGTGCGAATCAGCATCGATCCGATCAGCGGAAAGCCGGCTGCGGAAAATGCCCAAGGGGCCGTCATCGCCATGTTTAAAAAAGGGACCGAACCGCAGCCTTCACCATGACCAGCGGACAACAATATCGAATACGGTCTTGGACGATCTGGAACACAGCACAAAAAAGCACGAGCCCCGTTTTAGGAAACTCGTGCTTTTTTGTTGATTGATATCGTGGTCTATGCTGAGCGAGACCGACTGGTGGACCGGGGAGAAGAGTGTGTGCGGTGACCCCGCCTGCCTCCCATCACCTGGATCACTGCAACCGCCAGCATCAACGCCATAAATCCGCAGTAGATGAACCGGAAGGCCGCTATCTGTCGGGCACCGGCGTCAGTGGCTTCCTCTGCGGGCCGATCCAGCGCGACCTGGATGAAGCAGGCATTTTTCATTCGATCCATCGTTGATTCCGAATCGCCGGAGTCGACGGCGTCCAAGGCGTCGACGGATTCAACTT
>JBAVJU010000053.1:0-13295 GCA_049687935.1 Desulfobacterales bacterium | reverse complement strand
GTCGTTTTCCCTTCGCTGGCATTACCCAGATCAGGTTCTAAGGGTATGATCTCAGGCCGGACGGCCACCCCGAAAACCGCGAGAATTTGAGTTGACGATAATTGATAAATTCGTATTGATAATGTGAAAAATTAAGTGAAGGAAAAGAACATGTCAAGGCCAAACCTGACGGCTCCTCGGCGTGCGACCGGCACTGGCATCGATTGGGCAGCGCGATTGTCAAAACCCCAGCTCTTCATTAATCAGAACAACCTTCACACGCCCCTTCGGATACGATTTTTCCGTGATGGTCCACGTGTTGCAGATCCGATCGGGGCTCTTGCACTCCTCGCAGAACGAGGTCTTGACGCACGGGGTTTTCTTGTCCAGCCGCATGGCGTTGACAGGTGCCACGTAATTCTTGATTCTGAAAAAAGCCTCTTCCAGATCCGGTACGAGTTTGTTGCGTCCGACCAGGATGACGACGTGACGGGGGCCGAAGGTGATGCCGCCGATCCGATTTCCGAACATGTCGAGATTGACGAGCTGACCGGATTCGGTGACGGCATTGGTGCCGGTGATGAAAAGATCCACCAGCAGGGCCTGACGCCGTCGCTCCTGCATCGACTCCGCCGGAATCTTCTTGTCGAAGGTGTCGAGCACCTCGAAATCCGAGCGGTCCTTGAGGGCCGTGTAGAGCCCCGAGGAAACAGCGGTCATCGATCCGCCCCAGGCAACGCTGGCCGGTTTCGTGGCCGGTATGATGGTGTCAAGGACCAGGGACTTGGCTTCAGCTGCGCTGTCGCTTAAATAAACCTCAAAATTGTTTTCTTCCAAAGCTTTTTTCAGTTTTTCCAGGCGAATCTTCCAGTAGATCTCAATCGGTTTGTCCATTAGATTGTCCTCTTAAATAAGCCAAGTTATCTATTTGGTAAAATTTGAATCGACCGGTTTAGATTTGGAACGCAATACCTTGGTTTCCGGTTTAGGCCCCAGAGTTTGGGTGGCAGAAGAAAGCAACGATCAGGAAAATGGATTTTGGCATCAATACATAATAAAATTGATGCGCTGATGTCAAGAAAACGTATAGGATCGGCCTGGCTGCAGACGGGTAAAAAGTATCCATTCACTGAATCTCGAAGCGGCTGATTGAGTAAAAAGGTTACTTCGGGTTCTTGCCATTTTACCGGCTTACACTTATCCTTACATCAATCGTGTCGGCGCCGGGCCGCGATCTCCTTTCTAACGGGGCGTCGAGGAACCGGCCGATGGCATCAGATTTCCTCTGTGAACGATCCATGCAGACAGCAGCGAAAATAAGCAAATTGTGGACCGGGATTCCGGGGCGGATTTACATCGGCATTGCCGTCATCCTGATGCCGATTTTTACAATTTTGACGGTCGAGAACATCCACCGGCAGCAGGAAATCACCGTTAGGCTGCTTGTCGAGGAAGGCGCCGCGCTGATACGTTCCTTCGAGGCCGGCACCCGTACCGGCATGATGGGGCGGATGATGGGTGGTTTCAAGCTGCAGCACCTGCTCACCGAGACCGCCCAGCAACCCGACATCGTCTATTTAATGGTGACCGACGGCGACGGCACGATCATTGCCCACAGTGACCTCGGTCAGGTCGGCAAGGTCTATGACCGCAACCTGGATTTCGATCAGATTGCTCAGGACCCGGACGTGCAGTGGCGGCGCGTTCGAATGGAAGACGGCCGGGAGGTTTTCGAGGTGTACCGGCGTTTCGATCCGATCGAACCGAATTGGCGCCGCTCAACATCGCGCATGAGACCGCGCGGCCATATGATGCCGAACGCCCCGCCGCAACAAATGGAAGCGCCACCGCGAGAGTTTATTTTCGTGGGGCTCGACAGCGCATCGATTCTCAGCGCCCAGCGGGCCGACACCTGGCACACGATCGTGATGGCCGCCATTCTGCTCCTTGTCTGCCTTTCCGGCATTTTGCTTCTCTTCATGGCCCAAGGATATCGGACCACACGCGCATCACTTGTCCGGATAAAGGCCTTTTCGGACAACGTCGTAGAAAACATGCCGATCGGACTCATCGCCCTCGATGATCAGCGGCGGATCGCTTCGTATAACCAGGCCGCGCAGTCTATTCTCGGTTTCGACTCGGACACGGTCGTGGGACGAAGTGCCGCTCAAATCCTGCCCGACCGGATCACCGAAGAGATCGAGAGGCTGACCGCGGACGGAGACGTGGTAGAGGAAGAAATCGACTGCCGGCTCGCCGACGGTCGACTGATCCCCCTGGCGCTTAGCGCCAGTGCGCTCTATGATGGCGATCACAGGTTCCTCGGGTTCGTGCTGCTGCTCAAAGATCTGCGGGAAGTTTACGCCCTTCGCAGCGAAATCCATCGCCACCAGCGTCTCGCCTCGGTCGGGCGCCTGGCGGCCGGCGTGGCCCACGAGGTGCGCAATCCACTGAGTTCCATCAAGGGGTTTGCCACCTATTTCAAGGAGCGCTACCGGGAAAAACCCGAAGACCAGCAAGTCGCCGGCATCATGATTCAGGAAGTCGATCGGCTGAACCGGGTGATCGGTCAACTGCTCGATTTTGCCAGGCCGATCAAAGTCGTTGCCAAAGCGGTAGCGGTGCCTCAGCTGGTCGCCGACTCCCTGAAACTGGTGGAAGCGCAGGCGAAGGAAAAGGCCATAGGGATTGAAACGATCATCGCACCGCAACTCCAGAAGGTCTTTCTCGACCCGGACCGCGTCAAACAGGTCCTGCTGAATCTTTATCTCAACGCACTCGATGCGATGGAAGCCGGCGGCCGCCTTTCCGTCAGTGCCGCTGCGGAGGACCATGATCGGTGGATCGTTTTCAGAGTTTCGGATACCGGTCACGGTATCCCCGAGGAGAATCAATCGCGGGTATTCGATCCGTACTACACGACCAAGTCGACCGGCACCGGGCTGGGCTTGGCGATAGCCCACAACATCGTCGATGCCCACGGCGGGCGCATCGAGGTCGACAGTGCGGCCGGAGAAGGGACGACCGTGACCGTCCGCATTCCAAAAACCCGGGAGGAGCCCCAAGATGAAGCTGCCTAATGAGATTCTGGTGGTCGACGACGACCCGGCCCACCGCACCATGCTGCGGACCTTGCTCGGTGAGTGGGGCTACACTGTTTTCGAGGCCGACGACGGCCGGACCGCCATTGCACAAGTCAGGGAACGCTTTTTCGATTTGATTCTCATGGACGTGCGCATGCTGAAGATGTCCGGTATCGAGGCCCTCGAGAGAATAAAAACCTACAACCCGGCCATTCCGATCATCATCATGACCGCCTTTTCATCGGTCGAAGCCGCTGTCGATGCGTTGAAAAAGGGCGCCTACGATTACCTGACCAAACCGCTCGATTTCGACAAGTTGAAGCTGATTATCGGCCGCGCCATGGAGCACAGCCAACTCAAGGCCGAAAACCGGATGCTCAAAAAAACTCTTGGACGGCAATTCGACCGACGCAGTATCATCGCACAGAGTCCGGCCATGATCCGGCTGCTGGAAACCGTGGCCCAGGTTGCGCCCTCGGAGGCTACCGTGCTGATCACCGGTGAGTCGGGAACCGGAAAGGAACTGATTGCCGGCGCGCTGCACTACAACAGCCATCGCAAGGACGGGCCCTTTGTGAAGATCAACTGCGCGGCGCTGACCGAGACCCTCCTCGAATCGGAACTTTTCGGGCACGAAAAAGGGGCCTTTACCGGGGCGGAGCGTCGCAAAGAGGGGTGTTTCGTGCAGGCCGGCGGCGGCAGCCTTCTTCTGGACGAGGTGAGCGAGATGACGGTCACCATGCAGGTCAAGCTGCTGAGAGTGCTTCAGGAACGGGAAGTGATCCGGGTCGGCGGTGAAACGCCGTTAGCGGTGGACGTGCGGGTGATCGGCGCCACCAACAAGAATCTTGCAGAACTCGTCCGGCAGGGGGATTTTCGGGAAGATCTTTACTATCGGTTGAACGTGGTCGGGCTCAGCCTGCCGCCGCTGCGCGACAGAAGGGAGGATATCCCCCTTCTGGCCCAGCATTTCAGCGATGTGTTCGCCGAAAGAAACAGTAAAACGGTGAAGGGCTTCACACCGCGGGCAATGGACGCCATTCTCAAGCATGAATGGCCGGGCAATGTTCGCGAGCTGATGAACGCGATCGAACGGGGGGTCGTGTTGACCCGCAGCGACTATCTCGACCTGGCGGACTTGAGGATTGTGCCGGAGCCGGCCGGGAGCGAAACGGCCCGCGGCGAACCGGCGGATGCCGGACCGGCTCCTTTGGAAGAGGTGGAGCGCGTCGCCATCCTCAGGGCCCTGGAAATGGCCGGCGGCAACAAGAGCGAAGCGGCCCGGCAATTGGGGATCACCCGTAAAACGCTGCACAAGAAACTGAAAAGATATGCAGCGACCCGCCAGGCAACTGCCGGTGAGAATATGAAACCGTCAGAGTAAAAGCTCACCGAGAATCATCGGTGATCGACGAGATCTTGAGGCAGGTGCCGTTGCGCTTTACTCGGGCCAAAGCGGTCTTAGTATAATAGGAAACTAAATTAAATGGTTCCAGGTTCAGGGTTTAGGGTTCAAAGGTTATAAAATGCTGATTCCCGAAATTCTATACTTTATTATTTGGATTGGCCGTTTTAAGCCATTGGGTGAAACTGATTTATAAACACCATATAACCAGAATTATTCAGATATAAGCAGTTTAAGGGCTTTTCAACCCAGAACGTTGAACCCCGAACCGTTCAACCTCGGATAATTTTTGAGACCAGTAAGGAAGATGGATGAACGAATCGACATCGGCAATGGTCAAGTGCCCGAGCTGCGGCGCACGCAATAAAATCCCGCGTGAAAAAATCGGTTCGAGCGCCCGATGCGGTAAATGCCATGCACCGCTCGATACGGCTGCGGCCTCAGAGGATGCGGCCGGCAGTTACATGATTCGCTGTCCGCAGTGCAAGACCCGCAACCGGGTCCCGGGACACAAGATCGACGGCGGGGCCAGGTGCGGGAAGTGCAAAGAAGCGCTTCCCACCGGGGAGCTCTTTATTTCGCAGCCGGTGATCGTTACGGACGCCAATTTCGAGAAGATGGTGCTGGCCGCTCCTTTGCCGGTTCTGCTTTTCTGCTGGGCCCCGTGGTGTCCGACCTGCGGCGCCGTCGCCCCGATAATAGAGGATTTTGCCAGAGAGACCAAAGGCAAAATCAGGGTCGGCAAGCTCAACGTCGACGGCAATCCGCAAACTGCGTCCCGGTTCAATATCCTCAGCGTTCCCACCCTTTTTATTTTCGACAATGGCGAGATGAAAGAAAGCCTGCCGGGTGGTATGCAGAAACACCAATTGATGATGAAAATGGCCCACTATCTGTGACGGTTCAACCATGAACGAGCGGCAGCGACGGCTGGTCGGAAAGATCGAGCAACTTCTGCGCGCGGGTATCGAGGTCGGGCCGGATCTGCTTGGATATATCGATGCGACCTTTTCGAATCCCTCCGTGAAGGATTTGGAAGGGATCGTTGCCGATGAATCCGACCCCGAACGGGAAGGGTTGTTGGAGCTCATCTTTTTTCCAGATGAACCGATGCAGCAAAAGCTCGAAGAGCTGCTGCCGGAAGAAGGCGGACTGGAACAGGGTGATGTCGACGCCGTCGCTGCCGAACTCTCCGCCCGCCGCATTCAAACCGCGCTCGTTTTTTCCGACCGACTGGGTCGCCTGACGGTCGATTTTTCGCCGGCTTTGGTCACAACGTTTCTGCAGCGCCTGAATCTCACCCGCCGGATCGAGCCGCGCCTGGCAATGGCGACCGCCACTTTCGTTGCGCCGGTCGACCGCAGCGCGGTCAGGGTCATACTGCGCAATACCCGCAAACCGATAGGCGACGGTAAAATCCGTTTTTTGTGCGACTTCCTTGCCAAGTTGGGTGGAGACGACCAATTATTGGCATGTCTGGAATTTACGTTGAGCTTTCTCGAAGACGTCGAAGATGCTGCCGACGTTTATGCGGCCTTGATGAACCGGCGGCGGATCAGTTGGCAGCTGCTGCGGAAATCGGCCCAGTTTGAGGAAAAACTCAAGCAGGACAACATCGAAACTCTGATGCTGCGCGGCGAGCGGGCGCCGCACGTCTCCAAGGAAGAGCTTTTAAAAACCATCGCTTTCATTGAACGCATCAGCCTGGCGGTTTTCGACCGGCTCGACCCGCTGGACTTTGGTCTCCGGGAAAGCGCCGATTTCGCCTTCGGGTCAGAGGCGGACCTGAGCGAGATCATCCGGCGCATGTTGTAGCGTGTTTACAAAAAGGCAAATATCGCGTAAGAGAACCGGCTTTGCCAACAATATTGAATCAATCGTTGCCACTGTCACGGTGAGGGAGTGTCCAACCACGAATGGATATTGGGGAGAAAGGTATGAAAGTGCTGACACGCTGTGTCGTTTTGGGCTTTTTACTGCTTTTCGTCAGAGTGCCGGATGCTGCGCCGGCAGGAGATGGCGGACTCGACGAAATCGTCAAGCAAGTCGAAAAGCGCTACGATGTGACCGGGTTTACGGCTGATTTCCATCAGATATCGACCATAAAGGCCATGGACATCGCCGATGAGGCGAGCGGCAAGATGTCCGTTCGGAAACCCGAAATGATGCGCTGGGAATATGAAAAGCCGGAGCACCAGATTATCATCACCAACGCCGAACGGCTTTGGATTTACCGTCCCCAGGACAACCAGGTGATGGTCGGCAAGGCGCCGGCGTTTTTTGCGGGCGGCAAAGGGGCCGGTTTCCTGGCGGACATCAAAATCCTGCGCCGCAAGTTCGACATCTCCGTCGCCCCGTCGGACGCCGACGAGTTTCATGTTCTCAAGCTCGTTCCGATCGAAAAAACGATCGATGTGGAGCGTATTTTGGTGTACGTCTCCAAGGCGACCTACACGGTGCAGCGGGTCGTCACTTACAATACTTACGGCGACGAGACCCTCATCGACCTGGTGAATTCACGGTTCGACCAGGTCCCGGACCTAAGCCTTTTCACCTTCACCATCCCAAAGGGCACCGATGTGGTAACGATGGATGAATGACCGGGGGCAGAGATTGTGAAGACCAATGACCTGAAAGCGAATATCCGGCATCTTCTCAAAGAACGGAAGGCGATTTTTCTGGCGCACAACTACCAGCCGCCGGAAATTCAGGATCTGGCCGATTTGTGCGGGGATTCCCTGGAACTGAGCATTCAGGCTGCCCGCACCGATGCGGCCGTTATCCTGTTCTGCGGGGTCCATTTCATGGCCGAAACCGCTGCCATTCTTTCGCCCGATAAAACCGTCCTCCTGCCGCGCGCGGACGCCGGATGCCCGATGGCCGAGATGATTGATCCGGTTTCGCTCCGGGCCCGCATCGTTGAACTGCCGTTGATGCCGGTGGTTACCTACGTTAACTCTTCGGCCGCCGTCAAAGCGCTTTCGACGATCTGCTGCACGTCCGCCAATGCCGTGGCGGTGGTCGAGAGCCTCGATGCGGAAGAAGTGCTGATGACTCCTGACCGCAACCTCGCCCGATACACCGCCGCCCGCACGAAAAAGAAAGTCCACATCTGGGAAGGCTGTTGCCCGATTCACGACCGGCTGACTGCCGAAGATGTATGGCGGGCCAGAGAGACGCACCCGGGGGCTGTTTTTATGGCGCACCCCGAGTGCCGTCCGGAAGTCCTGGCGCTGGCCGACGTGATCACCAGCACGTCCGGAATGCTGCGCACAGCGGCCGAATCCGGCAGCAGCCGATTCATCGTGGGGACTGAGGTCGGTTTGCTCTACCCTTTGAAAAAGGCCAATCCCGCCAAAGAATTCTTTCCAGCCTCCGATCGGATGCTGTGTGAAGACATGAAAAAAATTAGCCTGCACGATGTCCTGAAGAGCCTCGAGCAGCTGCACGGACGGGTGACGGTGCCTGAAGACATCCGGCGCCCGGCCTTCGCAGCCGTTCAGCGGATGATCGATCTGTCCCTTTAGGATCCCTTTGGTTTCATAAAAAAATGTGACAACATTTTTTATTCGAAGTATTCATCCGGAATGTCGGCGTTGGTGTACACCTTCTGAACATCCTCGCAGTCCTCCAGCATTTCCATCAGCCGCACCATCTGTTCCGCCTCCTTATCGGCCAGGCTGGTGGTCGACTGCGGCAGCATGGTGACCTCCGCGGCAATAGTGGGAATCCCGGCCTTTTCAATCGCGGCCTTGACCTCCTCGAAAGTCTCCGGGGCGGCGATGACCTCGAAGTTGTCGTCATCCTCGCGGACATCTTCGGCGCCGGCTTCCAGAGCCGCTTCCATCAGGGTGTCCTCACTCACCCCCGCGCGCTCCACTACGATATACCCCTTCTTGCTGAACATCCAGGCCACACAGCCGCTTTCTCCCAAGCTGCCGCCGTTCTTGGCGAAGATGTGCCGGATGTCCGACACGGCCCGATTCTTGTTGTCGGTCAACGAATCGACCAGCACCGCCGCACCCCCGGGGCCGTAGCCCTCGTAAATGCTCTCGTCGTAACTGACGCCCTCCAAATCCCCGGTGCCTTTTTTGATGGCCCGCTCGATGTTGTCCTTGGGCATGTTTTCGGTTTTGGCCGCCTGAATGGCGGCCCGTAGCCGGGGATTGGCGTTCGGATCGCCGCCCCCGCCCATGCGGGCGGCGACCGTAATCTCCTTGATGATCTTGGTGAAGATTTTTCCTCTTTTTACATCGCTGGCCGCTTTTTTATGTTTGATGGTAGACCATTTGCTATGACCTGACATCGTCGCCTCCTACAACTTCCCTGTTGCAATGATAAAGATTTCCTTGCTTGCCTTGCGGCTGCTCATCGGTTTGAAGATTTTCACTTTATCGAAGTGGGTGCAAACCTCGCCCCGATAGGGTTGAAAGTTCTCACTCTGAAAAATTTTACTGACAAAACCGCCGCCCGGCAGCAAAACGCGGATGGCCAGGTCGAGTGCTGCGCGGCAGAGAGCATAGGACCGCGCGGCGTCGGTGCTCTTCTGGCCGGTGGTAGAGGGCGCCATATCGCTCAGGACGACGTGATACCCGTCACCGATCGCAGTCAGCAGGGCCTCGTCCGGGGACAGGACATCACCGGTGTGGACGACGGCGTTGTTCGGCACATGGATGGTGGCCGGCTGCAGGTCGACCCCCACGACCTTGCCGCCGGGCCCGGTCAACTGAGACGAGTAGAGCAGCCACGAACCGGGCGCACAGCCGCAATCGAGGATGCGGTGGCCCTTTTTGATGACGTGAAACTTGCGCTGAATTTCCTGCAGCTTGAAAACGGATCGGGCCGGGTACTTTTCTTTTCGGGCCCGCTCGGTGTAGTGGTCATCCCACCGGTTGCGTCTGGCTTTTGACGGTTTCATAAAAAGTCGCCTTCTATAGTATCATTAGCCGTTTTCCGTCAAGATCCATGCGCGCTGAGCGGAGGTGGCGAGCGCTGACTCATGCAGCAATATGTTTTATTAAAAGAAAAACTCCTTAGCGGTCTCTGCGGCTCAAGCGAAGCGGGCGGTGAACACAAGCTTAAGCTATAATTAACCCTACTTATTAGAAAAGGTTTTCGATACCCTCCGATATGGTGCGGATACCGGTAATGGTCATGCCGCCGGTGCCACTCAGTCGCGCGCGGTTGCTTTGCGGGACCAGGCACCGTGTAAATCCCATTTTCTGTGCCTCCTGGAGGCGCGTTTCCACCTGACCGATACCCCGTACTTCGCCGGTCAGGCCGACTTCGCCGAGCACCAACGTGCCCTCCGGAATCGATTTGTCCAGAAAGCTCGATGCCACTGCGGCCACGATGCCCATGTCGACCGCCGGTTCGTCTATTTTTACGCCCCCGGCGACGTTCATGAAAATGTCATGCCCCAGCAGCTGCATGCCGAGTTTCTTCTCCATGACGGCCACCAGCAGGGCGACCCGGTTCTGATCGAGTCCGAGGATCGTTCGTCGCGCCGTGCCGAAGCTGCTGCTGCTGGCCAGAGCCTGGAGTTCGACCAGGATCGGACGCGTTCCCTCCATGCTGGCCGTGACGACGGATCCGGGGGCGTTGACCGGTCGCTCCGACAGAAAAATCGCCGAGGGATTTCCGACCTCCTCCAGGCCCTTGCCCTTCATTTCGAATACCCCGATTTCATTGGTGGAGCCGAAGCGGTTCTTGACGGCCCGCAAGATCCGGAAGACGTGGTTGCGGTCGCCCTCGAAGTAGAGAACCGTGTCGACCATGTGCTCGAGCAGTTTTGGTCCCGCGATCGCGCCTTCCTTGGTCACGTGCCCGACCAGGAAAACCGGAATACCGCTGCGCTTGGCCATGAACATCAGCCGGACCGTCGATTCCCTGACCTGGGAGACGCTGCCGGGTGCCGATGTCAACTCGCTGTTGTACATGGTCTGGATCGAATCGATCACCACAACCGCCGGCTGGACCGATTTCACCATGTTCAAAATGATTTCGAGTTCCACCTCGGCCGCCACCAACAGCTCCGAGGAAACCGTCTCCAGGCGTTTGCTGCGAATGCGCATCTGCCGAATCGACTCTTCGCCGGATACATAAAGCACTTTGTGGCCACAGCCGGCCAGGCCGTGGAGGGCCTGGAGCATGAGGGTGGACTTGCCGATGCCCGGGTCGCCGCCGATGAGAACCAGCGTACCGGGCACGATGCCCCCGCCCAGGACCCGGTCGAATTCCGCAATACCGGTCAGCAGCCGTTCTTCGGATTCCAGCTCGATGGCGTCGATCGGCACCGGCGCCGACTGTGCAGCGGACAGGCCGGCAGCGCCCTCGTGCCCGGTCTGCGGCTGGCGGCTTTCCTCGGCGAATGCATCCCAACTGCCGCAATCCGGGCACTTGCCCATCCACTTGGGCGCCTGATAGCCGCACGCCTGGCAAACAAAAACCGTTCTAAGGGGTTTTTTCACGGTTTAATAATCTTTCGGATTGTGATAAATAATAGGCAAATGTTTATCATTTCGGCCATACCGGCGCAAGTCGGGAATCAGAAACACGATTGGTTGGGTGGAGAACGATGACACGATTTACTGCGCGGCAGGGCAGGGTTATTTTTGGGGTTATGTGCTTCCTCGGCTTGGCGCTGGTTTCCGCACCGGTGGCGGCAGAGAAAAATGATGCCTATTACCAAGCCCTCCAGAAGCGGCTCATCGCCGACGGTTTCGACGCGGCGGCCATTCGGGAGCTGTATGCACGGCCTGAGGTCAAGTTCGAGACCAAGGGCATTTCGGTTTATTTTGTCCACCGCGAGTCGAAGGTCCATTACGAGCGCTACACGGATCAGCTGCATATCGATAAGGCAAGGGTCTACCTTCAACAGCACCAGACCGCATTTGCGGAGGCCGAAAATGTTTACGGTGTCGACTCGGAGGTGATCACGGCCATCATTCTGGTCGAAACCCAGCTCGGTACCTTGCTGGGCAGCCGGTCGGTATTGAATACACTCTCCACGATGGCTGCACTTTCCGACCCGAAGGTCAGGAATCTCCTGTGGCGGAAGATCAAAGATACGCCGGATCTGACCCATGCCGTCTTCGACAAGAAGGCCGCCCAGAAATCGAAATGGGCGTATCGCGAACTGATGGCGTTTTTACGCCATGCCCAATCACAGGGATTCGATCCGGCCGAAATAAAGGGTTCTTTCGCCGGGGCCATGGGAATCGCCCAGTTCATGCCCAGCAACATCGATGCGCTGGGCAAGGACGGCAATAACGACGGCAAGATCAACCTTTTCGACGATGCGGATGCGATAGCGAGCATTGCCTTCTATCTGAAAGAGCACGGCTGGCAGCCGGGCATCGAGCGGAAAAAAGCCGCAAAGGTCATCTACCATTACAATCACAGCGACGAGTATGTCGAGGCCATTTTGAGTGTCACCGAGCGCTTGAAGGGCTGATCATGGATCTGAAATCAATTGCGGTTTTCCTGGGTCTGTGCGTCCCTTTTTTTCTGCTTACCATCTGGGCCGTGGTCGACGTCTCCCAGCGCGAGTTTGGAAACAACCGCACGAAGGTCCTGTGGTGGTTGATTGCATCGATTCCATTCATCGGGTTTGTGCCCTATTTCCTGATCGGTATCCGCCAGGGGAAAAAGCCGGGTGCCGCAAAATGAGGACCGGAAAACCGGTTGACAACATCGGGATGTTCTTATAGGTATTTACCATTAAACCGTTTCAGATAACGGTCCCATCGTCTAGTGGTTAGGACGTCGGCCTCTCACGCCGGTAACCCGGGTTCGAATCCCGGTGGGATCACCAATATATAATATCAGTTACTTAAGTCTTATTTGCGACTCCTGTTCAGTTGCCCAAAAATAAGTTTCCCCACGCTATTCCCCACATGAAATTTGGTAATCGAGGTTAATCCAGGCAAAAAATTGGATTGATTTCCAGTCAAACCGCAGTAACTGCGATTTTCTAAATTTATAGATTGGTCACAAAGAATTCCACACTGCAAAACCCGCAAGTATTCAATATCTCTCTTAAATTAATCTCCCGATAAATTATTCAACTTTTTAGTTGACAATTAATATTTCGCAACATATATTAAACCATATGGTTGAATATATAGATGATGAAATTCTATCTCAAATACTCAAGGCAGTGAGTGATACCACGCGTCGGTCTCTTTTGACGCAACTCTGCCAGCAAGGACCCACTCGCGTAACGGACCTGGCAGACCATTATGAGATGTCATTAAACGCCATATCGAAGCACATCAAGGTGCTGGAAAAAGCCGGACTTGTAAGACGCAAGCCCATCGGCCGGACCCACTGGATTGAAGCGGATTTGAAACAAATTGGAATAGTGAAAAATTGGATCAACCAGCTAAAATCCATCTGGGAACTGCGATTGGAAAAACTTGATGAAATAATGAAAAACGGAGGTAATCAAAATGACTGATCTTACAGTAAATATAGACAAAATTATCAATGCGCCCATCGAAAAGGTATTCGATGCGTGGTTAAACCCAAAAATGTTGTCGAAATTCATGCGGGGAATGCCAGATATGGCTGATACCGATGTGGAAATCGAGCCACGAGAAGGAGGTCACTTCAAATTTGTCATGCATCTTGGTGATGAAAAAATACCGCACACAGGCAAGTTTGTGGAGATTAGTCGCCCTGACAAGCTGGTTTTCACTTGGGAATCTCAATACTCAGTTGTTGATAAAAGCACGGTGACTTTAAATTTCACCAAGGTAGACGACAATAAAACAAATATTTCACTGTCTCATGTCAAGTTTATCGATGAAGAAGCACGCTCCGGC
>JBAVJU010000052.1:0-2168 GCA_049687935.1 Desulfobacterales bacterium | reverse complement strand
GTCTTAAAATACTGGTAAATCTCAGCCATCGGGGAGCCTGTGGATGCGACGAAACCACCGGCGACGGAGCGGGTATTCTCATGCAGATGCCCCATGAATTCTTGCGAAACTGCTGCGAGCGCGTCAGGATCGCGCTACCGGCAGAAAAGCGTTACGGCTGCGGCCTGGTGTTCCTGCCGCAAGACAGTGATCAGCGGCGGTTGTGCATGCACCGGTTTGAAGATGTCATCCGGCAGGAGGGCCAGCAGTTTCTGGGATGGCGTCGGATGCCGGTCGACAGCGCGGCCCTGGGCCTGCTGGCGCGGCAGCGGGAGCCGGCCATCCGCCAGGTCTTCATCGGCCGCGGGCCGGGCATTACCGATACGGCTCACTTCGAGCGCAAACTGTTTGTCATCCGCAAGGTCATGGAGCGGTTCGTGCGTGAATCGGGTCTGAGCCAGGCCTCTTTTTATCACGTTCCCAGCCTGTCCTGCCGTACACTGGTTTACAAGGGAATGCTCCTGGCCGACCAGATCCAGGCCTATTTTCCCGACCTGAGCCACCCGGACATGGTCAGCGCCCTGGCGCTGGTCCACCAGCGCTACAGCACCAACACCTTTCCGACCTGGGACCTGGCACATCCCTTTCGCTTTTTATGCCACAACGGCGAGATCAACACGCTGCGCGGCAATGTCAATTGGTTGAATGCCCGCCAGGCCCTCTTCAGATCGGACCTTTTCGGAGCGGACATGGCCAAGCTGTTTCCCGTGGCCACCCCCGGTGCCAGCGATTCGGCCGTCTTCGACAACGCCGTCGAACTGCTCTACCACAGCGGCCGCTCCCTGCCGCATGCCATCATGATGATGATCCCGGAAGCCTGGCAGAACCATCAAACCATGAGTGATGAAAAGAAGGCTTTTTACGAATACCACGCCTGCCTGATGGAGCCCTGGGACGGTCCGGCGGCCATCGCCTTCACCGATGGCACATGCATCGGCGCGGTGCTCGATCGAAACGGTTTGCGCCCCTCACGCTACACAGTGACCACGGATGATCAGGTCATCATGGCCTCGGAAACCGGCGTGCTGCCCGTACCGGTGGAAAAGGTTCGCCGCAAAGGGCGCCTGCAGCCGGGCCGCATGTTCCTCATCGACATCGAGAAAGGACGCATTGTCGAAGATGATGAGATCAAGGAGGACATCAGCCGACGCCGACCCTATCGCGCATGGCTGACCCGGAACCTGGCGACATTCGACCGTCTGCCCCGGCCGGTTGCCGGACCGGCACCGGAAACGCTGCCCCTGCCGATCCGCCAACAGATCTTCGGCTACAGCGAAGAAGACCTGCGAATGATCCTAACCCCCATGGCCCGAAACGCCATCGAGCCGGTCGGCTCGATGGGGGACGACATCCCGCCGGCCATTTTGTCCAGGCGGCCCCGCCTTTTGTACGACTATTTCAAACAGCTGTTTGCCCAGGTGACCAATCCGCCGCTGGATGCCATTCGGGAAGAACTGGTGACCTCCCTGAGAACCACCATCGGCGCGGAACAGGACCTTTTTGATGAAACACCCCGGCACTGTCGACAGCTCATGCTGACCGGACCGGTTCTAACCGACACCCAGCTGGTGCAGCTGCGTCAGATCGACCAGGCCGATCTGCGCTCGGCAGCGCTGTCAATCCTTTTTCGGATGGAGGAAGGCAGTCGCGGACTCGAGCGGGCGCTGACCGCCCTCTGTCGCTCTGCGGTCGGAGCCGTGAAAAATGGTGCGACGATTTTGATCCTATCCGATCGCGGCACCGATGAACGGTTGGCGCCGATTCCGGCCCTGCTGGCAACGGCCGCCCTCCACCACCACCTGATTCGGGAAGGCCTGCGGACCCGCTGCGGCCTGGTGGTCGAAACCGGCGAGGCGCGCGAAGTCCACCACTTCTGCTGTCTGCTGGGCTACGGCGCCGGCGCCGTCAACCCTTACCTGGCATATGAGACCCTGGCACAGATGGCTGCCGGTGGCCACCTGCCCGAGGTGGATGCACGCACGGCCGCCGCCAACTACGTGAAGGCCGTTGAAAAAGGCATTCTCAAGGTGATGTCCAAGATGGGCATCTCGACCCTGCAGAGCTACCGCGGCGCCCAGATCTTCGAGTGCGTCGGCCTCAACGAGGCCGTCGTCCTCCGGTATTTTAAA
>JBAVJU010000051.1:0-1977 GCA_049687935.1 Desulfobacterales bacterium | reverse complement strand
GACCTGGACCCCAGCCGCAACGATCATCTCAAGGTCACTTTCCATGATTCCTGCAATCCGGCGCGGGGCATGGGACTCTTCGACGAACCGCGCTACGTGATTAAAAACGTTAGCAAAAATTTCTACGAAATGCCGGCCAACACGATACGCGAGCAGACCTTCTGTTGCGGCAGCGGATCGGGCCTGAATGCGGGTGAGGACATGGAGCTGCGGATGGCCGGCGGCCTGCCCAGAGCCAATGCCGTCAAGGCGGTCAAGGAACGCCACGGCGTCAATATGTTGGCCACCATTTGCGCCATCGATCGAGCGGTGCTGCCGGATCTAATGAACTACTGGGTGGGAGATGTGGAGGTAACCGGGGTACATGAAATGGTGGCCAACGCCTTGAACCTGCCGGGACAAAACGAAAGAGCCACGAACCTGCGCGGCGATGATCTGGAAGAACTGAAAGAAGCCGCAGCGGAGACGGAGGAATAAGCTGATGGGTAACAGGAAACTCGTTTATCTGGGAATCGCGATTTTTTTGGTCATCGTGACACTGCCATTCTGGTTCAACCGTGGCAAGGCCGCTCCGGCTCCCGAACTCGTGCTGACCGCCAAAGCCAAGGAGGCCAAGGAGTGCGTCCGCTCCAAAGAATACATGGCGAAGGATCACATGCGGGTCCTGGATCTCTGGCGCCACGCGGTGGTCCGGAATGCCGAGCGGATATACGTCAATCCTCAGGGAAAGGAATACACTATGAGTCTTTCCAATACCTGCCTGGATTGCCATTCGAACAAGGCCGAGTTTTGTGACCGATGTCATAATTATGTTTCGGTTCGGCCTTACTGCTGGGATTGCCATATCGATAACCCGAAGGAGACCAAGTGATGGAACGCAGTCGCAGAGACATATTAAAACTATTCGGCATTTCAGCGCTGGCCCTGAGCACCGGTCCGGTCTTGGATGCATTTGCCGCCGAACAAGTCGAGCACGGCGCTGCTGCCGAACCGTATGTCAAGATGGGGGACAAGGCCCTCAAGGCCAAACAGTGGGCGATGGTGGTCGACACCCGAAAATTCGAGTCCGAGGAGGATTTTACACCGTTGATCGACGCCTGCAACAAGATCCACAACGTCCCGAGCCTGCCGACCAAACGCCACGAGATCAAGTGGATCTGGACCGCCCCCTATCACAACGCCTTTCCCATGAGCCCGATGAAATTCGTCAACGAGAGGCTCGAGCACATGCCGCTGCTCGTTCTCTGCAACCATTGTGAAAACCCGCCTTGCGTCAGGGCCTGCCCGACCAATGCGACTTTCAAGAATCCGGATAACGGCATCGTCATGATGGATTTTCACCGTTGCATCGGTTGCCGCTTCTGCATGGCGGCGTGCCCGTTCGGTGCGCGAAGTTTCAATTTCCGCGATCCGCGTCCCTTCATTGCCGAAACGAACAAACAGTTTCCGACCCGCGCAAAGGGCGTTGTGGAAAAATGCAGCTTCTGCGCGGAGCGTCTGGCGGTCGGCCAGCTGCCCGCCTGCGTGGAGGCGTCCGACGGTAAGCTGGTGTTCGGCGACCTCTATGACCCCCAATCGAAGGTTCGGGAGCTGATCAGAACCAATTACACCATTCGACGCAAACAGGCTTTGGGCACGGAGCCCGCGGTCTACTACATCGTATGAGGTGGTTATGCTTGAATTAGCGCTTAAAGGAAGTAAGAGATACTACGGCTGGATGGGTTTTCTGCTCGCCATTGTGGGCGTCGGATTCCTGATCTATTTGAAGCAGCTCGATTTCGGCCTCGGCATCACCGGCATGAGCCGGGACGTGTCCTGGGGATTTTACATCGCACAGTTCACCTTTCTGGTCGGTGTGGCAGCCGGAGGGGTGATGGTGGTGCTCCCCTACTACCTGCACGACTACAAGGCTTACGGTCGGATCACCATTCTGGGTGAATTTCTGGCCATTGCCGCCCTGGTCATGTGTTTGACCTT
>JBAVJU010000050.1:0-4618 GCA_049687935.1 Desulfobacterales bacterium | reverse complement strand
CACCCGCCCGTGGGCATTCTGTTCGATAAGTACATGCACCAGCCTTTTCAGGCCGGCTGCCGCACGGAAAAAGAAATCGAGCAGTACTGGGGCAAAAAACTGGTCGAGACGATACGTGAAGAACCGCTCGCCGTCGCCGCCAATTTGATCCGGCGCCTGGCCATTTTTTTCAACGCACGCGAGTGGAGCCAGGAGTTCGACGTCTCCGCCTATCGGGGCTATTCGCGGTTTCTCTCTCTGCCCTGGGCCGGTTTCTGGCTGATCGGCCCGCTCGGCTGTCTCGGTTTCATTTTGCTGCGAAAAGTGTCGACCAACCAGCTGCTGCTGGCGGGATACGCCGTTCTGGGGTTCGTCTCGATCATCCCCTTCAAGGCGTCGGACCGGTATCGATTGCCGACGGCAGTTCTGCTGACCCTGTTCGCCGCCGCTGCGGCGTGGCAGTTGTGGCGCTTCTGGCGTGCGGGGGAAAAACGGCTGCTGTTCCGCAGCCTTTTGGCCCTCGGCATCTTCGGCCTGGTCTGCTGGCCCGATTGGGCCCGTTTAGAGGGCCGCAAGATCGCGCGGCACGATTTTCACATCGGCCTGCACGCCGCCTCAACCGGGCATCTTGACGAAGCGCTGCACCATTTCGAAGCGTCGATGAACCAATTCCCCTGGGACGCGGATTCTCCCTACCACATCGGCCGCATCATGATACAGCGGGGGCAAACAGAGCAGGGGCTCGAATTTTTGAATGAAGCGCTCCGCCGTGAACCGCACTTTCCTGCGGCGATGATTGCGATCGCCCGGGTCGAACTGGGTGAAGGACGGCTCGCGGCGGCGGAACGCCGGACCCGCAGCAGCCTGCAGTACAACCCGACCGAAAAGGACGCCCTGCTCCTTCTGGCCGACATCCGCCGCCGGCAGGGAAATCAGGCCGAAGAGATCTCCCTTCTGAAACAGGCGGTGCTGGAAACAAAACACGCTCCGACCGCCATGCTCGTGGCCGACCGCCTGGCCGATATGGGACAATACGACGATGCCGTTTACCTTTACCGTCTCGTGTCGGCGTCATCCGACACGGAGCTCTCCCTGCGGGTTCGGGCGGCCATGAAGGTCGGCTTTACGGCATCCAGGTTCATGCCGGATGACGTCGACATCCGAGAGTACTGGAATTCGGTTGCACGCGACTACGGCGATTTTACCTTTTTTTCCCTGCAGGCCCGGTTCCTGTCCGGTGCGATCGACGGGGATTCCTTTGAACGGCAGATGAACCGCAATGCCGAATGGGAGGCTGCCGGGGCTTACGCGATCGGGCTGAACCACTGGTTGAGTGGAGACACAACCGCGGCGAGAGTTGCTTTTGAGCGGTGCCTGAGATTGGGCGCCGAGAATACCGCCAGGCCGGAGGGCATCCCGCAGGAGTGGGCGCGGGAGGACTTGAACCGGCTTCGGCTGCATCCCTAGTGTCGTGCCATTTTTGAAGTGTCTCGACTGCCTTGAGCAACCCTTTAGAACGCACATAAGCTTCCCCTTCAAAGTTCAGCACTGCCTCTGGCTGCCGCCTCCAGTTTGATCGAAGAGGAAACCTTTAAGTTTCGGTGAAAAATTCCAAATCGCAAATAACAAATAACAACCAAATCACAATGACCGAAATTCGAAGTCCCAATTCAATGACCTCTGCCAAAGCCGGTGGCATGGCTTGTGAGCCGTTAAAAGTGGTCTTATAAAACCGCTATTGAGGGCAACCAACCGGTCATTGAATGCCGATGATTATCGTTGGGTTTTGATCTTTTTTGAGATTTGGTTATTGAAATTTGGAATTTATTTGTATTTTGGTGCTTGTATTTTGGCATTTGGCATTATTTTAAGCAGGCGGGCAAGCCCTGAAATCTGAAACCTAAACCAACACTGCCGATGGTCATTGTTATGTACCCACGCTTGAAATATCGAGCAGCGGGCGACAATTGATAAGACAATTTATGTGTGACTAGATACTATAGACCTGAGCGGCCATGAGTGATTATTATAAAAAAAAGCCCGACCTGCAGAGGTCGGGCTTTTGGCTTTAAAATTTTGGGCGGCTCAGCGTTTGCGACGCAAGCGCTCCATGGCCAGGCGCAAGCTGGTTTGCATCCGTTTGATCGCCTGGGCCAGCAGACCGATTTCGTCTTTCGACGGAATATTGATCTGCATGTTCAAGTCGCCGAGGCTCATCCGTTCAGCGACCTCGGTCAGTTTCATGATCGGCGTCACGATCGCCCGCGCCGAGATCCACGCGATGAACGACACGATCAAAATCGTGACCGCCAGCAGGATCACGGCGATTAGCTGCACCCGTTTGAGGGATTCGAACACCTCGGCGTCTTCCTGCTGCAGGGCAATTGCCCAGCCCCGCGCGATCTCTTTGACGTGACCGTAGCTGGGATTCCCTTTTTCGTTGGTAAAATTGGCGGTCAGCGACGTCCAGTTGCTCTTGCGGAAGGCCGCGATCAGCGGATGGTCGTTAAGGCTTTTCTGCTCCTCTACATAGGCCTGGACCTGATGGGCCACCACCTTGCCTTTTTCGTCGATCAGGAAGGCATAGCCGGTCTTGCCCCTCTTCCAGGTGGCGATGTACTTCGACAGGTCGTCGACCGTCATGGCGGCGGCCAAGACGCCGACCAACTGGTCATCGGACTTGATGGGGACGGCGAGAATCAGAGCCGGTTTTTTCGATGTTTTTCCGATCAGAGTCTGCCAGCTCAATTGTTTACCCTGAATGATGTCCTTGTAGTACTGGCGGTCGGAATAGTCTTTCAGTGGAACGTCGTCGCTGCGGGCCACATTGCGGCCGTCGAGCCCGACGGTGAAGACCAGGTACATGTAAGGGTAGTTCTTCTGGATTTCCCGCAAAACCTGCTCTTGGCTCGGGCGGTCCATGGACTTGATGGCCGGCAGATCGACGGCGGACTTCAGAACCAGCGCATTGTTGTCGATCCAGCTGTCGACCTGGGTTCCCAGACCGCTGGCCGTCAGGGTGAAAAACTGCTCGGTTTCGGCGCGGGTGCGGTCGATGGCCTCTTTGTAGGTGATGGTCCAGAAGATGATGAACGGCAGCAAGCTGATGATCAGCATGACGGCGACGATCTTGGGAAACAGGCCGAAACGAATTTTGCTTCTGGCCAAATCCGGCGTGAGGTCCGATTCGGTCGAATCCGCCTTGGGGTCCTCCTCAGCGGGTGCCGATTGAACGGCCGCCGGTCGGTATCCGTCGCCGTTCCCGGATGCCGGATCAGTCGGCAGGGTCGGCTTCGGCGGCGATTCCGTCACGGCCGGCGACTGCGAAACGGCATTCTTCGGCGGTGTGTCTGATTGCGCGTGTTGCTTGGTGACAATAATGATGTTGTCGCAGGCCCGGCACTTCAAACGAGCCCTTTCGCCCTTTATGCGACTTTCATCGACCCGGTAAACTTTTTCACATTCATCGCAGGTGATCTGCATCATGTCTTTAACTCCTTGCCGCCTCAAATCGTTCGTGTCCATTCGTGGATGGGCACTCCTAAGCTCTTAACCTCATTCACTCCTACGCGTGGATAAATAGGGACCGGTCATCAGACCATTTTTTTCATCAATTCCAGCATGGCCTTTTTAAATTGCATGCGCCCCTCCTCATCCGGGATTTCCAAAGCCAGCGCACCGATCAGTTCGGCGACCTGGTTCTTGGGGATTGCGCCGGCTGACAGCTTCATATCGGACAAGGCATCTTCCATCAGTATTTGGGCCATTGGACCGACGGCGCGGGAAAGGTGGAGTTTCAAGGCCTCCAGGAATCCGTTGGCGAGGCAAGGGATGTCTTTTCGAATCGGTTCGATGAGATTGACCGCCGAAAGCTTTGCGAGGGTGGCCGCCAGTATGTCGTGGGTCATGCCCAGTTCGCGACCGATCTGCACCAACTCTTTGGACTCGTCGATAGCAATGAGCAGACGGATCATGTTGGCATCCAGGCTGACTTCCTTGGTATCCAGTCGGGTGACCTTGCGATAGCGGCTATTCAATTGAACCTGTGGTGACATGCCCATCGGATTCGCCTTGCCTTTCGGCCCGGCCATGCCCGAGCCGTTCTAGAAATTAAAAATATTCAACGATTTAAGATACTAACATACCATAAACCGTCTTTTTAGTCAAGCAAAGAGCGTCAGCGCAGTATCTTGTCGGCATCGGTTGATACGCTCCAGTGAGGCCGAAAAAGGTTCTTTGCCTGCCTGAAGCATCTTTTAGCTGTGCGCCAGCCGGAAGTGATTGCGGCCTGCCACTTCTCACGCCGAGGCGAGAGCTTTCACTTCAGTTACTATATCGGAACAGGGGCACCGAGACTTGAGCGTTAATTTATGTCCATCCATAAATGGCCTTTTTTCCGCTGGGCTGCGTTCTCCGCAGGTTTCCGGTTGCGGCGTACCTTAAGTACGCCTCACCGCAAACCTTTGTGCGGCCTTGCCCAGCGGAAAAAATCCACATTTATAGATTGGACACTCAATCTTGCCGTCAACAATATTTCGTGGATGGGAACGATTGTGATTCGATGAATCGGATGGGGATAAAATGAAGGGAGGATTAATGGAAAAGGTGACCGTGTGTTCTACTTCTTTTCGAGCTGTTC
>JBAVJU010000049.1:0-40182 GCA_049687935.1 Desulfobacterales bacterium | reverse complement strand
TGGTCCGGCAGCGGGCGGAGTTCGTTCGGGTCGATGGGGTCGGTCAGCTTGCCGCTGATCTCGGTTTCCCCACCGGCGACCACCTTGAATACCGTCTTGGCGTCGCTCATGATGAAGGCGACCATGTCGATCAGCACCAGTAAAAAGAGGACGAAAAACGCGACGCTGAAACGCCGAAAGGCTTTTTTGTTTTTAACGGCCCACTCTTCGAGAAACACGGGGATCACCCTTGGGTTGCCAGTTTGCGGATGCCGATGCGCGCCAATATAACGGTGACCAGCATGGCCGGAACGTAGGTCCGCAGAAAGATGACGGTCAGGTTCTCCTGGTGCTGATACCCCAGGTAAACAGCACCAGCCAGTTCGATCAACAGCAGGAGATCCATTACGACGACGATCAGTTTCTGCTTTTTGTTCATTTTATCTGGTAGCATGTCGATTCTCCGATGATGGCAGAGCGGCCGTCCGGAGGCATCCCGGAACGGCCGCCGCCGCGCAGGGCTTATTTCTTGCGTAAATCCTGCTTGGACACGTTCATGACTTTGAGAGCTTTGTTGGTGCTGCCCTCGATGACATAGGCGATTCTGAGCACATCGCCGGGTTCCGGCGGGATGCCGACCTGGGCCGTGCTCAGGTCGAACACGGTCGTGATGCCGGTGGACTGGCCGTAGGGTGCCGCCGTGCTGAAATTCGTGTCGTATTCTTCGATGGTGACCTTGGCCGGATCCTTGGTGATCTGAACCACTTTTCCCTGGCTGACTTCCGCCGCCGTAGCGGCGCTTGCCAGCCCGACGGCCGCCACCAGGACCAGTACGAACAGCAACATGTTTCGTTTCATTTTCACCTTCTCCTTGCTCCTGTTAAAATGTCCCGTGTTAACCGGTTCCCGTAATCGAGACCGTTGATCGGCATTAACCCCCTATCATCTCGGTGCGCCGTTTTTCACGCAGTTCCTGGGCCGCGCCCTGGAACATGATCTTCATGATATAGAGGCAGATCACGCTGATGGTGCCCAGGATCAGAACGGTGGCCGCGGAGGTGAAACCATACTGCTTTAAAATGATCGAGACCATGCAGCCCAAAACCGCAAAACCGAAAGCCACCCGAATACCGTAGCCCTTGGAGTACTTGGTGGCCACGGTGCCGATCTGGGCGCCGATGGCGGCCCCGGTCAGCATGACGAAGACCGCAACCAGCTCGATGCGGCCCTTCAAGGTGTAGGTGAAGGCGCCGTAGAGACCGGAGATCATCACCTCGAACAGGTCCGTGCCGACGGCGATGTGGGTCGGGCAGCCGATCAAGTAAACCAGGGCCGGCATGCGCAGCAGGCCGCCGCCGATGCCGAGGAAGCCGGCCAGCACGCCGGTCAGGAAGCTGACCAGGATCGGAAGCCAGGCCGAGCAGGTGAAGCCGGCGGTCTTGAAGTGCACCATGGGTGGAATGTTCAACCGGTGCAGGGTCTTGTACCAGGTGATCCCTTCGGCGCCGCGGTCGCCTTCCACCTCACCGGATTTTTTCTTTTGGACCGCTTTATAATAGTCATAGAAAACCATCAGGGCGATCAGGGCCAGGAAGCCGACATAGACCCAGCGGACGACCGACCCGACTTTGCCGATCCGCTCCAGCAGCATGATGAGCTGGGCGCCCAATTCGATGCCGACCATGGTGCCGACCAGCATGATGAAACCCAGCTTGTAGTCCACGTTGCCGAATTTCGAGTGGCGCATCGTCGAGACCATCGATTTGCCGGCGATATGGGCGATGTCGGTGCCGATGGCAAAGGCCATGGGAAACCCGAGGATGTTCAATCCGGGCGTCACCATCCAGGCGCCGCCCATACCGAAAAAGCCGCCGATGACGCCGACCGAGAAGCCGATCAACACCAGACCCGGCCAGAAGATCTTAACGCCGGCGATCGGCATGTACATGTACAACCAGTCCGCATTAGCCAGGAAATCCATATGATACCTCCCTTTATGTTATCTCTGAGTCTAGTGTTCGACGATCTTGCGGCTCTTGAGGTCGAGTCCGGTCAGGCCCATGAGCTTATCCATGAGCACGCCCAGGAAACAGCCGTAGGCGGCGGTCAACACCACAGCCCAAATGGCGAACAGCAGAATGTCGGTATTGTAGAGATTCGAGAAATAGCGCATGATGCTCCCATGAACGACCCGGGTGTCGGCGACGACCACAATCGGCGCGTCCCCCCCGCCTCCGGCGGCCCACAACACCTCGGGCACCAACAGGTAAGCCAGTGTCACCAGTGCCAACAGTTTTGTCATAACGTTCCTCATGATTTACCTCCGTTTCAGTTTTTATTTGACCACCAGAACCGAGCAGGGGGCGTGGGAGACCGTGCGCAACGCCACACTGCCCAGCAAAAATTTTTCGAGGTTGGCCCGGCCGCGATGCCCCACCACGATCAGATCGACAGCCTGCTCCAGCGCTAAACCGATGATGTTGTCGGCCGGTGAAACCCCTTGCTCTATTCTTTTTTCCGAACGGATATCCTCCTTCTGCGCCCGGTCCGCTGCGGCCTTTAAAACGCGCTCCGCATCAATTTTGAATTTCTCGGTGATGCGCGGTGACATTTCATCTATGGCTCCCAGTTGGGGTATAACCGACAAAAAAAATAGTGTGGACGGTTCGTTTTTTGCCAGTTTAAAGGCGGACTCAAGCGCCTTTTGTGCAAATACCGAATCATCCAGCGCGACCAGGATTTTCATTTTAAAACCTCCTTTTTTTCCTCAGTTGATCACGAGTTGATTACGGTCTGCCTTCCATCACCGCAGAGGCGGTCGTTCCGGCCTGCCGCAAGCTATCTCCTGTCCTGCCAGTGAGCAAGGAATATGCCATGGCGAGTTATTGGCGAGTTTACAGGTTCAAATCGCTTGCGGCAGAGAAAACAACGGGGGTAAAGGTAAAAAATGTTGCGTGAAAGAACCGTTTGTGCCACTATATCGCAAACCGTTGGACCAGGAGATTGCGAGAATGGCCTTTTTCCCCAATCAAGGGATCGGCGGCAGCCGGCTCAAAACCCGTTTGATGCTGTGGTTGATCCCCCCCGTGGTGTTGATTCTGCTGGCTACCGGCTACCTGATGTACTTGATTGCCAACAATTTCATCGAAATCGCCCTTCAGCGGACATCTCGACTGCAGGTAATGGCGATGACGCACGCGGTGGAAAGTTTCCTGGACCGATCTCGCCAGGATCTTTTACAGATTGCGCAAAATCCCGTTAATTTTGACGAGATGCGCAAATTTATGGCCACTAAAATGGCGATAAACGGCATGACTTACCGTGAGATGGCCTATATCTCGCAATCCGGTCCGAGTCATGAATATTTGGTGGCACGAGACGGGCAGATTGTGCGGTTGACGCCCGAACAAATCGACGAGATCCGCCCGAATCCCTTGCTCTATTATGAAAAGGTAAAAGACCTCAGTGAGGATGAAGTCTGGATTTCACCGGTTACCGAAGTCGAAGAACCGTTTCCGACCCCTGAAAACCCCAACCAGAAAATATCTTCTAAGGTCATCTATCTGGCCATGCTCTACGGCGGCGGTCAGAGCGGTCCGGCCGGTTACCTGCTGCTTTCCTTCGATGTCCTTCGGTTGCAGAGCATCCTTTCGCTGTATAACTCGCCGCGCTCGCCGATCCTTTCTTATCCGAGGACGCCCGAGGTTCGCTTCTGCTACTTTTTCGACACCGCGGGCTGGATTTTGTTTCAGTCCGAAGATCCGGACAAACAGACCACAGAACTGACCACCGACCTGGTACGCGGCGCTTACAGCGGCACACTCGGTCGACCCGGGCTGCCGAATGCCTTCCGGCCCTCTTCGGTTTACGGTCCTTACTGGAAAATGATCGGCGATGTGCGCGACGGCGAAAACGGCCTGATCAAGGCCGAGGACAGCGCCCATCAATCCGATCGCCTGGATGAGTATTACCAGGCGTATGCCCCGGTCTTCTTTTATCCCGGCAAAGACCGCCGACCGCTGGTTTACGGCGGGATCGGATACATCGACCGCAGCCGTCTGACCGTGGCTGCCGGTTACAAACAGATCGACATGATGTTCATCGTCACGATCGTCACGGTATTGATCGTCTCCTTGCTGATTTACTTTCTCGGCCGGGCCGTCACCCGGCCGATACTGAAGCTGTCCGAGGCGGTGAGCCATCTTCAGATGACCGGAGATCTTCATCCCATCGACCTGCCGACCAGCAATTACGAGGCCGGCCTTTTGCTGAGCGCGGTCAACAAGATGATTGCCACTTTGAAACAACAGGTTGCGGAGATCGAACTCCGGGATCGCCGGATCGAAACCGTCAGTATGAAGGAAAGGGTGACGCTGGAAATACCGACCGCTGCAGCCGGTAATCTGCCTCCGGGAGTGCAGATCGCCGGCATTGTCGGGACTGGCACAAAAATTGATAGACTCAAGACGGACGTTTACAAAGCATCCCAGGTGGACGTGGATGTTCTGATCATCGGGGAGACGGGAACCGGCAAGCAATTGGCGGCCGAGGCCATCCACCATTTGAGCCGGCGCAGCGCTAAGCCGTTTATTTCCATCAACTGCGGGGAACTGGACGAGAACCTCCTGCTGGACACCCTATTCGGGCATGTCAAGGGCGCCTTCACCGAGGCCAGGGGCGACCGCAAAGGGGCTTTTCTCGAGGCCGACGGCGGGACCCTGTTCCTGGACGAGATCCAGACCGCCTCGATGGGCGTTCAGCAGTCGCTGCTGCGCGCCATTGCCATGCGGAAAATAAAACCGCTCGGCAGTGACCGCGAATTCGATGTCGATGTGCGGCTGATTGCCGCGACCAACCTCGACCTCTCGACCTTGATCGAGCAAAACCGGTTCCGCAGCGATCTCTACTTTCGGCTCAAGGTGATCAGCATCCATACGCCGCCACTGCGCGAACACCGTGAAAACCTCCCGCTTCTGGCCAGTTATTTTCTAAAGGAGATGGAGCGGTTGACCGGCAAAGAGGGGGTGGCCCTGAGCCG
Organism: Desulfobacterales bacterium; assembly: GCA_049687935.1. GTDB lineage: Bacteria > Desulfobacterota > Desulfobacteria > Desulfobacterales > SG8-13 > JARFQH01. The sequence continues at coordinate 35,165 of JBAVJU010000049.1, read as the reverse complement.
GGGGGCCATGGAGAAGATGAAGGCCTACGAATGGCCGGGAAATATCCGAGAGTTGAAAAATTGCCTGACGCGCGCCGTGGTGATGGCCGAGGGGAGCATTATTCAGGCCGACGACATTCTGTTGGAAGGTGACCCCTTTACACCGGCCGCTCCTAAAAGCGAACATTCCAGGGATGAGTCGGGAGCGGGTGGCCTTTCAGCGCCGGTCAGTGTTTATCGTCCACCGGCCGGCGTGAAACTGAACGTCCGACAGGAGAAAGCCCTGCCGCAGATTTTGCAGCGGGGCGGGGTGACGCGCAGTGAATACCAGGACCTGGTCGGCGGTGGGCTGCCCTCCCGAACGGCCCTTTACGACCTGAAAGATCTGGTGGAAAAAGGGATCATGGACCGTGTCGGGCAGGGTCCGGCCACCCGGTACGTCCCGACTGGCGGTTGATGCTACCTCGTACTAATCAATTGTGTCAGTTGAGTCGGTTTGGTCAGTTTTGTCAATTAAACGCTCATGGCCCTGAATCCTGCACTGGTTCCGGCTTCCGGGTTTTGAGTTTCAAGTTTCAAATTTCAAGTTTCGAGTTCATTTAGGGGACAACCCGATTCGCCATGCTCGAGCGCCTGTTTTCATTTTTTAAAAAAAACCGTCGGGAGACCCGGGTCGGCCAAGGCTTGATGGCGACCTTCAGGACCCGCTATGCCAGCTTCAAGGCCTTGCTGCAAGTCAATTCAGAACTGCTGCAATTGATATCCGACATAGAGGAAAAACTGCGCGGGGAAGATATTTTCGGGATGACCTATGTGCGGTCGCAGTCCTCGCGCTGTGTCTTTTATACCGCCCGCATGATCCAGAACCTGGAAGAGCTGTCGGGCCGCAAATTTCCAGCGTTGACCGAAGTCCTGGACGGAATTCAAAACGGCATCCGCGGGTTGTTGGACCAGCAGCCGGCGCAGATGAAAGACGTCATGCTGCCGTTCGACCGGATCAACCGGGAGATGGTCGATTTTGTGGGCGGTAAAATCGCCAATCTCGGAGAAGTCGCAAACCGCGTCCACTTGCCGATTCCGCGGGGCTATGCCATAACGACCGCCGCCTATCACCGGATTTTGCAGGTGAATGACCTGCTGGACATCATTAAAAAAGCCAACATGGCGCTCAATGCGGCCGATCCACAGTCCATTTTGGAGGTCAGCCGACAAATACAGGACCTCTTTCTGGAAGCCACCGTTCCGGAAGATCTGGTCGATGCCATTTCTGAGGCCCACCTCCGGCTGGCCGAAGAGTGCGGCCGGGCGCCGTCCGATCTCAGGGTTTCCATGCGCAGCAGTGCGATCGGAGAAGACAGCGACCTTTCCTTTGCGGGACAATACCTGAGCGTGTTGAACGTGGCGCCGGACAAGGTCATTTCCGTCTACAAGCAGATTCTGGCCAGCCTTTACACCCCCCGGGCCGTGACCTACCGCCTGCACAGAGGCATTCCGGCCGAGGAAGTCGCCATGAGCACGGCCTGCCTCGAAATGGTGCCCTCGGTTGCCAGTGGTGTGATGTACAGCCGTCATCCCTTTCACATCATCGAGGATCATGTCATCATCAACGCCGTCTGGGGTTTGGGGCCGTATGCGGTTGACGGGAAGGTGACCCCTGATAGCTACACCCTCTCCAAGGACGACCCGCCGACGATCCTGGGCTCGAAGATCGCCAGTAAGCCGGTTAAGTTGGTCGGTCAACCCGATGGCAGCCTGGTCGAGGTGACGGTCGACGCCGCGCTGCAACGCCGTCCCTGCCTCACGGAATTTCATTTGAAAACCCTGGCCGGGTACGCGGTGGCATTGGAAAGGCATTTCAAGCGGCCGCAGGACATCGAGTGGGCCCTGGATTCCGTGGGACGCCTTTTCATTCTGCAGACCCGCCCGCTGCAGGTGATCGGCCGCAGCACGCGGCAGCAGGACGCCGAGGCGACCGAGGCGATAGCCGGTCACCAAGTCGTCATCTCGGGGGGCGATGTCGCCTGCCCCGGCGTCGGTTGCGGTCCGGCGCACATCGTTCACACCGATGACGATCTGCTCTCTTTTCCCGACGGCGGCATCCTGGTGGCCGCGAGCCCGAACCCGAAGTACTTTCTCGTGATGCCCAAGGCCCGGGCGATCGTCACCGACACCGGCAGCATCACCGGTCACATGGCCTCGTTGGCCAGGGAGTTCATGGTGCCGGCTGTCCTGAACACCGGTGCGGCCACGAAGGCCATCGCCCCGGGTACGGAGGTAACGGTCGACGCCTATTCCGGACGGGTTTATCTCGGCAAGGTGCCGGAACTGCTCGACATCAAACTGCAGAGGGGCCACTTCATGAAGGACTCACCGGTCTTCGAGCGGTTGCAAAACGTCGCTGACTTCATTGTCCCCTTGAACCTGATCGACCCCCAATCCGAGGCCTTTCAACCCCACAACTGCCGGACGATCCACGACATCATGCGGCTGGCCCACGAATACTCCTACCGGGCCATCTTTGAATTCAGCAGCCTGGCTTCCGACGTGGGGCGCCTGTCTGTCAAACTGGACGCCCGCCTGCCGCTGGACCTGCACATCATCGATCTGGGGGGCGGCCTTAAGGATGTGCCCGCGGGGGCCCGCGCCGTCGTCCCGGAACAGATTGCCTCGGTGCCCTTCAGGGCGCTGCTGAAGGGAATGCTGCGCGAAGACGTGGCTGCGACCGATCCGCGCCCGGTCAACCTCAAGGGGTTCATGTCGGTGATGAGTGAGCAGATGCTGACGCCGACGAACATCGCCATGGAGAGATTCGGTGACAGGAGTTATGCCATCATATCCGACACGTATGTCAATTTCAGCTCGCGGGTCGGCTACCACTACAGTGTGGTCGATGCCTACAGCGGCCGGACAGTGAACAAGAACTACATCAATTTTCAGTTCAAGGGGGGCGCTGCCGACGATGTTCGCCGCGGCCGGCGTTCACGCGGGATCGCCAAGGTTCTCCAATCGCTCGGTTTTATCGTAGATACCAAGGCGGATGTGGTGAGGGCGCGCTTTCAGAAGCATCCGGCCGAGGCGATCGAAGAGGCTCTCGATCACCTCGGCCGGCTCCTGCAGTTCACGCGTCAGATGGACATGCTGATGCAAAGCGAAGCCAGCGTGACGATGCTGGCCGAGTGCTTTCTGAACGGGGATTACCAGCTGTGCCTGGAGAAGTTGGCGACCGACAGAGAAACAGCGTAAAAGGTATCAGGGCGGAGCGGCTTCCACTTTACGATCGTGCGCCGCGTAGATCTTATCGAGCAGGACCTCGATGTCGCAGGGCTTCAGCAGGTAGTCGAAGGCGCCGAGCCTTACGATCGCCATGGCCGTGTCGACCGCGGCGTGCCCGCTGAGGATGATCACCTCGGCGGGGCATCCGCGTTCACGCAGGTTCTTGAGGACCTCAATGCCGTCCATGCCGGGCATTTTGACATCCAGCAAAACGACGTCATAAGTACAGCGGTCTAATTCAGCCAGAGCCGCGGCGCCGTCGGGCGCGGCCGTCGCCTGGATTCCTTTGGCCATGAGGATCTTGAGCAGGGTGGTTCGGAATCGTTCCTCGTCGTCGACGATAAGGACTCTTATTTTATCATTTAAGCCGGTCATAGCTACTTCACACTCACCACCGGGCAGGGGGCGTTCAGGATCACGTACTGGGCGGTGGAGCCAAAGACCAGTTTGCCGACTTTCGATCGCCGGCGCACACCGATGACCATCTCATCGACGCCATTCTCTATGGCAAACTGCACCAGGTCTTCACCCGGGCTTAAACCGCGCACCAAAAGGTGGGTTTCGGACGGGATATCCTCGTCCGTGAAGGTGCGGTTGACCCGCCCGAGTTCATGTTCGGCATTGTCAAATTCTCTGCGTTCCACCTCTTGACCGCCTTCCATGGAGCGCACGAGATAGACCTTTTCGGCCCGAAAGGCCCTGGCGTGCCGTTTCGCCAGTTCGATCGCCGCCAGGGCGGCATTGGACCCGTCGTATCCGACCAATAGTTTCATGTGAATCCTTTCCGAAAAGAAATCCGTCCAACTCGTTTGCGGAGGGGGAAAATTCTCCTCCTTTCTCAAAGGGGGACAGGTAAAGACTTAGAGTGGTTTCAATACAACTCTTGCTACAAGAAAGAATGCCAGTCAGAAACAGGGGATATTACACCTCGTCCTTGAATTTTACACGAAAGGCCGTTTCGACGATGTCGGCCGCCCATTTGGGCTTCTCGATGTAATCCATGTTGATCACCAGGTCGAATTCATACGGCGAGGCATCATTTCTTTTAAAGACCTTTCTGAAGAATTCCCGCTGCACCTTGTCGGCTTCATCCAGTTTCTTTGCCGCCTCGCTTTTGGGAACCTTCAGAATCTTTGCCAGCCGTTTGACGCGGTGATCCTTGGAGCAGATGCAGCGTACCGCCAGAACCCGATCGCGCGGCAGGACCAGGTGAGATCCCCGCCCGACGAAAATCGTCGGTTCGTCCTCGGCAAGGGTGAAAACCGATCCGAACAGTGCCTTGGTGTAGTCACCCATTGTAAAGGATTTTTCGCCGAATAGAAAAGCTGCCAGTTCGGTCAGTTTCCCCGGGTAGCGTTCGTCGAAAAACTTTACTGTTTTCTGGCTCAAGTCCTTGTTGGCGACGATGTGTTCAAGGATCAACCGGTCCGCCACTCGATAACCGATTTTGGGCGCTACCTTGTCGGCGATTTCCAGGGCGCCGGCCCCGATTTTTCGTGAGAAACAGATGGTCGGTGGAATGTCTGAAGATTTCTCCTTTTTAGGGGTGGCTTTCCGGCGCTTTTTTTCCCATGCCTCCATATACTTTTCCGCTGTGAGGACATAGTCTGGTCGCTCCTTTGTATAGGTTCCCGGCACATACGCGGCGTGTTTGAGTGTTGCGGTCATGGGCACCTCCCTTTTTTGGCTCTCTTTCTTGATTCCTGTTTTAGCGCAACGGTAGCTCGAGCGCTTAAGTTGACCCTTAAAAACCATGCAGAGATTTCAAATCGATCCTCAGTTCATAAGTATTCGATTCCGGAACCCGATGCATTTTGAAACCTAGCTTCCGGGCCAAGGCCAGCATCTGGATATTTTCGGTGAGAACAAGACCCCAGATGCTTTCGATTCCCCGTTCTCTGGCAATGCGCAGGCTGTTCTTGAGCAGTTCGGCGCCGACCCCTTTTCCCTGCCAGGCATCACCGACCAAGACCGAAAACTCGGCATTTGTGAGATCGTGTTCAATGATGACGCGGGAGATGCCCATCATCTGTTCCCGAGGCTTTTCTTCACGGAAGGCGACCAGAGCGATTTCACGGTCGTAGTCGATCTGGGTGAACCGGGCCAGCATGCTGGTGGGCAGACGTTTCATGGGGGAGAGGAACCGCTGATAGATGCTGCGGGCCGTGAGAGAATCGAACAGCTCGGTCATCAGCGGCGCGTCTTCGGGACGGATCGGACGGATGAGGATCTTGATCAGCCCTCTGGTGACCGCCTGCGTTTCGTATCGATCCGGATACGGGCTGATGACGAGGTGCATCGGCGACCTAACCTCGACGCGTTTCAGCCGCACACGCGCATCTACCGCACGGAAGCTGTCGCCGGTGACAAAGAGGGGATTGATGTCGAGTTCTTCGATTTCCGCGAAATCGGTTATCAGCTGGGCCAGTTGGATCAGGATTTCTTCCAACAGGTCCAGATTTGCGGCCGGTTGATTGCGAAAACCTTTCAGGATTTGGTACACTTTGGTGTCTTCGATCAAGCGCCGCGCCAGGAGCCGGTTCAGCGGCGGCAGGGCGATGGCGCGGTCGCGGATCACTTCGGTCAGGATACCCCCCATTCCGAAGAGAACCACAGGACCGAAATCCGGATCATTCTTGGCACCCAGGATCAGCTCGACCATCGGCGGCGTCAGCATCGGCTGGACCGTGGTTCCTTCAGTTCCTCCGGTTGTCGCGAGGGTCATGGCACTGTGAATGATCCGCGAATAGGCCTCCCGGACCTCGGCGTCGTTCTCCAGGCCGAGCGCGACACCTCCGGCTTCGGTCTTGTGAGCAATCTCGCGTGAATAGATTTTCAACACGACCGGGTACCCGACCTGTTGGGCTTTGCGAACGGCTTCGTCGGCCGAAAAGGCGATCTCGGTTTGGTTGATCGGGATGCCGTAGGCCGCCAGCAGGGCCTTGGCCTCGACTTCGGTCATCACCGGCGATTTACGTTCGAGCCCCTGCCGGATCAATGAACCGGCTTTCTGGCGATCGAAGTCGAGCCGGCGCGGCAGGCCGGATGGGATTTGTTGCAGCAGTTCGACGTTGCGGGCATAGCGCCAGAGATTGGTGAAGGCCCGAACCGCCCGTTCGGGGGTGTCGAATGTCGGTATGCCGGCACGGTGAAATACCGCCCGGCCGCGTTCGGCCAACGGGCCGCCGACCCAGGAGGTGAGCACCGGAAAGGGTCGGTCTTTGATCTGGTCGCAAATGGCGTTGGCCACTTCGACCGGATCGATCATGGCCTGTGGGACCAATATAACCAGCAGGCCGTTGACTTCGGGGGCATTTTCGCAGATGGCGACCACCTTGTAATATTCATCCACGGCTGCATCCCCCAGGATGTCGATCGGGTTGCCCCTGCTCCAGTGCGGCGGCAGGACGGCGTCGAGTTTCTTGAGGGTCTCCTCGGAAAGGGCCACCGGCTCGAACCCATAGTCAGCGAGGGCATCGGCGGCCATTACCCCCGGTCCGCCCGAATTGGTGATGATCGCCAGACCGGGCCCGATGATTTTGGGTTGTTTGGCCAGGAGTTCGGCACAGTCGAAGAGTTCCTCGAAGGTCCTGACCCGCAGGATGCCGGCGCGTTTGAAAGCCGCGTCATAAACGTCATCTTCACCGGAAAGCGCCCCGGTGTGGGAGGCGGCGGCGGCCGCACCGGCCCGGGTGCGTCCGGCTTTCAAGACGATGATCGGCTTGATGCGTGCCACTGCGCGGGCTGCACTCATGAAGTTGCGGTGACGCGTCAGGTTTTCCATGTACATCACGATGCTGCCGACCTGCGGGTCGTTGCCCAGGTAGTCGATCACATCGCCGAACTTGACGTCCAGCATCGAGCCCAGGCTCACGAAGTAGCTGAAGCCGATGTGTTCCTTGATGGAAAGGTCCAGCACGGCCCCGCAGACGGCCCCGCTCTGTGAAATGAAGGCCATGCTGCCCGGCAGCGGCATCTGCGCCGCGAAAGAGGCGTTCAGGTTGACGCGGCTGCTGATGACGCCCAGGCAGTTGGGACCGATGATGCGCACTCCGCTGTCCCGGGCGGCCTCGGCAATGGCCTGCTCCACCGCGCGGCCCTGCTCACCGGTCTCCTTGCCGCCGCCGGAAATGATCACCGCAGCGCCCACCCGGGTCGCCGCACACTCCGCGATGAGTTCAGGAACCATTTGGATCGGAACGGCTATGACGACCAGGTCGACGGCTTCGGGGAGGTCGGAAATTTTGGCATACGTTTTTTGACCGGAAATTGTCGGATGACGCGGATTGATCGGGTAAACTGTTCCCGCGAAGCCGCTTTCGAGCAGATTATGCATGACGGCGGCACCGATGGTGCCTTTTCTATCGCTGGCACCGACCACAGCCAGCGATCGAGGCGCGAACAGCCGGTCGAGATTATGTATACTCATGGCTGATTGAACTCCTGTACGGCTGCCGGAAAGTCGACGTTTTCCAAATGCTGTCCATAAATTCAGTGATCCGTCATTTTTTATCCATCGGCCCGTGCGGGTTGGTCACCACTATCGGTAAGGTTCCGGACCGGACCACCCTCCCGAGCACCGAACCGAAGATGATCTTTCAGCGCCTTTTCCGCCGTTTAAGGGTCCTACGAAAAGATCCAGATGGATTTTTCGCGTGCAAGGTAGACGACCTTGTTCGTCACGCGGCCCATAAAAAAATCCTGTGTGCGGCTCAAACCCCGGCGGCCCATGATGATCGTGCCGACATCCAACTTCTTGCCCTCATCGACGATGGCCGCGGCCCGGCTTCTGACACCCGTGATGATTTGGGTGGTGATGCCATCCGGATTGAATCCTTTGGCGACCAGGCGCGTTTTGGCCTCGTCGAAGGCTCTGACGATGTTCTTCTCCGCATTGTGGACAAAATCGTCACTCGAAGCCAGAATTTCATTCGATCTTTCGCCGCCCCGGATGACGTGCAGCAGTCGGAAATCGACATCATGACCCGACAAAAAAGAGCCGGCAAAATCGACGGCCTTCAGGGCGTCTTTGGAACCGTCGAGCGCGATCAGATAGTTCCTTCCGGGCGGTTTGCGGCCGGCCAGCATCAGCGGTATAAAGGACATGGCTTCCAGAAGCTTAAGCGAGACGCTGCCGAGAATAATTCCCGGAATACGTCCCATGCCCCTGCGCCGCGTCAAGACCGCTTCATACCCCGCACGCGCTTCCTTGACGATATCCCGGGCAATTCCCTTTTTACGCTGCTGGATTTTGACGTCTACCTGGGTTTCCGGAAAACCGGCTCGAATCAAGACATTTCGGGCCTGCTCCATGAACTCCTCGATATTCTTCTTCTGTTGAACCTGCCAGGCCCGGACGTATTTTACCGATTTCACGCTCTTCGGTTCACGCTCCAGGTCCCAGTAGCTTTCCGGTACACCGCTGAAGACATTGAAAAGCACCATCTTCATGTCTTCAAAGGGCGCCATCTTGGTGATGTATTTGACCGTCATCATGCTCCGTGCGGAGCCGTCCAGCGCCACCAAAATTTTCTTCTGCTTCTTCGTCGCCATTTTTCGTCCTCAACCGTCGAAAAGGGTTTAACTCTTTGCGGTGCAACTGCCGTCAACAACGGCTCACTCGGCATATATTTCACGATTGTTCATGCGGTGATCCACCATGTAGAGCACCTGAGCTTTTTGGCGCAGTACGTCTTTGAGCTGCCCCAGTTTCTGGCGATCGATGCTGTGCATGCGGATGTAGACTTTGCGGTAACCGCTCTCGACGTTTTCGTAGGACGTCAGGATGCTCACCATCCTTCCGCCGAAGTCGCGGACGACGTCGGCCACTTCCTTGATCGAACCGGGCCGGTCCTCGAGTTTAAAGGCAAACTGAATGCCGCGGTTGCCGACCCCGGTAAGGGCGATCAGCACCCTGAAAAGGTCCGACTGCGTGATCGCTCCGATGACCTTGCCGGACTCGTCCACCACCGGGGCCCCGGAAATCTTGTTCTCCAGAAGCACTTCGGCGGTTTCCTCCACCGTAAAATCGGCCGGCACCGTGATCGGGTCCCGGGTCATGATGTCCTTGACCTTGATTTTGGATAAAAGGTACAGCAGTTCATGAATCTCGAGCGTGGTGGCATCGGAAGCCGAGGCCCGTTTCAGATCCCGGTCGGTGATGATGCCGACCAGTTTGCCCTTTTTCATCACCGGCAGCATGCGAATGTCATGTTTTTTAATCAAGCTCATCGCGTCCTGCATGGATCCGTCGACGTCGATGGTGACGGTTTGTTTGCTCATCCAGTTCTTTACCAGCATGGTCCAACCTCCTTTGTTGAGCCGGCACGAGTTTTCTATCGTCTTTCCCGCGATCTATTTTTCTTCCGCCCTGATGCTGAGAAGCGGAATCGGGCAGCGGCGGAACACTTTTTCGGCCGTGGATCCGAAGAGCACGCCGACCAGATTGCCGCGCCCCTTGGTCCCCATGACCAGCATGTCGGCGCCCTGGTCCTCGATCACTTCGAGAAGGGCCTTGAAAGGCACACCGATCCGGATCACTTTTTCGATGTCGAGGCCGGCACCACCGGCCTCATTGATCAGACCGTCCATTAATTCCAGACGCTCTCTCTCCTGGTCTTCGAGGTATTTGTCGAGCTTGAGTTCCGGAGCTTGTAAGGAAACTTTGTGCATCATCTCGACGTCCCGCTGGTTGATGATGTTCACGATCAGCAATTTGGCTTGCAGATCCTTGGCGAGATCGACTGCATAGGAGACGACGCGGGGGGCGTATTCCGAAAAATCGCAGGCCGCCATTATTTTTGATAGCTTGCTCATGTCCACTCCTTACCGTTGCGAGGGTTTCGGGGTTCAACCGGTTTGTGTGCCCGGTTGTTTTCATGTTCGGTCGCAGGCCGGATGCTGTGATGATTTTCTGGACCGAATTCGGCCCCCACCGGCCGGCGCGAACGGCTTGCCGGATGCTACCCGAGACAGGAGCAAAGGATGTGCCAGGCTGTGAGTTCTGCTCAAAACGTTATAAGATATTGAAACAATTATTAATAAAGTTAATATCGCGACGGTTTGTCACAACTGCGGGCGGGAACGGTGTCGATATTTTTTACAGGCTGTAAAGGAAAGACCAATCGTTATTTTTTGGTGACGGATGTTTCGATCTGCAGGTTGTATTTCTCAATTTTGGAGTTCAGGGTGGGACGGGAGAGACCGAGCAGACGTGCGGTGCGGGACCGGTTTCCGCCGGTCATTTTCAGGGCCTCGCCGATCAGGATGCCGGCGATGCGATCCATACAGGTGTTGAGCAGGTTTTTCTGTTCACCACCTTTGAGAATGTCTCTGGCCCAGAGCCGGATCACCTCGTCGGCCTGGGCCGGGGACGAAACGAAATTGACGTCCGCTTCGCTGAAGGCCTGCCGGATTTCATTCTCTCCGATCGGTGCCCCGCGATTGAATATCAAGGCCTTCTGAATCGTATTGGCGAGTTCGCGGATGTTGCCCGGCCAGGGATGGGCACCCAGAAGTTGAGATGCCTCGCGGGTGACACCGGGATTGACCATGTCCAAATCGGCCGAAAACCGGCGCAGAAAATAGTCGGTCAGCAGGGGAATGTCGCCGTTTCGGTCCCGCAGGGGTGGCAACAGAATGGAGACCACCTTGAGGCGGTAGTAAAGGTCTTCCCGGAACCGGCCTTTTTCGATGGCATGTTCCAGGTTGCGGTTGGTGGCGGCGATGATGCGGACGTCGACGGGGATGGTGTCGCGGCCTCCGAGGCGTTCGATGCTTTTTTCCTGGAGCAGACGCAGGATCTTGGCCTGGATGGAAAAAGGCATGTCACCAATTTCGTCCAGAAAGACGGTTCCACCGTTGGCCTGTTCGATCTTGCCGACGCGCCGGTGCGCGGCACCGGTGAAGGCGCCTTTTTCATAGCCGAAAAGTTCGCTTTCGAGCAGGTTTTCGGGAATGGCCACGCAGTTGATCACCAGGAAGGGCTTTTCCGACCTGAGGCTGTGCTGGTAGACGGCCCGGGCGACGAGTTCCTTGCCGGTGCCGGATTCGCCCCTGATCAGAACAGTGGCGTCGGAGCCGGACACGCGACCGATGGCCTTGTATACGTCCTGCATCTGTTTGCTGCGGCCGATGATCGCCTCTTTGGCATCGATCTCCGGGACGGCATCCATGGCAACCGGAGTGCGCATGAACCGGCCGGCTTCGAGGCCTTGTTGGATGACCGTCAGCATGTCCGGGATTTCGAACGGCTTGAGGATGTAATCGAAGGCGCCCATTTTGGTCGCTTCAATGGCGGTTTCCGTCGTACCGAAGGCTGTCATGATGATCACCGGCAATTTGGGCTCGGCCGCGTGCATGACCCGGAAAGTTTCGATGCCGTTGATTCCCGGAAGCCGCACATCCAAGACCACCAGGTCCGGCGCCGTGTGTCTGAAAATGTCAATGCCGGATTCTCCGGAGGCTGCACTAACGACCCGATATCCCTCTTCGGTCAGCAATTTGTGAAAGCTTTTTCGCAGCTGATCGTCATCGTCGACAATTAAAATGGTGCTCACGGCAGCTCTCCCATGACGGGCAAGGAAATCATAAAGGTTGCTCCACGTCCGACGGCGGAGGATACGTCGATCCGTCCGCCGTGCTCCGTGATGATTCGGGCGGCAATGCTCAATCCGAGACCGGTGCCCTGCTCTTTTGTGGTGAAGAAGGGCTGCAAAATTTTTTCGATGATGTTGGAAGGGATTCCCGGGCCGGTGTCGGATATCCTGATGCAGGCCGACGGCTGCTTCGAATCATCACGAACCACTTCCTCTTGAATCGTGATGGTGCCGCCTTTGCCCATGACTTCGCAGGCATTGACGATGATATTGACCAGAACTTCCTTGAGCTGCTCAGGGTCGGCCGAAACCACCGGCAGAGGTTGTCGTCGCTCGATTTTGAGCTGCACATCATAGGACCGCAGACGATGGCCGAGCAGCTGAATGGTCGAGTCCACCACGTTCGATGGGCTGATCGACTGCATTTGAAGTTTGGGCGGCCGCGAGAACTCCAGGAAGTTTTGCACGATCGTGTCGATGTGGCGGATTTCGGCCGAGATGACGTCGAAATCCTCTTCCTGTTCTTCGTTCAGTTCGAGCGACCGGTTGAGCGAAAAAAGCCGCATCTTGACAGAGGTGAACGGGTTACGGATGCTGTGGGCCATGCCGGCCGCCAAGCGGCCGACCAGAGCCATTTTTTCGGCCTGCTGAAGGGTTTCCCGGCTCCGTCGCAGCTCGCTCTGGGTCTGATCGACATCGTCGATCAACCCGCGGATGCTGCGGCTGAGGGCATTGATCTCATCGCCGTTTTCACGGTGTCCGGGTTTTTCGCGCTCGGCCTCGATGATCAGCTGCCTGACCGGCGTCAGGATATGAATGACCAGCACGTAGGCCAGAAAGGCCGCCAGCAGAAGTTCGATCAAGATAGCCGAGTAGGCCAGCGCCCGCAGCTGTTCGGCCTGCGCGGCGCTCTTTTCTTTAGAGAGCCTGATGTTCCGGGCGTTAATTTCCTTATACCTTTCAGACAGGTTCAGGATTTTAAAAAATTCGTCGCGGGATTCGCGCAGCAGCGCCGTGTCGGTCCTGCGCTCGCCGGCCATGAAGTCGGCAATGACGCGGTCCTTGATGTCGATGTAACGGTTGTACTGCTCTTCGATCCGGTTGACGGCCTGACGCTGAGTGTCGCTCTGGGCCTCTTGCTTGGCGGCTTCGAGACGTTCCTTGAATATCTGGCGGTATTCACCCAGCTGGCGAAGCCAGTCAGGATCACTGTCGAGAAAGTAGTAGGACACGAAGCCTTTCTGGCTGACCAGAGCGGTTTCCAGGGCCTGGGCCGTCTGCAGAGAGGCCATATTTTTTTCGGTGATGGCGGCCAGCAGGTCCTGCATGCTGTATGTGTACCAGACCAGAACAATCCCACCGCTGAAAGTGATCAGTAAAATGCCGGCCAGCAGAAGGTATATCCTGTTGCGCAGGCTGACGTGAAAACTGGCCATAGATCCCTTTCGGGGAAAACTAACGATCGAAAGTTTAGTAATATAAGCTGTTTATCGAGCCTACAGGCTTTGTTCCCTTACCATATTGTTCGACCCATGTATAGATTTTTTTGAGGCTGTGCGCAGCGGTTCCGTCCAGAGGCTTCCTCCTGCCTGCCGTGCATTCCATCAGCCCAACATCCTTTTGCCAGTCGTGCCGGTTCGTCGACACCCCTTTTTCATCAAGGGTGGTGGGCCATTTCCTGTTGACGCAGGAGGGTGGCTTGGGTATAGTTTTGCGCGGTCGGGCCATTTTGCGGACCCGGTCGGACACGGCTTGTTTGCGGCTCTCTGCCGTAATCCGGAAGACCGCCGAACCTTCCACAACCCGGAACGGAAGTCAAAGCAAACCAGCATGTCAAACAGGTCAAACGACGGTCGGACGATAATCGAACCTCGGTTGCAGTCGAGGAGGTGCTAAGACTTGGAAACTTTTCGCGTTCTGCTGGTGGATGACGAGCCGGATTTTACCGACACCCTGGTGAGGCGGCTCGGCATGCGTCAGCTTATTGTTCACGGCGTCTACAGCGGCGTCGATGCGCTCGAATATGCAGATCGGAACCCGGTGGACGTGGTGGTGCTCGATGTGCGCATGCCGGGAATGGACGGCATCCAGACCCTCAGGGAAATCAAGGCCCGCCACCCCCTGGTCGAGGTCATCATGCTGACCGGTCACGCCAATGTGGAAGTGGCGATCGAGGGAATGAAACTGGGCGCCTTCGACTACCTCATGAAACCGATCGAAATCGATCAGCTGCTCTACAAACTGCAGGATGCCTACCAGAAAAAGGCGCTTCAGGATAAAAAGATCGAGGCCCAAAAAAAAGACGCCGCCGGCGTCTAAATGGACGTCAGCAGTTTCCAGCAAACGATTCCTTCCTTTACAGCCTGTAAAAAATACCGACACCCTCGACCTCTCAAAGCCGTCTTGGACCCTATGACAGCTCGGTCAATTGACCGTAATAATAGGCGCTTAAATGAAGTGGTGCGACTGCTCCGGCTTGGCATACCCCTTGCTTTTTCACCCGGCATCACACGTGAACCGCGCCGGCCCGTCATAGCGTCTTGTCCAGGCGGTCATGGGGGAGATGTCAGTGGCTTGCGTCCGGTATGCGGCGGGCAAGTGAGCCGACCGGTCAGTTCCGGCCGGGTTAACCGTGAAACCTTTTCAACTTCAACGGCAAGGAGTTAATATGGGATTTTTTAGACAATGGGGCCAATTCATGACTTACGGGGCACAGCGGTTTGCCGAATGGGAAATCAGCAATGCGAGCACAATCCTGCGGGACCGTAAACGGCTGTTCATCCTCGGCCTGCTGATCCTGCCCGTCATTCTCGGCGGCTGGGCCTTCGCGGAGGAGATCGGCAGTGCACTGCCCCATATTCTGGGGGGTAAAACAGCCTACAGCCCGGCTTTCTACAGCACGGGCATCTTCATCGTGTCGATCCTCATCGGTATCGGCGCCGGCCTGATCACCGGTTGCATCGGCGCCGGCGGCGGATTCATTATCGCCCCGGCCTTGATGAGCGCCGGCATCAAAGGCATCCTGGCCGTCGGCACCGACCTGTTCCACATTTTCGCCAAGGCGATCATGGGCAGCGTGATTCACCGCAAACTCGGCAACGTCTCGGTGCCGCTGGCGCTCGTCTTCTTGATCGGGGCGATTATCGGCGCAACGGCAGGCGGTGTGATCAACCGGGTCCTGTATGACATCAACCCGGTTTTAAGCGACACTTTCATTACCACGGTTTACGCGTTTATGCTGGGGTTCCTCGGAATTTATGCCATGACCGACTTCCTGCGCGCCCGCAAAGCCGCGGCACGGGTGACCACCACCTATGGCGGCGGCGGGGCTCATGCCAAGGACGAGGGCGCCGACATCGGCAACCTGTCCAGGAAGCTGCAGGCCGTGAAAATCCCCCCCATGGTGCGGTTCGACCACGAGCTGGTGCCGGGCGGCCGCGCCATATCCTGGGTGTTTCTGGTCCTGAGCGGTGCGCTCGTCGGTCTCGCCGCCGGCATCATGGGCGTCGGCGGTGGCTTTCTGACTTTTCCCATCTTCGTCTACGTGCTGGGCGTTTCTTCCATGACGACCGTGGGAACGGACATTTTCCAGATCGTCTTCACGGCCGGTTATGCCGCCATCAGCCAGTATGCCATTTACGGGTTCATCTTCTACACCCTGGCCATGGGGATGCTGCTCGGCTCCCTGCTCGGCATCCAGATCGGGGCCATGGTGACCAAGGTGGTCAAGGGGATCACGATCCGCGGTTTCTATGCCATGTCCGTTCTGGCCGGTTTCGTCAACCGGATTTTCGCCTTGCCCGCCAAGCTGGGTGAAATGGGGGTTCTTCCGATCAGCAAGCAGTTCGGCGCCCTGCTTAATACCATCGGAATCGTGGCATTTTTCATCGTCATCGGCGGATTCTCGGTCTGGGTCATCGGTACGTTTCTGACCAACATCAAAAAACTCAAGGGAGAGGTAGGCTGACCATGATAGCGAACAAAAAGACATTCAATATCGGCCTGATCATGATGGTGGCCTTCATCGTGGTGCTGGTGATCTTCTTTATGCCGGTTTTCAATGGTCATAACGGTCTGAATTACTTGGATTCTCTTTTCAACTCCATCTCCAAGGGCTCGGCTCATTTCGTTCCCCGGCTAAAGGAGGAGGTGCGGTCCTTCGATCAGAAAGCGATCGATGTCAACCTGGCCCTGAAAAGTGCCGAGCAGGCCCGGCAAACGGCCCTGATGTTTCAAAAGGCCGGTGCGGCGGCCGAAGCCGGTGAGGAAAAACTGAAGGTCTCCGGCAATATGGGGCAGATCTTCGCCGCCATCCTGGAGGACAGCGATGCCATGTTCTTCAACGACAGCCAGAAAGTGGCCGACAGATATGGCTTCGAGGCGCGTCAGGCGCTCTTCAACTGGTGGACGGCCTTGAACGCCATGGAGAAGGCCCTGACCAACCAGAAGAAATTCAGTGACGCCGCAATGGTCGCTACGGTCAGAAACAGGGCCGTGGAAGTCGCATTTAACTTCTACCAGATCGAGCCCCAGAGTATATCCGACAAATACGGCATCGTTATTTTTTCACTTCTCTTTTACGTGATTTACACTCTCTGGTACGGTTTTGCCATTATGTTCATGTTCGAGGGGTGGGGCATGAAAATGGAACACTGACGGCGAGAGCGGTCGCGGGCCGCGCAATATGGCGGCCGACCAGCCGCCGACGGACTGAAGAAATGGCTGAAGGCGTCATGTTTCCCTTCGGCCATTTCCTTATTATCCCGGAAAACATGTTTTTTTATCCGGTTCATTCATGACCGGCTTTACCGCAACAGCGTCCCCAGAGTATTATATGATATGATGGGTATAAAACGGAACCATACCTTCCACACATTGGTCGATTATGTGAAAGCATGAAACGCTTCGGTCAACTGATCAGGAAGTTTTTCCCCGCTCGCGAAGAACTCAATCCCGCCGATGTCGAGGCCCTGCGCCTCGATTTCAAGGAGCGCTACCGCAACTTCCAGCAGTTAATCAGCGCCAACAACAAGGCGCTGGACATCATGGCCGACATCGAACTGGCGTTGAAGGGCGAGCGTCCTTTCGGCATGACGTTCGTTCGCAGCAGTGCCACCGCTATTTCCGTCGACGTCTTCCGGATGATCAGGAAAATCATGCTGCTGGCACCGGGGAAATACGATGAACTGGTGGAGCGTTTCAACCAGATCCAAAAGGCGATCGATCGGGTCCTGACCGAGAAAAAACCGCTGAAAGACGGCCGGCTCGTTTTGCCCTTGAGCCTCATCAACAAAAACATGGCCGATGTCGTCGGCGGCAAGATGGCCAGCCTGGGAGAGATCCGCAATGCCGTCGGCCTGAGGGTGCCGCCCGGATTCGTCATCACCTCTGCGGCCTACCAGCGGTTTTTCGACCACAATGACTTGCGAACCGAAATCAATCGGCGTCTGCAGACGGTCGATCCCGACGACATCCAGCAACTCTACAGCCTGCAGGCCGGTTTGGACCGCCTGATTGTCGAGGCCGAGGTTCCGCAGGACCTGGCGGATGCCATTTTAGAGGCCTGGCGGGTCACCGAAGAGGAAGCCGGCTTCGAGATAACCGCCGCACTGCGCAGCAGCGCCCTGGGCGAGGACGAGAGCGGCAGTTCCTTTGCCGGCATGCACCGTTCGGAACTGAACATCAGCCTTCAGAATGTGATCCAGTCCTACAAGGAAATCGTGGCGAGCAAGTACAGCCTGCAGGCGATGACCTATCGCATGAAGAAGGGCTTCAAGGACGAGGACATCGCCATGTGCGTGGGGTGTCTGGTAATGGTCGATGCCCGGTCCGGCGGGGTGATGTACTCGTGCAATCCGATCGACATCAATGACGATGCGATCTTCATCAATGCGGCCTGGGGGCTTCCAAAGGCGGTGGTCGACGGGACCATCGACTGCGATCTCTTTGTCGTTTCCCGGCAGGCACCCCTGCAGGTGATGCACAAGGATGTCAAGGACAAGGACCGCAAGTTCGTCTGCTATCCGCTCGAGGGTGTGTGCCGGATCGATCTCACGGCGGACGATACCCGCCGGCAGCCGTCGCTGTCAGATGAGCAGGCGATCGCGCTGGCCGAAATGGCCGTGCGGATGGAGACGCATTACGGCGCACCCCAGGACATCGAGTGGGCGGTCGGGCATGAGGGTGAGATCACCATCCTGCAGTGCCGCCCGTTGCAGCAGGTGGAAGCCGCCGAGCGCCCTTTGCCGCAGCTGTCCCGCAAACAACGCGAAAAAGACATGCTCATCGGAGGAGGGGTCACCGCCAGCCCTGGTGCCGCGGCCGGCCAGGTCCATCGACTGGAACGCGGTATCGACATGCTGGCGTTTCCGGAGGGCGGCATTCTGGTGGCCCGCGAGGCGCTGCCGCGTTGGGCCTCCCTGATCAACCGTGCGGCGGCGGTTGTCACCGAACACGGCAGCTTTGCCGGCCACCTGGCCAACGTGGCGCGCGAGTTCGGCGTGCCGGCGCTCTTTGGCATAGCCGATGCCATGACCCGGCTCGAAAACGGGGACCTGATCACGGTGGATGCGACCGGAAGGACGATTTACCGCGGTCGCGCAGAGCATCTCCTGACGGCGGTGGAGAAAAAACAGGGATTGATGGAGGGCAGCCCGGTTTACGAAACCTTGCGGCTGGTCAGCGGGCACATTGTGCCCCTGCATCTGCTGGATCCAGCCGCTCCGGAATTCATGCCCAAGAACTGTCAGACCCTGCACGATATCACGCGCTTCATCCACGAAAAATCGGTACAGGAGATGTTCAGTTTCGGAAAGGAGCACAATTTTTCGGAACGCTCCAGCAAGCAGCTTTACTACAAGGTGCCGATGCAGTGGTGGATTTTGAATCTGGACGACGGCTACCGCGAAGAGGTCAAGGGAAAGTACGTCAAGCTGGAGAACATCGCCTCGGTTCCGATGTTGGCCTTCTGGGAGGGTTTTGCCGCCATCCCCTGGGACGGCCCGCCGGCCATCGACGGCAAGGGGCTGATGTCGGTCATGTTTCAGTCGACCGCCAATACCGCTCTGAACACCGGCCGGCGGTCCCGGTTCGCGGAACAGAACTATTTCATGATTTCCAAAAATTTTTGCAACCTGAGTTCGCGGCTCGGTTACCACTTCACCACGATGGAGGCCCTGGTCACCAACCGCAAAGAGGAAAACTACGTCAAGTTCCAGTTCAAGGGCGGGGCTGCGGACCTGGATCGCAAAGCCCGGCGCGCGCACTTCATCGGCCGACTGCTCGAAGACCACGGCTTTAAAACGGAGGTCGTCGAAGATAACCTGGAGGCCCGCACCGAGGGGCATGACCCGGAATTTATGAAAAAGTGCATCGAAACCCTCGGGTATCTGTGCCTGCACACCCGTCAGATCGACATGATCATGTCGAATCAGACCATGGTCAAATACTACCGCTCGAAGTTTGACAAGGAGATCGATTACCTGGTCAAGGAACACAAGAGAGTATTCTATAATTGAGTTCGAAAAGTATCCGGACACCACTCGGCTGAAGCTGGACCGTCTGGTGCCCGAGATGGCCGGGGCCCTCGGCCTGAAGAGTTTCAGCATCATCACCCGCACCGGCTTTGGCTGCTACTCCTGCCACCTCGGCCCGACCGGGCCCATGTTCGGCAACTGATTTATTATTGCACGCTGAACCATCATACCCGAGCCCACGCCCTTTTCAAAGGTTTTCTCGGCTGACCTGCGGAACTGGAATCAACCCTTTACAATGCCATCCTCGAGCGTGCCAAAAGCGGCCAATTAAAAATCCTGATGATTGCCGTCGAACGGTTTAAAATATAGCGAGGTAAATTTAACGAAGTTTCTTTGCGGTATTTATACGCCTGTTTTCTCGAAACTGAAAATAAAGAAACTGCCGCATTTCGGCATCCTTGAAAATTATCCCTTTATGGACGTAAAAAATTGGATTAATGATCAAATGGCAGAAAGACCTGAATGAGCTCCAGTTCTCAAATGGCTGGATATCATTTTTACGTTCAATAAAATTGACGGCCGCGCGGCTTCACCGTGTCTGCGACGGCCGATTGCCAGGAGCCTTGCCAGGTGGACAAGAGCAGAAAAATTATTATCGGCGCCGTTATCGGCATGGTTGCCGTCCTCATCATTTTGTTCTTAGCCCTTCTCGTTCTTCCGAGATTGATCGATTCGGAAACTTTTAAAAACAAGATCCGCAGCGAATTGTCCCGAAAAGTCGGCGGCAAAATCGACTTTGACCGGCTTGATGTCTCCGTTTTCCCGGTGCCGCATGTGACACTTGACAAAGTGTCTGTGATGCTGCCGAAAAAGTTGGCGGGGTCAGCGGAAATGATAGCCGTTTACCCCAGGT
This sequence comes from Desulfobacterales bacterium, assembly GCA_049687935.1. Lineage (GTDB taxonomy): Bacteria > Desulfobacterota > Desulfobacteria > Desulfobacterales > SG8-13 > JARFQH01. The sequence goes on along the minus strand of JBAVJU010000049.1, from coordinate 14,928 downwards.
TTCTGCCGCTGTTGTCCGGAAAAATCGGTTTCAGGGAAATACGGGTCCGGCAGCCGGATGTGACCCTTACCTTGCAAAACGCACTTAAAGAAGAAAAAACGCCGGCAAAGGGATCGCCGGGGAGTGATTTGATGCGGCAAATCGTCTCTGTTTTTGCGACGCCTCCGGCACTGCAGCTCCCCGATGTGGACGGTTATCTAGAAAACGGACGCTTCAAACTGATGGTTGACAGCAGGGCGGCGGTTGAACTCGATCATGTCGAGGCCCGCTTAACCCCTGCGGCCAGCAGTCTAACATTTCAGGTTACCGGCACTTCTAACTTGGTCGAAAGCGTTTCCATGTCCGGCCGGATAGATACCAGGGAAGTAAAAGGCCAAGCGCAGATTCTGCTGACCCAACTGCAGCCGCAGGTCATCAGAGACATTTTTTTACCGGATTTGTCCCTGAAGATGCAGGCGGTCCCAGCCGATCTGACGATAGCGGTCAACCTGGACGGTCCCGGACAGATGCAGGCGGATGTCGATGTTTCCATCCCGGAATTGACATTGGTTCGCGAGGACAAAATTGTGGAGATTCGCAACAGGACATTTAAAAGCCGTGTCGATCTCGACAAAAATTCGGCCACGGTTTCACTGATGAATCTGGTTCTGGATTACCCGCAAATGAGTCTCTCCGGGCATCTCATTTCCCCTCTTGACGATTCGCAACTGCGCATGGAAATAGAAGGCCGCAATATCGACGTCAAGACAACGCGGCAGGCGGCGCTCGCGCTTTCGGGAGAAAATACCGTCATCCGCGGCATTTTCGAGGTCTTGAAAGGGGGCACCGTCCCCCTGATCACGCTGGCGGCTCAGGGACAAGCACCCAGTGATTTGGGCAACATGGACACACTCGTCATCCGGGGGCAGATGCGTGACGGAGACATCACCATTCCCGGTGTGCAGCTGGATCTGACCGACACCACTGGCGATGTTGTCATTTCGCATGGAATTCTCGAAGGGGAAAATCTTCGAGCGCGTCTGGGAAATTCGAGCGGAGAGAACGGCAAGTTGACTTTGGGCCTCGTCGGAGACGAGGCACCGTTTCATCTGGAAACAGACGTCCGGGCCGACCTGGCCCAGCTGCCGCCGATTCTCGACCGCCTCATCGGCGATAAAGACTTTCGCAGCGAACTGGCAAAGATGGAAGAACTGAAAGGCGGCGCCAACGGGAAACTGGTGCTGGGTGAAGATACGAAAAACGTGACGGTGAGAGTGGAGGCCTCCGATATAAACCTTACCGCACGCTACCGCGGGATTCCGCATTTGGTGGCGATTTCCAGCGGGAATTTTTCTTACACCAGGGCCGGCATCGGTATCCGTCACTTACACGGTTCGCTGGGAAAGTCGACTTTTACCGACCTTTCCGGCGGTATTGAATGGAGGAAAAAGGGCGACCTGGAGATTGCGTCCGGTCGATGCGGCCTCTATCTGGCAGAGATGGTTCCCTGGCTGGCGTCGTTTGAGGCGCTGCGTGAAACCTTAAAGTATTATGGCGGTGAGAAAGGGGTCATCACGATTTCAGCGATAAAGGTCAAGGGCCCTCTGCAAACGCCCCGGGATTGGCATTTTGATGTGGCGGGCGAAGTAGAAGACCTGTTGCTGGAGAACTTACCCGAGGGTCCGGAAACCGTCAAAATTGCCTTCGCAAAATTCAAGGCCGATTCTAACGTATTCACCTATACAGACGGCCAAATAAGCCTGAAGGATGCGCCCCTCAAGATATCCGGCACGCATAGGGTCTACCTGAAAGGATTCACCAACGATGTCAGCCTGATCCTGGAAGGCCGCCTGGGTCCTCAATTCATCGAGTGGTTAACGCGTGTTCTCGGGGCGCCGTCCTGGTTGAAACTTCGGCCGCAGACCCTGTTACCATCTAAACTGCGGTATGCCAGGGGTGAAAAAAATACGCTCTCCACATCCATTGCCACACAGGACGGTCTCGAGATATCAACCGATATCCTGCTGGGTGTCGATGAACTGGCTGTCGACAAGCTGTCGATTCAGGATCCTGAATCCCGCGCAACCGTTGGGCTGCACGTTAAGGGTGGTGCAGTCGACCTTGCCTTTGACGGAAAAATTTATCAACAAACCCTCAACCGGCTCTTCAGAGAAGAGACCTTTTTTGCCGGATCGATCGACGGAAAAATGAGGGCCCAATGGGATCTCCAAAACCTTTCCAGGAGCCAAATTCAGGGTGAACTCAGAGGACAGAACATCTTCGTGGCGTATGACCCGGCCACGCCGCTGCGGATAAACTCTCTTGCCATACGCGGCGATGCGTCAAAGATGTGGATAGATACGGCGGATCTGAACTGGAGCGAGACGCCGCTGAAACTGTCAGGAAACATTCAGGTGGAGTTCGAAAACCGGTTGGGGCTCGACATGGACATCGCCGCCGATGCCGTCGATCTGGATCATCTGACTCAGGTACTGAAAAGCAGCACAGAGAAAATAGAGCCTCAAGCAGGCGCCACATCCGAACCCTTTCCGGTAGTGGGAAATATCCGCTTCAAGGCCGACCGGTTGACCTTTAGTGATCTTACCTGGCGTTCATTGCACGCCGATGTCAGCCTGAATAAGGCAAACACCGACATCACGATAAAAGAGGCCATGGTATGCGGTATTTCCACGCCCGGAACGCTCCGCCTGTCGCCGGAGACCATCCGGTTTGATGTGAAGACAATGGCCACAGACCAGGACCTCAACGCCACCCTGAACTGTTTTGCCGCGGCACGATCCGCAACCAAAGGCATTGATTTGAAAACGATAAAAGAATTCAAAGCCGACGGGACATACAGCCTGCAGGGAAGTTTTCAAGGCAATGGAAAAGCGGCAGACCTGCTCAAAGCCGCAACCGGACAGGTAGAGTATTCGGCGGTAGACGGCCATATTTATCAAGATGTCATTCTGTTAAACGTATTGAAATATCTGAATGCGACCGAGCTTTTGACGGGTCAAACCGATCTGAAGCAGATGGAGACGACGGGTTTTGGTTACCGATCCATGAAAATTGAGGCCAGCCTTCAGAGCGGCAAGATATCCTATCATAAATTTATCTTGGACGGCTCCTCGTTGGCGCTAACGGCTGTCGGCGAACAAGACTTACCCACCGGCCGGTTGGATCTGAACCTGCTGGTGACCCTGCAGGTCACCTTGGGTCGTATATTGGATAAGCTACCATTGGTTGGCGGCGTCCTTCAGGGCCTCAACACCATACCCCTCGGTTTAAAGGGGACGCTGGATAATGTTCGCATCCAAGCGTTAGCACCGTCAGCCATTTCCTACGAACTGAAGAGCATTATGGAGAACACCGTCAGAAGTCCGGTTAACCTGATGCAAATCGGAAAAAAGCCCGCCGAAGTCGAAGCGACGCCTTGAAAAAACCGGGTGGCCGGCTGACGCTGGTTCGGGATTTCCCGAAAAAGCCACCCCATCGATTCCATCAGGCGATCGGTTCGGATGCCGGTTCTTTTTTGAGCACCGACTGCTTGAGAAATTCGAAAACGTCCGAACCCTCTGCGGTAGATTTCGTTTCGCCCTTGACGACCCCCTGGAAATAATCGAGATCATCCTTGCTGAGACTCGACAGTTGCCGGTCGATCACCTTTATCTCGTTGTGGGCCATGCTGTAAATCACGGCCGGACCAAACCGGATGTCCCCGCCCGCTTTTTCCGTGAGCGCCCCGATGATGTCGTGGTGGCGCGCTTGAAAGACCTTCGGCGGCGGCTGGAAGCCGAGCATCTCGGCGAACATGGCCAGCACCTCGACCACGCCGTCCGCATAGCGGCTTTCCAGGGAGGCTTTGCCGTCAATGGCAATGTCGCCGATGTCGTCTGCCGTGTGCGAGAGGTCGAGCTGATTGACGCAGGCTTCCCGCACGTGCATGACCGATGCCTCTTTGCGGCTTACGACCACGTCTTTGTCATGGAGGATCTTGATGATGTTGCGGATGCTGACCATCTCCTTGATAACGGGACTCTTGCGGATGATCACATCCTCGACGGTGGTATCATAGATCGTCAGGTCGTTGTCCAGGACCAGGATGAGGCCTTTGGTCGCGCCGTCGTTCTCGAGATACAAATCGAGGTCGCGTTCACGCCGGTGGGTGTAGCCCGCCATATCGAGCAGGCGGCGCATGGCTTCCTTGTCGACCTTGCGGCCGCTGTCCGGTGAACCGATAGAGGTGATGACCCGGTTGACCAACCGATCGATTTCGATTTTTTTAAGCAGGTTTTCTTTGTACGACATGGCGACTCCCTTCCGGTCTCGAGTTCAATTTATTAAAATAATGCACGCGATCTCGTCTGTAAATACCTGAATCAGCTTGGCATTTGTCAACCGACAAAATTTTGCTTGATATTCCCGCTATTTGAAGTAAAAAGCATGGGCTTACCGTTTCGAGGAAGCATCGGCCCCCAAAGCGTCGGACCGAAAGAAGAGACATTTAGGCTTTAAGATAAAGATTTGACGAGGCCAGAGGTGTGTAATGCGCCGACGACCGATAAAACAGTCCCAAACCTTTATCGTAAAGCCTGTAGGAAGAAAGGAATGATCATGGGCGACCACGCTACACTGACTTACGGCGGCAAGACCTTTGAACTGCCTCTCGTCGTCGGTTCCGAGGGTGAGCGGGCCATCGACATATCGAGCCTGCGCAAGGATACCGGTCTGATCACGCTCGACTATGGGTACGCCAACACCGGCAGCTGTTACAGCGCCATTACCTATATGGACGGTGAAAACGGGATTCTGCGCTACCGCGGCATACCGGTCGAGCAGCTGGCGGAGCACTCGACCTTCATCGAAACCGCGTACCTGCTGATCAACGGCACGCTGCCCACCCGCATGCAATTGAACCGCTTTTCGGTCCTGCTCAACGACAATTCGCTGGTCCACGAAGACATGCGGTCTTTTTTTGAAAAATACCCGCGGGCATCACACCCGATGGGCATTCTGTCATCGATGGTCAACGCCCTGCGGAGTTTTTATCCCGAACTGCAGAGCATGGAGGAAGAGATCAATATCACCATGACCCGGCTGCTGTCGAAGGTCCGCACCATGGCTGCGATGTCGTACAAGATCTCCCGCGGACACAAGGTGGTCTACCCGCGATCGGACCTGACCTACTGCGCCAATTTTCTCAATATGATGTTCGACACACCGGTCAAGCCTTACCGGCTCGATGGCGACCTGGTCGAGGCCCTCAATGTATTCTGGATTCTGCACGCCGACCACGAACAGAATTGCTCCACCTCGGCCGTGCGAGTGGTGGGCAGTGGTCGGGTGAACCTCTACGCGGCCATATCGGCGGGCATCGCCGCCCTGTGGGGTCCGCTTCACGGCGGCGCCAACCAGGCGGTCATCGAGATGCTGACCGATATCCAGAGGAGCGGCGGCAGCATCATGCCCTACATCAAGCGGGCCAAGGACAAAAAAGACCCCTTCAGACTCATGGGGTTCGGTCACAGGGTCTACAAGGCCTACGATCCGCGAGCCAAAATCATGAAGGAGATGTGTCACCGGGTTCTCCAAACGCTCAAGCTCCACGATCCGTTGCTCGATATCGCCATGAAGCTGGAAGAGGTGGCCCTGCAAGACGATTTCTTCGTTGAAAACAACCTCTACCCGAACGTCGACTTTTACAGCGGCATCGTCCTTCGCGCCATGGGGATACCGACCAACATGTTTCCGGTCATGTTTGCCATCGGCCGCCTGCCGGGCTGGATTTCCCAGTGGAAGGAGAGCATGGACGACCCCAACTGGAAGCTTTGCCGCCCCCGTCAGATTTACACCGGGCCGCAGAAGACGGACTACATCCCCCTCGACGAGCGCTAAAATAAAAAAGCCCGGGGGCACACCCCCGGGCTTTTTTATTTTAATTTTTAGTTCAGGTTAGAACAGACCGGAAACCTTACCGGTCTTGACATCCACATCCACCCGCCGGAAAGCCGGGTTGGAGCCGGTTCCCGGCATCAGGCTGATCGCGCCGGCACATGGGCACAGGAACTTGGCGCCGGAGTATATCAGGACGTCGCGGATCGGCAAGGTCCAGCCCTTGGGCACGCCCTTGATCGTCGGGTCATGGCTGAGACTCAGGTGGGTCTTGACCATCATGGTGGCGAAATCGGCGTACTTGGGGTCGCTTTCCAGCATCTTGGCCTTGGCCTCGGCCTCGGGGGACCAGGACACGCCGTCGGCGCCGTAGACTTCCTTGGCGATCTTGGCGACGCGGTCGCGCAGTTTCATTTCTATCGGATAGAGGAACTTGAAGTCGCTCTTCTCGTTGCAGGCGTCGATGACCGCATCGGCGAACTCGAGCGCCCCGTCACCGCCCTTTTCCCAGTGCTTCGATTCGGCGCAGCGGGCACCGGCGGCTTCGGCGGCCTTGCGCACGACGGCGCACTCGGCGTCGGTGTCGGTGTAGAAACGGTTGATGCAGACCACCGGGTTGATGCCGGACTTGCGGATGACGCCGATCAGGTGAACCATGTTCTCGCAGCCCTTTTCCACCAGCGCCAGGTTTTCCTTCTTGTATTCCTCGGGCAGGGCGATGCCGGGCACGACCTTCGGGCCGCCGCCATGCATCTTGAGCGCTCGGATGGTGGACGTCAGGACCGACACATGGGGTTTGAGGCCGCTGAAGCGGCATTTGACGTTCCAGAACTTCTCGAAGCCGATGTCGGCCGCGAAGCCGGACTCGGTCACCTGGTAGTCGAAAAGCTTCAGGCCGACGCGGTCGGCGATGATCGAGGACTGCCCCACGGCGATGTTGGCGAACGGTCCGGCGTGGACCATGCAGGGGTTGTACTCGGCCGTACACATCAGGGTCGGGTTGATGGTGTTGCGCATGAAGGCGGTCATGGCGTTGCCGACTTCCAGGTCGCCGGTGGTGACCGGTTTGCCGCTCTTGTCGAAGGCCACGGTGATGTTGTTGAGGCGTTCTTTAAGGTCTGCCAGATCGCGGATGACCGCCAAAATCGCCATACACTCCGAACCGACCGCGATGCCGAATTTGGACTGCATGGTGTAGCCGTCGAACCGGCCGCCGAGGCCGATAACGATATTCCTGAGGGCTTGGGCGCAGAAATCCATGATCCAGCCCATTTCGATCCGTGTGGGATCGATGTCGAGCCGCCGCATTCCGGTCAGTCGCTGGAGCTGTTCGTCGTTGTAGTTGCGCTCGTGCTGCATGCGGGAGGTCAGCGCCACCATGGCCAGGTTGTGGGCGTTCATGATGTCGTTGATGTCGCCTGTCAAGCCCAGTGAGAATTCGGTCATGGGGATCAGCAGGGAGTTGCCGCCGCCGGCAGCGGTCCCCTTGACGTTCATGGTCGGTCCGCCGGAGGGCTGGCGCAGGGCACCGCCGACATTGACGCCGCGCTTGCCAAGGCCTTCCATCAGGCCGCAGGAGGTGGTGCTTTTGCCTTCCCCCAGGGGGGTCGGCGTGATGGCGGTCACCTCGATGTACTTGCCATCCGGTTTGTCTTTAAGGCGATCGATGATCTTCAAAAAGTCGAGTTTGGCCAGCCTTCCCATCGGCAGCATTTCGTCTGCTTGCAGGCCCAGTTTCTCGCGCCACTCGTCCGGTGTCGGCATGTTTTTCTCGGCCTCTTCGGATATCTGCCAGTCAGCCATTTTTACTGCATCGTAAGCCATCTAACCTCCTCCTCTGTTTTTGGGTTAACACAACCGCGAACCAGACTTGCCCGGTCTGGTTCTTTTCGTTTTTGTAAAAATTTTCAAGGTTTTCAGTGCCCTGTCGTTTTTCAAAGAAAAGTGCATAACACGTCGTTTCCGTTTTGGCAAGCACTATGTAACGATCGGTCGACAGGTCGAAAAAATGGCGCATCAGACGATGGGGATTTCCGGCGGAGGCACTGACGGAAGGGATTCGGCTCCCGGTCGGAGGGAGGAAATGGCGCCTTAGCCTTGAGCCTGATGCAGTCGATAGTAAAACCCCCTGCGGTTCATCAGTTCTTCGTGGCTGCCGGCTTCGACGATGCGGCCGCGGCTGAGCACGATGATCCGGTCGGCATGACGTACGGTCGACAACCGGTGGGCCACGATGACCGAGGTCCGCCCGCTCATCAGTTTTTCCATGGCGTCCTGGATCTTGATTTCGGTCTCGGTGTCGATGTAGGAGGTGGCCTCGTCGAAGAGGATCAGTTGCGGGTTGCGGGCAAAGGCCCGCGCGATCGAGATAAGCTGCCGCTCGCCGCTTGAAATCGAGGCGCCGCCCTCGGAGAGGACCGTATCGGGTCCGTCCGGCAGTCTGTCGATCAGGGCTTCGCAGTTGGACATTTTAAGGATGGTGTCCATCTCGGCAGGGGTCATGCGCCCATCGGTACGGAAGATGTTTTTTTTGACCGTTTCCGAAAACAGAAACGGGTCTTGCATGACCAGGGCCATTTTGGAACGGAAGGCCTGCGGATCGTAATCCCGCAGATCTCTGCCGTTGAGGCGCACCTGTCCGCTGCTCGGGTCGTAAAAGCGGGTCAGAAGATTGACCAGCGTGGTTTTGCCGGACCCGGTGGGGCCGACCACGCCCAACGTCTCGCCGGCGTTGATGGTCAAGTCGATGGCCCGCAGCACGGGTTCATCGGCAATGTAATGGAAGTACACGTTGTCAAGGCCTATGGTCTCGATCTTCGCGAGCCGATGCTCCCGGTCGCCGGGGACCGGGAGCGGCAGCCGGCTCCGGCTGTCCAGGATCAGAAAGATGCGTTCGGCCGAGGCCATGGCATTTTGAAGGATGTTGTATTTTTCGGCCAGGTCGCGAATGGGCCGGAAGAACATTTTCATGTAGGATATGAACGCCACCAGGGAACCGAGACTCAGCGTACCCGCCAGCGTCTCACCGCCGCCGTAAAAGATGACGATGGCCGTGGCCAAAACCCCCAGGACTTCGATGGCCGGCAGAAAAAGGCCCAGAACGCGGATCTGGCTCATTCCGGCCAAATAGTTTTCGTGGTTCAGTTTCTCGAACTGCCGATAATTGTCGGCCTCGTTGCGGAAGAGTTGAATGACCTTGATGCCACCGATGGTTTCGGCAAAGCGCGTGTTGATTTCAGCGATCTTGATGCGCAGGACCCTGAAAATGTCCCGCGCCTTGACGGAGAAAACCGCGGTAGCCGCAAACACGATCGGCATTACCGCAAAGGCCGCCAGAGCCAGCTTCCAGTTAAGGGCGATCAGAACCACCCCGATACCGAGCAACAAAAACAGGTCCTTGAAGATAAAGGTGATCACCGATGTGAACAATTCGTCCATGTTCTGCACGTCGTTGGTGACGCGGGTGACCAGCCGGCCGACCGGGTTGCGCGTGAAAAACGCCATCGAGAGGCTCTGGATATGCGTGAACAGGCGCATCCGCAGGTTGTGCATGATCATCTGGCCGGTATACTCCATAATAAGCTTCTGAAAAAAATTAAAAATGAAGTCGAGGACGATGATGGCCAGAAAGACTAGGGCGATATACCCCAGGCCCCTGATGTCGTTCTGCCGGACGACGGCGATCTCGCGTTTGTCCAGGCGGTCGAGATCGGTCAACGTTATGAGCGCTTGGGAGCCCTTGATCGCGAAAAGATCGGGGTGATTGCGGACCACGGCGCGAACATCGTCCCGATCCAGGTCGGCTGTGATCCAACGGGTATTCGTCTTGGGTCCGGCGGGGGAATTTTCGGCCGCCGTTTCGGCCCGCGGAACGATATAGCGGTCGATGGCCACTTTGGTTGCAAACGGCAGGGCCAGGTCGAGCAGGGTGATGCACACCACCAACAGCACAGCCCAGAAGATCGGCTTGGCGAACGGGCGGGTAAAGGGCACCATACGCCGCAGAAGCTTTATGTCGTAAGTTTTCCCGAGCTGTCCCTCTTCGAAGTAACCGATGTCAGTTTGCATACCGGTCCTCTTCGATTTCCTGCAGGCGGTAAGTCCTGGCGTAGTATTGATTGTTCTCCATCAGCTCCCGGTGCGTGCCGCGTTCTGCGATCCGCCCGTTATCCAGCGCAATGATGGTGTCGGCGAACCGGATGGCGGAAAGACGGTGCGAGGCGATCAGAATGGTTCTTTCACCGGCCATGGCGCGGAAAGTGGCCACCATCCGATTGCCGGTATCCAGGTCGACCTGACTGATCGGATCGTCGAGGACAAGGATCCGGGCGGCATGAAGCAGGGCGCGCGCCAGGGCGATACGTTGCTTCTGACCGCCGGAGAGAATGATGCCCTTTTCCCCGACGATCGTGTCGTAACCGTTGGGAAGGGCGGTGATCGTGTCCTGGACGGCGGCCTGATCGGCAGCCGAAGTCAGCGCCCGGTCGTCGAGATCGGGGTGGCCGAGGGTAATGTTCTGACGGATGCTGCCGGCAAACAGGAAGGGTTCCTGGGGCACAAATGACAACTGGGCTCTGAGGTCCCGTAGTTTGAGTGATCGGATGTCTTCACCGTCCAAAAGGATACGCCCGCCTGAGACGTCGTAAAGCCGGGGAATCAGGTTCAACAGGGTGGTCTTACCGCTGCCGGGCGGCCCGACGATGCCCAGGATGCTTCCCGGCGGGATATCCAGATCGATGCCGGTCAGAACGGGTTGGCTGTTGCCGTTTTTACCGGAGGTGTAGGCGAACCGGACCTTCTCAAAAGCGACGGCACCCCGAGACCGTCCAATCGTCTTGGCTCCGGGGTGATCGACAATTTCCGGCCGGGTCGTCATGATGCGGGTCAAGCGGTCGAGAGAGGCCTTGCCGCGCTGAATCAGGTTTGTCACCCAGCCGAGCGCCATCATCGGCCAGGTCAGAAGGCCCAGATAACTGATGAAGGCGACGAAATCGCCCGGGGTGATCGTCCGGGTGATGGTCTGACGGCCGCCGACGAAGATGACGATGGCCAGGCTCAGGTTGGTCAAAAACCCCATCATCGGGAAGAAGGCCCCGGTGATCTTCACCAGATCGATGTTCTCCTTGATGTAACTGCGGGAGATGTCGTTGATGCGCGCGGCTTCGTGGTCCTCCCAAGCGTGAGATTTGATGACCCGAATGCCGGCAAAACGTTCCCTGACGGCCTCGGTCAGATCGGCGAAGGCGCCCTGAACTTCCTGGTATCGGCGGTGCATCTTTCGGCTGAAGAACCGCGTGCCGATAACCAGCAGCGGCATGGGGATCAGCACCAGTAATGTCAGCTTCAGATTGATGTAAGCCATGAACCCGATGGATGCGGCCCCCAGGACGATCGCATCATTGAGGGCCACCAGACCCATTCCTACTGCCATGCGCACCTGCTGGATGTCGTTGGTGGCGTGGGCCATCAGATCGCCGGTCTTCGCCCGGTCGAAATAGGATGGTGACAGGGTTTGGATGTGAGACAGGAGCTCGTTGCGCAGACCTTCCTCCACCCGTCGCGAGGTTCCGAGCAGACAATGACGCCAGACGAACCGGAAGATCCCGATCAGGACGGCAATACCCACGATCTGAAGTGCATAGCGCATCAGCCCGGCCGGTTCGATCCGCACGGCCGTCAGATCGTCGATCGCCCATTTGATGACCCGTGGAATAAAAAGCTGCAGGACGTCGACAATGATCAGGCTGACCATGCCGGCAGCGATTAATCGGCGGTTTTCCGAGAAGTACGGTTTGATAAGTTCAGTGGGTTTCATCAGCCTTAACATAACCGGTTTCGAATCGCGGCTGAAACTCGGCGAAAACGTCTTAATATAGTGACGTAAGGGCGTATCTGCAACATGGCTCATTCGACCCGGATGGTTTGCAAGCGGCGGATCGGAGACGAATTGACTTTCAAATGTTCGGTTGTTAGTATCACGCGCTATGGAAACAGGGTGCATCGTCGAATACATCGATCGCCAGAAAATCGTGTGCGCGGTCGTTATGGAGGCCAAGGACAAACGCCTGCGGGTGCTGAACGAAATCAACCGCGAGGTGAATCTGTCGGCCAGCCGGCTGTCCCATAGCTCGAAAGATCGCCTCGACCCGGTCCAGGGGCGGGAAAAAATGGTCGAAGCCTTGAAACGCGTGGCAACCCGCCGTGAGAACCTGAGCAGCCAGGTCGATATCGCCGAGTTGTGGGAAGTTTTAAACAGCGAGCAGGAGTGGATCGACCTGGCCACCATGACCGAATTATGGTTTCCGGACAACCCGTCCCCTGATCACCAGTCGGCTCTGGTCAGGGCGTTTTTTAAGGACCGCTTGTATTTCAAGTTCAGTCCGGAACAGTTTTTCCCGCACAGTCAGGAGCAGGTCGATCGTCTCAAGGCCCAGCAGGAGGAGACCGAACGCAGGAAGCGGCTGATCGCCAAGGGTGCGGCGTGGCTCAAGAGTATGCTGAACGGCGAACCGGCAGCCGGCGGTTCTCTGTCGGATAGAGATCGACAGTTGATCGACATCTTCAAGTCGCTCTACCTCTACGGACAGGAAAGCCCGTCTTATGCATTGGGCGAGAAAATTCTGCAGGAGGCCGGCGTTCGATCACCCGAAGTGCTTTTTCCGGTGCTGGTCAAGCTCGGCGTGTGGGAAGAGAACGAGAACATCGACCTGATTACCTACGGCATTCCCACCGAGTTCCCGCCGGAAGTCGTGGATGAGGCCGAGACGTTGATGCAAACGGCGGCGCAAACGGCCGTAGAGGTGTCGCCTGCTTCTGCACGCCGCGACCTGACACAGCTCTCCCTGATGACAATTGACGGCCAGTCGACCCTCGACTACGACGATGCCCTCAGCCTTGAAACGCTTGCGGATTCATATCGGCTCGGTATCCACATCGTCGATGTGGGCCATCACGTTAAAAAGAACACTACCCTTGACAGCGAAGCCTTCACCCGCTGCAGTTCGATTTATATGCCGGACCGACGGCTTCCGATGCTGCCGTCGTGCCTGGCGGAAGACCTGTGCAGTCTAAAGGCCGGCCATCTTCGACCGGCCATCAGCACGCTGGTGACGCTCAGCCCGTCTCTCGATATCGTTTCGGTCGAGATCGTGCCCTCTCTGGTCAGGGTCGAGCAGCAGTTGACCTATTACGACGTGAACGTATTGGCCGAAGAGAATCAGATCTACGGCATCCTGAGAGATGTGGCCGCCCGGTTTCATGATTACCGGCTGCAGGCCGGGGCCGTGCAGATCACCCTGCCGGAGGTTCATGTTTGGATCGGCGAGGGGGGTGAAATCAGCATCAACCGCATCAATCGCGAAAGCCCGGGACGAATGCTGGTGGCCGAGTTGATGATCATGGCGAACTGGCTCATGGGGCGTTTTCTGAAGGAACACGGTTTGCCGGCCGTTTTCCGTTCGCAACCCGAAGCCAAAGAGCGCCTGTACCGGGGCGATTCGGACAGCCTGTTCAAAAACATCATGCAGCGCCGGCTCCTGAACCGCTTCGTGTTGAGCCGCAAATCGGAGACCCATTCCGGTCTGGGACTCGACACGTATGTGACGGCCACCTCTCCCATCCGCAAGTACTGCGATCTCATCACCCAGCGGCAGATTCGTTCGGCCTTCGAACTGGAAGCCCCTTATACGGACGACGAAATCGAGGCGATCATCCGGCTACTCGAACTGCCGATGGGTCAGGTGTCGCGCATCCAGCATCGTCGCGTCCGCTACTGGATCCTCAAGTATTTGGAAAAACGCGTGGGCCAAAAAGAGGAAGCCCTTGTGCTCTCCAAACGCCGCAGAAGCTATCGGGTTCTAATCCCCGAATATATGATCGAGTGCGACATCCCGTTTACCAGCGGACTGGATCTCAAACCCGAGGATCTGGTCCAGGTTGTTATTCAGCGGGCCAGCGCCCGCAGGGACATTCTCAACGTCTTCGTGGGCTGATTCGGCCTGAAGAGGACCGAGGGGGGCGCACCTTTGTGGCAACCGCTTCACATTCCGTCCATTTCGTCTGGGTGACATCCGGCGCGTTCTCTTCTGGTATCGAAGCGTCTTGGCATGCGTTGGCCAAATCTACAAACAATTCTGATGACATGGCGGGATCTCAGGCGGTCGTGATGCCGCAGAGGTCAGCGCGGCTTTTTGCGGCGTTCCCGGACCGGCATTTCCATTTTAAGCCGTTTCATCTTGCGCCACAGGGTGGTCGGATGGATTCCCATCTCCTCCGCCGTGGACTTGCGGTTCCAGGCGTTTCTTGCCAAACTCTTGTAGATGAAGGCTCTTTCGACGGTCATCAATGACCCGTTTTCGGTCGGCGGCTGGGGATGCGGCGGCTGGAGATGCCGGTTTGATTTCCGAAACAGATTTTCCGGCAGGTGTTCGACGTTGAGGACCCCCTCCGGACATATCACCAGAGAATACTCGATGACACGCTCCAGCTCCTGCGTGTTGCCCGGATAATCATAGCTCATCAGGATCGACAGCGCTTCCGGCGATACGCCTTCGATGGCTTTGCCGTTAAGGTGATTGTACTTTGCGATAAAATGGTCGGTCAGGGGCGGAATGTCTTCTTTGCGCTCGCGCAAGGGCGGGATCCTGAGTGTCACCGCGCCGATGAGTTCAAAGAGGTCTTTGCAGAAGGCGCCCGCTGACATGCGCTCGACCAGATTGCCCTGGATGGCGGCCACGATGCGGACATCGACACCAGTCGGTCGGCCGGTGTCCTGCGGTTCATTGACAGGATAACGCAACTCCTGTGCGAGGCGGGCCTGAAGTTTTGGCGGCAGCAAGTCGATATCATCGATAAAAAGGGTACCGCCATTCGCCAATGCTATCCGGCCGAGCTTGGCATGCCGGTTATTGGCCGCTGCTTCTGCCGAGTGACCGAAGAGCTCGGTTTCCAGGAAAGTTTCGGGGAGCGATCCGCAGCAGAAGTTGACGAACGGACCGATGCTGCGGCCGCTCAGGGAGTGAACGGTTTTGGCAAAAAGTTCTTTTTCGGTTCCCC
>JBAVJU010000048.1:0-3880 GCA_049687935.1 Desulfobacterales bacterium | reverse complement strand
TGGGGTCTTCCAGCAAGACATTCGTGTCCACGACATAGTGCTTGGCGTTTTGCATGTAGCCACCTTTCTTGAAACGAAATTGTTAAAGAACTGTTTTTGGGGGCGGGCATCTTGGCCCGACCAACCCATTCTGCCACCATATATAGCATACGGTAAGAAAAAATACACTATAAAATGTATCTGTGTGGCTTCGCCGGAGTGAGCGGTAAGACGGGCCGCATGCAGGTAAGGACATGAAAGTGACGGTGCCCGGACTCTGGCACCTCCGGCAGGGACTGCCGTCGATCGTGTGGAAAATCACATCCCTCCGGCCAAGCGGACAGGTGAGGTGAACTCCTTTGACGGGTTTGTACCGTCCGGGTCCGCGAAGGCCGTCCAAACCGTTGCCGATGATTCCGCGAACAGGCGTGCCGACTGCCCCATGCGGCGGCGGCGGTCATCGTTTCTGATCAGCAGCTGCAGGGCTTCATAAAGATTGTCGGCATCTTTGGCTCTGACCACGATACCGGATCGCTCCGGTGAGATGCAGCTTTTCAATTGATCCCGATCGTCTACGATGACCGGAACGCCGCTGGCTTGTGCTTCGGAAACGGCCTTAATGGCCTCCTTTCCCCGGCTCCCGCAGATGAAAATGTCGCTGGAGGCGCAGATGCCGGGCCACTCTTCTTCGGTCGGACGTTCGAGAAAGGTGCATGGCGTGGCGCCGAGCCGTCTCTTCAGTCCAGCCGTCGTGGAACCTGCGCCGGTGACGATCAGGTGGATGCCGTTCTCGACCCGGGACAGGATTTTGAAAACTTCCGTCAGAAGAGCCAGACTCTTTTCGTCGGCAGACGTCGCGTCGCACAGGATCTTCAGGTTAGACTGACGCCTGCAAAACCGATCCAGGTGGCCGTTTCTCCGACCGGGATTAAACCGGCGGAGGTCTACCCGGCGTGGTACGATTCTGATCTTGCCGGGTTGGACGCCCATTTGCCGGAGGTCGGTTGCGTCCTGATCGCAAAAAACGTAAACACGATCCAGCTGATCATAGTACCACAGCTGAAACCGATGCAGGATCTCGCCTACCGATTCATCCGCCCCCAGGAACGGGAAGCAGTCTGACAGGGAATGCTGGCAGGCGCCGTACACGGGAAGTTTCAAAATCCGGGCTACCGCCAGCGCGGTCAGGCCGACCGGGCCCATGGTGGCCGAATGCAGGTGTGTCACCTCACAAGTGTAGCAGTAATTCAACACTTCCATCAATGGGGGGAAAAAGAGTCGGTTACCCGGAAAATCCGGGTGCTCATAGGTGCCGATCGGGTCGAACCGGCGGATTCCCGGCTCTTTGCGGGGTTTGCCGGCGTCACAGGAGATCAATTTGAAGAACCGTGGGGTTGCGGATCGTGCCGGTATCAGGCGCTGCAGCGACAGCTGTAACCGATGCAGGTCCTGGAACCGGTCGGTAAAGTGGGCCGTTACCGTCCGGTCTTCCGGGTCGCCCGACCGCTCGTCCTTCTTTATCCGATTGAAATGGGCTGTCATATGGCGATTGAAGACCCGATCCTGGGCAAAGTAGTTAAAAGAGATGAGGTAGGGGGCCATCAGCGCATAGAGGCCGCCGGCGGATCCGATCGTCTGGAAAACGTTGAACACATTGGCGCCCGAAAGATTATCCATCAGATTCCGGGCGACGTTCAGCAGGGCCCGGTTCGAGATGTGGTTGACGAACTGGAAAAGGATTTTTTCCAGGTCATCGTCGTGTGTGTCGGCCGTTTCGGTGATTTTCAGCAGTTGCGGATTTTCGTGAAGCAGCTTGCCGCTTTCGTGACGGATAAAGGCGGCCAGTGACTCGGGGACCTGGCTTTTGAGTCTCGGCCGTTTGCGGTAGTGCCAAAGATCATAGAGTTTGGCGATGAACCCCGGACCGCTGTGAACGCCTCCCGGCAGCAGACAGTGGTCCAGAAAATTGAGCAGCATGTCCTTTGTGGTGTAACGTTCCAGGTGCAGTCGGCGGCGATAGAACTGGTAGCCGATGCTGTAGATGGTGCGGGCAAAACCCAGCGGCGTTGAGGGGTGCCGAACGACCCTGGCGCGATGGTCGAGAATGCCGGCCAGCGCATTCGCCAAGTTGTCCGCATCCGGGATTTCCGTGTGAGTCCGTGCGATGTTCAGGGAGCTGTGATCATCCGAACCGCCGGTGATGTTTTTTCGCCACGGATCATCCATGCGGGGTGTGATTCCATGGGCGTTGGCCAGACGGTCGATGTCGGCGGGAGTCAGCTGCCGGAGGATGTGTTGAAGACACTCGTTGGTTTGATCGTTGCGAGCACCGTTCATTTCGAAATTCTTGAACAGGAGCAGCAGTTTTTCAATGTGGGTGACGGTGAGACGATCGTTGACGCTGAAAAGGGGATGCGCCAGGACGTGGAGGATACCGGCTGCCAGGAGATAGTCCACCAGTTCGTAAATGTTTTCGCGGACCTTTTGGATGTCCCGGTGCTGGGCTTCGTCGATATTCAATGCCAGGACGTGGATCTTGCAGCGGTCCTCGGGGAAATAGGTCGTGATTTCTTCGCTGACGAAGGCATCCGGCAGGTGGGCGATTTCCAGTGCGCCTTCGATGCGGTTGTGGTCCGTAATGGTGACAAGCGTCATTCCCCGGGTTTTGGCGATGTGATAAATCTCGTGGGGTTCGGTGAAACTTTCGGGGCAACCGAGTTTCTGAAGGAGCCATTGGGAAGGGCGGGTGGAGAATTTCGAGTGGACGTGCAAATCGATGCGCATCGGGCCTTGTTCCATCTGTCGTCACCTCCCCTATGAAGGTTTAACCTGCGGTGTGTCTTAATTCGGAATCGTTGCTGCCTTACAATGACCCGGGGGTGTTCAGCGGATATTAGGCGTGTTTTAAAATTTGATTAGAAATGATCATAAGCCCGGCAATGTTAGGTTAAACCTATCACATTGTAGATGACACCGGGTGACCGGATTCTCATCCTTGCATTGAGAGATTAAAGCGCTCAAATGTTGATACCTTTAGAATCCGTTCACCCGGCTTCCATTTCCAACTCTGCCGGAGACATTGCATGCGAACCGAGGAGCGCAACGGTTGCTTCCGCTGTCCGAAAAGTTGCAATCAACCGATATGATCGTTATTTTCACGATCTAAAAATAAAATATCCAGTATCTTAGCGAGGCGGGCCGAATGTGGTTAAAGAAGAGTTTTCTGGAACGTTCGATACGGGATTACCGGGAAGCCATGACGTGCTACACCATAACTTCGAATATAAAGCGAGGAACCGGCGATGGCGAAAATTTTCATTAGGGAGCTCGACAACATAAAAAAAATGGTCCTTTCCCTCGGGGCCATGGCGGAGGAACGGGTGCGGTTGGCGGTCGCGGCCGTGGAGAACAAAGATGCAGAGGCTGCGCAGCGGGTCATCAAGACCGATTACGAGATCGACGAGATGGAAGTGGAGGTTGAGGAAGCGTGCTTGAAGGTCCTGGCTCTGCACCAGCCCGTGGCCGTGGACTTGCGGTTCCTCATCGCCGTGATCAAGATCAACAACGACCTGGAGCGCATTGGCGACCAGGCGGTCAACATAGCGCAGCGAGTTGCGGTGCTGGCCAAGCGCCGTGACGTTAATTTCGACTTCGACTACACCCACATGGCCGAAAAGGTCGAAAACATGCTGCGGATGAGCCTGGACGCTCTGGTCAATCTGGATGAGGACCTGGCATTCAAGGTGGTCACGCTGGATGACGAGGTGGACCAGATTCAGCGAGATGCCTACGACCGCATCAAGAACGCCATGAAAGAGAATACCGACAAAATAGGCTACATGATCAACCTGCTGTTGATCTCCCGCCACCTGGAGCGCCTCGCAGACCATGCTACCAATAT
>JBAVJU010000047.1:0-4813 GCA_049687935.1 Desulfobacterales bacterium | reverse complement strand
AAGTCCTCGGCCTCCAGGCGGGCCTGCAGGCTTCCAGGCTTAGGAACGAACTCGAATGGCTGCAACCGCAACACCAGGCCGCTGCGAGCCGTCAATTCGAAGAGCTGTAAATTTTCCTTTGAACCGGTTGCCGTCAGGCTGGCGGTGTCATCGCGATACCCCAGCCGGAGGTCGAGCTTTGCGAGCGATACGTCGTATCCGCTGACGTCCCGGGCGGCCAAGGTTGCATCGATGACCGGGGCAGCGGCCGTTCCGTTCAGTTTTACCTCGGCCGACAGGTTTCCCTTCAGGGTCGGTTGGTCCTGCCAAAGGCTTTCGAGGCCTTCAAGGGAAAGGCGCGCGATAGAGAGTTGAAATTGCTGCGGACCATCGAGGGCAAGCCTTCCCCCGGCCTGCAGCGATGTTTTTCCGGCGGCAAGCTTGAGAGAGTCGACATCGACGCCGTTCGGGTCGGTGCGCAGCCGAATCGGCTCGGTATTTCTGATTTCCGCCATCAGCCGGTCGAGCGGGGCGGCGACGCCGGTCACCCTCAGGGTCTCGATTCTGATCCGGTGCTCTGCGCGCTGCCACTGGTCGACGGTGCCCTTCAGGGTCAGCTGTTCACCGGCCGCATGCGCGAGGCTCAGATCGACGCCCAGCTGCTCCGGTTTCAGGTCGGCGGACAGTTCCAGCCGCGGAAAGCGGCGGCCCTGGTAGTCAATGTCGGAAAACCGGCCGGTCGCCTGCCCGCTGAGGACGGCACCCGTGATCTGAAACGTCCCGTCCAGGTCGAGCGCTGCCACCCCGACGGGATCGAGCACGAGATCGCCACCCGTCACCCGGGCATTGACAGCGGTCTTGCGCGGGCTGCCGTCCACCTGGCCGGTGATCTGAAGAGTGCCGGCCGGAACCCGTTCGGGCGGAAAGTCCGGCACCAGTCTGGCCAGCAGCGGTTTGAGGCGCGGCAGCGCGGGAAAATCGATGCGTCCGGCGACACGGTAGGATCGATCCCGGGCAACGGCTTGCCCGTTCAAGGCGGCCTGCCCCAAGTCACTGTCAAGCTCGAAGGATGTCAATCGGATCAGCGCGCCGTCCCAGTTGGCCTTGGCCCGGGCGCGAGCGACGGGGGTGCCGAACAGGACCGACGGCCTCAGGGTGAGATCGGCTTCGGCCGTCCAGTCAGACAAATCGCCGGCAGCGGCATCCGCGAGTTTTGGCCTGGCCGCGGCCTTGAAATCGGCATTGACCTTTCCCGACCACAGCGGATCGGTCAGAAAGGCCGCTGGATCGAGGTCGCGCACCTCCCCGGAGATAGAGATATTGGCGAACGGGGTCCCGGTTTCAATCCCTGCGACCCGGCCCTGAAGGCGGATACGACCGGCGGTGCCGGTGAGCGCGGCCGTGGTGACGGCCAGATCGCCATTTTTCAGCGTCACATCGAAATCGCCGGTTTCGACCACGAAACCCGCCATGCGCGAGGCGGCCACCTGCAACTTCAAATGCACCTGCCTTTGCGGTCCGTCGAGATGGTGCGCGGAGATGGAAAAATCGGCGTCGATATCCCCGTTCAGATGCGGTGCATCGATAAAGGGCCAGGCCGCCGGATCGATGTCGGTGAGGGAGCCGGTCGTCTCGAAGGCCAGCGCCCCCTCGCCGGTCAACGCCAGTTCTCCTTCTGCCGCCAGCGACTGGTGCCGATCCAGAACGAGCCTCAGCCGGTGGTGCAGCTGCCGCGGTGTGCCCTGCAGATCGATTCGGCCGGTAATGTCGCCCCGTTTAAGGACATCGGTTTCAAGCACGCGGCCCAGCTCGGCCAGGGCCAGGGTGTCGATTCGCGCCGCGGCGGTAATCTCGGGATCCGGCTGCTGGAATGTAATGCCGGCGTCAACCGACACGGCCGAGGCTTCGGTCTTGAGATTGAGGCCCTCGACGTGAAGGGCTGCCTGCTGTTGATCGTAGCGGAGGCGCCCCTTCAGGCCGGTCACGACGATGCGCGGATCGTCGAGGCTGAAGGCCAGCTGCCGCAGATCGGCTTTTATTTCCGAGCCGATGTCCAACTGCAGGTCGAGCCGGAGGTTTTCGATCTGCCGGATTCGGGGCGGCGCCAACGTCTCGTCACGGATGGAAAGGGTTCCGGCATCGATCGCCAGCCGCTTGACGACTACCGCCAGCGGCGGACCGGAGGGGCCCTCGCCGGCGGGCGACGCAAACCGCCGCGTTTCTTCTTCGACATTCCAGGTACCGTCTGCCTTGCGGACCAGATAGACCTGCAGGCCGTCGAACCGCAGATACCGTATGACCAGCATGTGCTTTAACAGCAGCGGCAGTGCGTAACCGATGGAAAGGCGCTCGGCGGCCAGCAGCGGCCCGGAGGGGCCGTCCAGGCGCAGATCGGTTGCGCTCAGATTTGTAAACAGGCTTCCGGACAACGACCCCAATTCCAGGCGCAGGCCGGTTTGCCGCTCCAGAGTGTCGATAGCCAGTGCCTTGGCCCGTTTCTGGACCGCCGGTACCTGCAGCACGAGTGTTCCAAGGACACCCAGAGCGACCAGGACCAGCAGAGTGGCGGATAAAACCTTCAAGAGCCGTTTCAGAAGGCGGCGCCGGGCGCTCCCGCCGGGTGCGGATGCTTCTTCAGTGGGCGTTCTTTTCATAATGTTGGGTGCCGGAATCGATCGACAGGTCTTGATGGGCGCGGAACGTTCCGCAGCCCCCTAAAAGGCCTGGCCAATGTTTACGTAAAAACGCCAGCGGTCGCCGACGATTTCATTTGGATTGGTGAAATCGCCGATATCTTTGCCGGTCGGGGGGTTGAGCTTGTAACCGAAGTCGAGACGAATCGGTCCGATCACTGTATCGTAGCGCAGTCCGACCCCGCAAGTGTAGCGAATGTCTGAAAACTCGAGTTGAAACGGATCCGGGCCAAGCAGCCCGGAATCAACGAAAGTGACCCCGGAAAGGGCGTTGTAGATCGGGAACCTCAGCTCCACACTGGCGTTGAATGCGGTCTGACCGCCGAGGGGATCGCCGTTGCGGTCAAGGGGCGGAAGCTCCTGGTAGCCGTAACCGCGAACCGTGTCGCTGCCGCCCAGATAGAGCCGTTTGAAAGCCGGAATAAACGTGCTGCCCTGCATCCCCTGAATGGTTTCCAGATTTACCCGCCCGGCCAGGATGATGTCCTTGAAAACCGGCAGGAGCTTCCGGACTCCAACGGCCGGCTGGAAATAGGCGAGTTCGGATCCGAGAAACTCCGGTGCCACGCCGATCCCCGCTGCCAGCAGCGAACCGCTCTTAGGGTTCAGCAGATCGTCGCGCGTGTCCCGGGCCACCTCCAGACCGACCGCCGATATCCGCGTATCCTGATCCAGGAATTGTCGTTCCTCGATGCCCACGGGATCGGCGGCGGCAACGCTTTCCTCGGTGTTGAACGACAGGCCGTAACCCAGCCTCATCATCCAGTTGCTTCCAAGTTTTCGGTTTAACGCCACATCCGTGAAAATCCGGCGGTTTTTGTAAGCCGGGGGCTCGTCCAACTCGTTTCCGGCTCTGGCGGTGAGGTGGTTCCTGGCATCCAGGAAATACGGCTGATCGTAGGCCACTTGTATGTTCTTGAAAATAGCGGAACTGCGGGCACTCACTGTCATCAGGCCGCCTTGCCCACCGAGGTTGCGATATATCCACCCGGCCTGGAGGCGCAATTTATCCTCGGTGCCGTAACCGATGCCCAGGCGGACACTCTGGCGGTCTCTTGCTGTGAGCTGAACCCGCATCGGCACGCTGCCACCTTCTTCGGCCGTCGGCGGCCCGGTCTGAATGATCGCGATCCTGAAAACGTCAAGTCTGAACAGGTTGCGGCGGCTGGCTTCGACCTTGCTTGCATCATAGAGTTCCCCTTGCTCGTAGGTCAATGCCCGCCGGATGATCGCTTCGGAAACCGCAGTGCCTTCCTGGCTGATCGTGGTTGGCCCGAAGACCGACAGGGGGCCCGGCGTGACGCGAAAAGAAAGCTGCGCCTGATTGGCCTTTGGATCGATGACCGCCCTCCCGGTGATCTCGGCGAAGGGGTACCCGCGGTTGGCGAGCGTCCGGTTGATGTTTTTTTTGGCCTCTTCGTATTCGGCCGCTTTGAACACCCGGCCGATTTCAAGGCGCGTGTCGGCCAGGAGAAGCGTCCGGTCGACGCCCTTCAGAGGTCCGTTGACGGTCATATCGATTGATTCGATCAGGACCGGCGGTCCCTCGGTGACCTCAAACGTCACGCTGACACGCGGCAGCGCTCCAGACGGGGGCTCGCCGGGCCCTGTGATCTTTTGGCTCTGAGGGGGCACGCTGGTGCCCCGGACCGGTGCCGGACCCGACACCGTTACCGTAAAACCAGCAACCGTCTGGTAAAATCCGTTATCGCGGTAAAACTGCTGAATGCGCAGCCGGTCGTCCTCGAGGTCTTGCGCGCTCAGAACCGGAGAGGACCGCCAGACCTTCCAAAACGGGGGCGTTTGGGCGGCCAACGTTTTGGCCAACTCGGATTTCGAGACGCTTTCGACTCCCGTAAAATTGACGGCGACCAAATCGAATTGATCCGGAACCGCATCGGCGGTTGCCACGCCTACCGGCAGGGTCAGCAGGGTCATCAACAACAGAGCGATCTTCATCTCTCGCGAATTCAACTATTTCCGTTACCTATTTCCGTAATGGCATCGACCTGTTGGGCGAGGTTTACCTGTCGGCCCGGCGAATCTATTTGAAAAATTATGCCAGTTGAAGAACCATGCCAGAAATTGCCCTCCGGCGAAAGGCCTTTCTGCTTCAGCAATCGATCACCGCAAGAGGGTCG
>JBAVJU010000046.1:0-1642 GCA_049687935.1 Desulfobacterales bacterium | reverse complement strand
TTCTTGGCCTCGAATCCCTGCGGCGCATCGGCCAGTTCCTGCTCGCTGACCAGGAAAGGCCGGATGGCGGCATGCGGACAGACCATGGCGCACTGGTTGCACTGAATGCAGTTTTCCATGATCCACTGCGGTACGTTGATGGCCACTCCCCGTTTTTCGTATTTGGAGGTGTCAACCGGGAAAATGCCGTCCGGTCTGAAGGCACTGACCGGCAGTTTGTCGCCCTGCTGCAGCAGGATCGGGCGCATGACGTATTTGACGAAGTCGGGCTCATCTTTGGCCGCTCCGGGATGGTCGGCGGCTTCGGCCCAGGCAGCGGGGTAGTCGATTTCGATCAGGTTGTCCAGAGTTTTATCGACCGCTTCGTGGTTCATCTGAACAATCTTATCGCCTTTGCGGCCGAACATCTTTTTGATTTCCTTCTTGAGCAGCTCGATGGCCTCGTCGACCGGGAGCACCTTGGCCAGCTTGAAAAAGGCCGTTTGCATGATCATGTTGATTCGGCCACCGAGCCCCACTTCCTGTGCGATTTTGACGGCATCGATATTGTAGAAGTTGAGCTTCTTGGAGGCAATGGTTCGACGCACGTGGGCCGGCAGCTTTTCTTCCATGTCGGACAATGACCAGCTGGAGTTGAGCACAAAAGTGCCGCCCTCTTTGACGCCTTCAAGGACATCGTAGATGTCGACGTAGTTGTCCTTGTGGCAGGCGATGTAGTCGGCCGAATCGATCAGATAGGTCGATTGAATCGGGGTCTTGCCGAAGCGCAGGTGCGAAATGGTGATGCCGCCGGATTTCTTGGAGTCGTAGGCGAAATAGGCCTGGGCATACATGTCGGTGTTGTCACCGATGATCTTGATGGCACTCTTGTTGGCGCCGACCGTTCCGTCGGCACCCAATCCCCAGAATTTGCACTGCACGGTCCCGGACGGCGCCACGTCGAAACCGGGCTTAACCTCCAGCGAGGTGTGGGTCACATCGTCGACGATCCCGACCGTAAAATGATTTTTCGATTCGGACGCCGCCATGTTGTCGAAGATCGCCTTGACCATGCTCGGGTTGAATTCTTTTGAACCGAGTCCGTAGCGGCCGCCCAGAATCTTCGGGGTCTGGCTGCGTTCCATGTAGGCCGTACAGATATCGGTGTAGAGCGGATCGCCTAACGCACCCGGCTCCTTGGTGCGGTCCAGCACCGTTATTTTCTTGACGCCGGCGGGCATCACGGCAAACAGGTGCTCGGCCGAGAAGGGTCGGTAGAGTCGCACTTTCACCAGCCCGATTTTTTGTCCTTGCTTGACGAGATAATTGACGACCTCCTCGATCGTTTCGCAGGAGGATCCCATCGACACGACGACCTGCTCGGCGGCGGGATCGCCGATGTAGTCGAAGAGTTGGTAATGCCGGCCGGTCAGGTCGCCGACTTTTTTCATGTAATCCGCGACGATGCCGGCGAGCTTGACATAGTAGGGATTGGCGGCTTCCCGGCCCTGGAAATAGATATCCGGGTTCTGGGCGGTTCCTCTCAACTCCGGTCTTTCCGGGTTGGTGCCACGCGCCCGAAATCGCACCACCGCCTCTCGGTTGACCAGGCGGGCCATGTCCTCGTAGTCGATCAGTTCGATCTTCTGGATTTCGTGAGAGG
>JBAVJU010000045.1:0-6537 GCA_049687935.1 Desulfobacterales bacterium | reverse complement strand
TTGGCACCGGTGCTGGGCGCTATTGCGGACAAAGCCTCGGTGCGTAAGAAATTTCTGATACTTTTTGCCTACCTCGGCGTTATCATGACCGCCGGTCTTTTCCTGGTGGGAAAAGGCCAGTGGGAATGGGCGATTCTGCTTTATGTCACCGGTATCGTCGGGTTCTCGGGATCGATCGTCTTCTACGATTCGCTGTTGCCGGCCGTGGCGTCGGAAACCCGCATCGATTACGTGTCGAGCTTGGGCTATGCCATGGGTTATCTGGGTGGCGGGTTACTGTTTCTGGTCAACGTTCTGATGACCTTGATGCCGGAGCGCTTCGGCCTGCCGGATGCCGCCAGCGCGGTTCGGTATGCCTTTCTCACGGTCGCGCTTTGGTGGGGCGGCTTCACTCTCTTTACCGTCTACTGGGTGCCCGAGGACGCCTACCGGCGATCGACAACCGGGGTTCGCACCGCTGTTATTTTAGGAATTCAACAAATTGGAAAAAGGCTGCGGGATTTCCGCCGTTTGAAAACCGTTTTTCTGTTTCTGATGGCCTATTGGTTCTACATCGACGGTGTCGACACCATCATCCGCATGGCGGTCGATTACGGGCTGGCCCTCGGTTTTCAGGCCAACGACCTCATCGGTGCACTTCTGGTGGTGCAATTTGTCGGTTTTCCGGCTGCCCTCGGATTCGGCAAGCTGGGTGAAGTCGTGGGTGTTCGCAGGGCTATCTTCTTGGCCATCGGATCCTACTTTCTGATAACCCTTTGGGGCACGATGATAACCAGGAAAGCCGAATTTTACATTCTGGCGGTCATGATCGGACTGGTTCAGGGCGGAATTCAGGCCCTCAGCCGGTCGTATTACGCACGGTTGATTCCCAGAAACCGAACGGCCGAGTATTTCGGGTTTTACAACATGCTGGGTAAATTCGCCACGATCATCGGGCCGTCGTTGATGGGACTGGTCGGCCTGTCCGTCAAACGCTTCCTTCTGCCTCCGGCGCCCTCGGCGGCTGACGTGGTACACTACGGCCAAGTGGCATCGCGCTGGAGCCTCGGCTCGGTGGCCCTGCTGTTTCTCATCGGCGGCGTTCTGTTTTACTTCGTCGACGAAAAACAAGGTCGCACCGAAGCGGCCCGTCTGTCCGACACCGAAACCATGCCGTCCTCGTCTGGCTAACCGGCCCAGTTCGTAAATGCGATATCATCGATCTTTACTTTGAAACAATGACGGGCAATCCGCTGCCGCAGAGGATGCCACAACCGATGAAAAAGTGCCCGATCTCACCCTCGAGCCTTGAGTCGAGGCAGCATTCCCCGGTGAATCTCGCGCCGGACCGGGTAGCGATTTACCTGAGTGGGTGCAGGAGCCCCGAACGAGCGCCTTGACATAGAATTTATTTATGTATATTTAACTACTTATCATTTTATACACTCAAGCTTTGAACCGACACGGTGCATGAAAATGATGCGCAGGCGCCCGGATGATCGGTTGTGCCCGTTGAGCCGGTTTAGCCGGTTTAGCCAGTTGAGCCCGGAAGAGCGAGTTAGAATTGCGGCTGACTGTCTGAGTCGCATACGGAGATTTCTTATATGGTCGATATGGACGATTCCCGACTCAAGGCCGAAATTGATGAAATTGTCGCCAAGATCAACACAACCATGAAAAAAATCGAAAGCGTTGTCCCGCTTGAGGCCCCGGGAGCCGATACCTCCGGTGACGTGAAAGCCGATTCCATCCCGGCCGGTGATGACTCTCCCCGAGAGGGTTCCCAATCTCCCTGACTGCCTGATGCACTTGATATGCTTAAGTTTTCAATCTGTAGGTCAGCAAAAATAAATGTTGACCTTCGTGTTTAACTCCATTATTGAAACGAATAACCAGTACATAAAACCCCAAATCGACCCTGCGAATTGAGGAGGTGCTATGGCGTTGACCAAGAATGAAATCGTCACGGCGGTGCATGAACTCGGTTTCACCAAGAAAAAATCGGTCGACATCGTTGAATCTCTTCTGGAAATAATAAAAAACACACTGGAACGTGAGGAAGACGTACTGATCTCCGGATTCGGAAAATTTTGTGTCAAAGAAAAGAACAAAAGGCGCGGCCGTAATCCGGCGACCGGATCAGACCTGATTCTGCGGGAGCGTAAGGTCGTAACGTTCAAATGTTCGGGAAAACTGAGAAGTAAGATCAACCGGTCGGACTGATCGTGCTGCGCCTGTTTTTAACCGATGCCACCGCGAAGCCCGCTTCAAAAGCGGTCAACCACCTCTCTTTATCATCCATCAATTCCTCCTGAATATCCTCGGGTTAACTTGACGCTTCAAAGGTCGATACCATACGCTTTAATTTTGCTGAGCAGAGAAGGATGGCTGATTTCCAGCAGGCGCGCGGCCCGGGTTCGATTTCCGCCGGTTTCCGTAAGCGCTTTGACGATGAGTTTCTTTTCGAGACTTCGCTGGGCTTCTTTCAGGGAAAAACCCTCGAAAAGGGTATCGAGATGACCGTTTTCAAGCCCCGTGAGGACGCTGCCCGGAAGGTGTTCAGGCAACAGGGCGTCTTGTTCGGCTAACACCACCGCCCTTTGGATGACATTTTCCAACTCACGGACATTACCCGGCCAAGGATGTTTCATTAAGTAGGACATGGCCCCCGGACTGATGGAGGCAATGCGCTTTTTCAACTCGCCGTTGAAACGCTCGATAAAAAGCTGGCAAAGAGGCGGAATATCCTCGGTCCGCTCTCTGAGTGGCGGCAGGTGAATCTGCATCACGTTGAGGCGGTAAAACAAATCCTCGCGGAAGGTGCCCTTCCGCATTTCTGCCTCCAGATTCTTTGCCGTCGCCGTAATCACCCGGACATCGACCTTGTGTGTTTTCGGGTCGCCGACCGGTCGAATCTCGCTTTCCTGCAGTACCCGCAACAGCTTGACCTGCAAAGACAGAGGCAATTCGCCGATTTCATCCAAAAAAAGCGTTCCTCCCTCAGCCGCTTCGAAAAGTCCGACCTTGTCACGGTCCGCGCCGGTGAAAGCCCCTTTTTTGTAGCCGAACATTTCGCTTTCGAGGAGATTTTCAGGGATCCCGCCGCAATTGACCGGTATGAGACGGCCGTCGGCCCTTTCACTGTAAAAATGGATGCCGCGAGCGATCAACTCTTTACCGGTCCCGCTCTCACCCGTAATCAGCACGGTGGTGTTGTGCCGGGCAACTTTTTTGGCCAGTTCGAACACCGCTTGTATGGCTTTGCTCTGACCCACCATGCGGTCGAAACGGTTGTCGGCCTGGATGGTTCTGATCCGCTCCCGCAGAAAGTTGTTTTCTTTCTTTAACCGTTCGCGCTCTTCGGCCTTTTTGAGGGTCAGGGTGACCTCATCACTTTTGAACGGTTTTGAAATGTAGTCGTATGCGCCCAGCTTCATGGCCTCTATTGCCGTCTCAACGGTACCGTAAGCCGACATCATGATAACGGTCGAGTGCTTGACCAAATCTCCGGCGGTCTTAAGGAATGTCATTCCGTCCATCTTCGGCATCTTGATGTCGCAGAGGATAAAATCGTAGGAGGACCGCTCCAGCATTTTCATGCCTTCGAGCCCCTCTGAGGCCGTGTCGACCGAGTAACCGGAATTCTTCAGCATGGCCGCCAGCATGTGCCGCATGTTACTTTCGTCATCGATCACGAGCAGTCGCAGCGGACCTTGACCACATGCCGGAGAAAGTGATTCGCCCATCATAAAGACCTGCTATCCAGCCCCTTCACCGACTGAATCTGTATCCAGCCGGAGGGCGGTTGAGCATCGTTCGGTTTTCCAATCCAGTCGCCATTTCATGCAAATTCAACCCTACTAGGAAACTGCATATGCGCGTGTCTTCGCCGCTTGAGAAACACAGCCGATCGGCAGCGCGGATAGGCGGGCGAGAGCCATTGACAACGGAACGCCGTGGCAAGGACAGGCCATCAATTATGGGTGACTGGACCCGGGTAGACGGGTTGCCACCCTCAACGGCAACGTCACGCGCATCGTCGTGCCTTCGCCGACCTTGCTATCAGCCGAAATTTTGCCGCCAAGGCTTTCTAAGATCATGAAACTGACCGAAAGCCCGAGTCCGGTGCCTTTGCCCGGTTCCTTGGTGGTAAAAAAAGGATCAAAGATATCGGCGATGTTTTCAGGCGCTATTCCGATGCCATTGTCGATCACCGCTATTTCCAGCACCTGTTGATCGGCGGTGTTTAGGGAATCGCTCGCACCGCCATTATGTTGAGCGAGCGTCGATCGAATGTTGAGGCATCCTTCGCCGTTCGATGATTTCGAAGCGATGGCATCGACGGCATTGAGAATCAAGTTTAAAAAAACCTGGCGCAGTTGGTTGGGATCCGCGATGACACAATCATTTTTGGCTTCCAAGTTTAGGCGGATGTCGATATTTGACACCTTCGGCTCGAAGCGGACGACTTCAGAGACATCGGTGATGACATCGTGAACGTGTGTCGCGGTTGCGCCCTCGACCGACGGACGTGACAAATCGAGCAACTGTCGGATAATCGTGTTGATCCGGCAGATCTCTTCCCCCGTGCGGCGGATATAGTCGCGTTTTTCGGTCTCATCGATATCACCGTTTTCCTGTCTGAGCAGGTCCAGATAGCCCATGACGATACCGATCGGATTGCCGATCTCATGGGCAATGCCAGCTGACAGGCGCCCGATGGAAGCCAGCTTCTCAGCTCGTATAATTTCCTGTTGTGCTTTTTGAAGGTCTGTGTTGGCTTTTTCAAGAGAGGCAACCGTCGCACGCAGTTTTTGCTTGTCTGCGGCAATCCGCTCCAGCATAAGGTTGAGAGACTTCGAGAGCTGGTGAAGTTCGTTGTCTCCCTTTCGCACGGCAAAAATCATGCCGGTGTCTTCCTCACGGTAGTCTTCCGCGCGCCCCGCCAATCGCTGTAAGGGATCCAAATAGAGTTTCGTAATGCGGTAAACACCGATAGCGGCAAGGACCGCAATGTTGATGACGCCGTATATGAGGAAGATTTTTTGGGACCGTCTTTCGGCTTGATAGACGTCTTCGAGGTTGGTGGCCACACCGACGGCGCGGTCAACAACGCCGCCTTTGAAAAAAGGGTTGGCAACCATCAGGTGGTGATCCTGCAGCCAGAAAATACCCCAGACCTGGCCGGAAAAACAGAGTTCCTGACGTCCGGTTTTAAGCGCAGAATGAACACACGTCCTCAGCTCTTGCTTCAGGTTGCCACCCGTTCCTTGATCCAAAAGCGGTTTGCCGAAGCGATCGACCGCAACGGCACAATCAATTTCGGCGTGCGCAAAGAGGGAAGAAACAGGCCCGATGCCGGCAACGGTAACGGCCTCGTCCGGTTGCGGCACGCGGGACACGCTTTCATCGAGCGCAGTGAGAAGCAGGTTTATTTTGGCTATTTCAGATCGCAACACATCGCGGTGGTGCGTGATGACCGCGACGACGGTCAGAAGAAATGTCCCGATAGACAACAGCACCACCAAATTGAGCAGGATGTTCGATTTCAAACTGCGCGCGATCAAGGCCACCTCAGACACGGTTCGTGTAAAGATGGCAACGCATCTGCCGGCGTTGCATCCCGGAAGTTAACAACCGCAAGATATCGCGTTAGGAAGCGACGGTGAATCAAATCAAAATGATGGCCAGTTGTCGTGGGAAGATATTTAATCCAATAATATTATTGAATATTATCACATTCACGGGGGGATTGCAATTGTCACTTAAACTTTCATGGCCGCTTGAGAAAGCCGCCATGGCGCATGAAAATTTTTTTTGTGTTAGAGCAGTTGTGCCAGTTGAGTCGGTTAAGTCAGTTTTGTCAGTTAAAAAATATCATCCTCCCCAAAAAAATACCCCGGATGTCCGATTGGATCATCCGGGGTATAAAATAAATTTCCGGCGGCGTCCTACTCTCCCACTCAGTCTCCCGAGCAGTACCATCGGCGCTAAAGAGCTTAACTTCCGTGTTCGAGATGGGAACGGGTGTGACCTCTTTGCTATCGCCACCGAAAAACTGAAGGCTTTGAAATTACAAGGTCAATTTGTCTGTAAACATCGCCTCGAAAGGTCTGATTGTGTGAATTATTTTGTGGCCAAGCCGCACGACAGATTAGTACCGGTAAGCTGAACACATTGCTGTGCTTACACACCCGGCCTATCAACCTTGTCGTCTACAAGGGGTCTTCAGTTAAGTATGTTTCCATACTTAAGGGATATCTTATCTTGAGGTTGGTTTCCCGCTTAGATGCTTTCAGCGGTTATCCATGCCGAACATAGCTACCCAGCCATGCCGCTGGCGCGACAACTGGAACACCATTGGTTCGTCCATCCCGGTCCTCTCGTACTAGGGACAGATCCTCTCAAATATCCTGCGCCCACGGAAGATAGGGACCAAACTGTCTCACGACGTTTTAAACCCAGCTCACGTACCACTTTAATTGGCGAACAGCCAAACCCTTGGGACCTGCTCCAGCCCCAGGATGTGATGAGCCGACATCGAGGTGCCAAACCGCC
>JBAVJU010000044.1:0-9120 GCA_049687935.1 Desulfobacterales bacterium | reverse complement strand
GAACAGGTCGGGCAGGTAAGTGGTCAGCTGGGGGAAAACACCGATAACGATAAGACCAATGAGCTGAAGAATGACAAAGGGAATGATGCCGCGATAGATGTGCATCATGGTGTATCCCGGAGGCGCGACGCCGGCGAAATAAAACAGGGCGTAACCGAAAGGCGGCGTCAGGAACGAGGTCTGCAGGTTGACGCACATCAGGATGGCAAACCAGAGGGGGTCGAAGCCGAGTTCCATGGCGATCGGCATGAAAATCGGTACCGTCACCAGCAGAATCGCGGCCCAGTCGATGAACATGCCCATCAAAAACACGATGCCCATCATGATGACCAGAGACAGCCAGCGGTTCAGGCCGCTGCCGATAAACAGGTCGGCCACCACGTCGCCGCCGCCCATGCTCAGAAAGACCGTGCTGAAAAACATACCGCCGATGAAAAGGGTCATGACCATGGCGGTGGTTTTCATCGTGGCCCGGCTGGCCTTGACGATCATCTTCCAGCTGACGGCCCGGTTGAACAGCGCCAGAATGAAGGCACCCAAGGCACCCAGTCCGGCGGCCTCGGTGGGTGTGGCGATACCGGCTAAAATCGTTCCCATGACCATCAAGATCAGGCCCAGAGGCGGGACGAGGCTCTTGAGGGTCATGAGCCATTTCTGCCTGGCACTCCACTTGCTGGCTTCTTCCTTGCTGATGGGCGGCCCCAATTTGGGGTTGATGAGGCAGCGAATGGATATGTATGAAAAGTAGAGCCCGGCAAGGATCAGGCCCGGTAATATCGCCCCGGCGAAGAGGTTGCCCACCGAGGTTTCCTTCAACCCGGTCAGCCCGCCGTAAACAACCATCATGATGCTCGGCGGAATCAAAATACCAAGCGTGCCCGAGGCGCAGATGATACCGCTGGTCATCTCTTTCTGATACCCTTTGCCAACCAGGGCCGGCGTCGCCAGAAGGCCCATGGCGACCACCGAGGCGCCGATGATGCCGGTAGTGGCGGCAAAAACGGTGCACACCACGACCACTGCCAGGCCCAGACCGCCCCTGACGCTCCCCAGAACGATGTAGAGAGCCTCGAAAAGGGCCTCGGCCACTTTGGACTGGTCCAGCAACTGTGCCATTAAGATGAACAACGGGACGGCCACCAGGGTGTAATTGTTGAACAGGCCCCAGGCGTTGTTGGCAAACATCAAAAACAGAGAGGGGACGTTAAAACCGTTGTCGATCAGGCCGAACAAGGTCGCCACCGCCGCCAGGGTGAACGCCAGTTCATGCCCCAGGGTGATGGCCAGGATAAGGGTCACAAACATCGCCACGGTCATGAATTCTACGCTCATAATCGTCCTACCCCTTTGCAGTCTGATCGGTTTGTCCAGTAAGCACGCAGATGCTCTTGAGCACGTTAGAAACCCCTTGCATCAGCAGTAAAAAGAAACAAAAAGCCATGATGAGCTTGAACGGCCAGATGGGCGGCGCCCAGCTGGTGGAGTTGACTTCGAGTTGCATCGTTGACCTTAAGGCATACTGAAAGACATAATAGGTCAGGCAGGAAAAAACGGGCAGGAAAAAAACGCAATGGGTGATAATATTTAGAATCGCCCGGGTTTTTTCCGACATGCGGGACGTAAAAATGTCCACCTTGACATTACCCTCCAGAACCTCGGTGTAGGAATAGCCAAACATAAAATGCAAGCCGTAGAGAAAGATGGTCGCCTCGAATCCCCAGATGGTGGGCGCGTTGAAGACATAGCGCATGATGACCTCGTAAAAGACCACGACTGATAGAGGTAGAATGAGCAGCGAGGTCACATCTCCCTGTTTGGTATTGATGGTGTCGATAGCCTTACTGATTTTCGCCAGCATGTTTTCTTCCTCGAATCGTTTCCGTTCGACCGTCTCCCATCGCCCAGAGCGTTGGGAGACGGTCGGTTTTGAGAGTGAATTACCCGACGCTGACCTTATTCGGTCACCCGACCTTTTATGTAGGTTTCATACGGCCAGGGGGTCACCCCGCTGCGGGCATCGCGCCAGTCGGCAAAGGATTCCAAAAAGGCCTCCTGAGAGTCGAGCGCCTTCTTGACATCCGGATACTTTTCCTTCAGGCCGTCGAGATAGGTCTTGGTGAACTTGCGGAACTCGATCATCGTGTCGACGTCCATTTTCACGATCTCGACTTTTTGCTTGAAAAGGCGAATGGCCTCGGCGTTCAGACCGTTGACCCAGTTGTAGGACCACAGTTGGGTCTCCCTGGCGGCGATATCGATGATCCACTTGAGGTCTTCGGGCAGCTTGTTGTAAGCATCCTTGTTGAAGAACACAGCGCATTGGATGCCCGGCTGGTGAACGCCGGGTTGAATGACGTACTTGGTGATTTCGTCGAAGCCCATGGGGTAGTTGATGGCTGGTGAAGAGAACTCGGCTGCGTCGATCACGCCGCGCTCGAGGGCCAGGTAGATCTCACCGCCCGGCAGCGGGCTGACCGATGCACCAAGATTGTTCATGATGTCCATGTACCAGCCCGGGGTCCGAACGCGCATGCCCTTAAAATCGCTCATCTTGGTGGCCCGCTTGTTGGAGAAGAGTCCCATTTCCTGGCCGCACTGACCGCCGGGCAGAGCCACCATGTTGAACTGGCCGTAGAGGTCGTTCATCATTTCGGCGCCACCTTTTTCGTAGAGCCAGATGTTGTAGCCTTCACCGTCGAGCCCGAAGGGAACAGAAGCATATGCATTGAAGGCCTCGTTTTTACCCTTCCAGTAGCCGGGCCAGTCGTGGCCGGCTTGGGCCGTGCCTTGGCTGACGGCGTCGAATGTTTCCATCGCCGGGACCAGTTCGCCGGCGGAAAAGGGCTTGATGTCCAGCCGGCCGGCCGAAGCCAGGCGCACGCTGTCACAGAAGTGGGATGCGATGTCGTAGAAGAGCAGGCCCTTGGACCAGGGCATGACCATCTTCCAGCGGATTTTCTCGGTGGACGGTTTGAACGTGACGCGTTTGGCCATCTCCGCCCGTTTGTCGACCCCGAATTTTTCCCGTTTTTCAGCTGCGAAGGAAAAACTGGTGATCAGGCAGACGGCGAGCAGCACACAAACCGAAATTGCGAAAAATCTTTTCATCTTTAACACCTCCTTGAGGATTTTCGAGTTGACGGGTGTTGTACCGGGATCGCCCCGATCAACATAGCAGCGGTTGAAAACATGTCTCGGGATTTTTGCTGGTGTTACCCACCTCCTTTCTGTCAAATTTTAGCGCAACGTTTTAACTGGTGTTAATATGTCAGCACCATGCCACCGTCAAGGAGAAGATCGCCGCCGATAAGGTAGCGCGCAAACCGTGAAAACCCGAAAACAAACAGGTTGCCGACTTCGATCGGCGACATCATCTCTTTGATGCGGGACTTGCCCATCATGACATCCGTGACGACTTCTTCCGGCGTAATACCACGCTGTTTTGCCTGGGCGGGAATCTGGTTCAGAGCGAGGGGCGTTTTCACGAAACCGGTGCTGACCGTAAAGGACCGCACTTTTCCCGCCCCCTCGGCCGAAATCGATTGACTCAGAGCCCGCAGCCCGAATTTGGTGATGTTGTAAACCGGCTTGTTGACCGTGCAGATGTGGGCATGGACCGAAGCCATGTTCCCGATCACACCGGTGCCGTCCCCGCTTTTCTTCATGTAGGGAATGGCCAGTTTTGACAGGTAGAAAGGGGCCCGGAGCATGATCCGTTGCATGAGGTCATATTTTTCCATGGGAAAATTCTCTACCGGGTCGATATGTTGGATGCCGGCGATGTTGGCCAGATATTTGATCGTTCCCAGCTTGGCGGCCTCGGCAACGGCGTTTTCGATGTCGCCATCCCTGGTCAAATCCGCTTTTATGAAGATCATCTGGCCCCCCAAGTCACGGGCCATCTTCTGGGTTTTCTTCCCCTCCTCCTCGTTTATATCCAAACCGACGGTCATCAATTGGTTGGCGGCAGCCGCTATCGCCGTCGCGCGACCGATTCCCGTACCGGCTCCCGTGACGATGCACACATGATCGGCATTGAAATTGTCGTCCTCCAAAATCAACACATTGTCTTTCTCGATAGCCGGCTCTTTGATGTCCATCTCTACCTCCATCTGTGGTTGTGTCTGAAAAACCGGGCGATACGCTTTTTCTCTCTACCGAAGTGCAATTTGCAGACCAATAAACTCCTCAAGACGGAAGGTCTGCGCCATATCAAAGGAACGACTATCAATTGCTGTTCATATGCCTGCGAATTCAGTGAGTATCAATTATCTCGACATCATTGGTCAACCGGTGTATACAAAATCATGTATCTATTCGTCTACATGATGTCGTTTTGATACAGTTTTTAAGGGCCAAGGGCCTCTCTATAATTGGTTATACCTTTACTAGTCCAAGTCGGTATTAGTTGTCAAGAATTAAATGCATCCCTCTTAATTTTTTATTTTTTTATTATTATTACAGCAAGATATCTTTTTATGTGATGTAAATACGGAACTAAAACTTAATGAATAAATGGTCATACCACTGAATGAAAAAGGTCATCCGACATCCGCCTGAAGCGGAATCACTGAAAAAGAGACTGGCGCTTTTCGAACTGATCTTCGACAGCATATACAATGGCGTCATGGTAACGGATGCCGACGGTTACATCACGCATTTCAACCAACCTTATGGCCGGTTTCTCGGCCTCGACCCGGAGGCTCAAATCGGCAAACACTGCACCGAAGTGGTTGAAAACACCCGTATGCATATCGTCGCGAAAACCGGCAAAGCCGAAATCAACCAAGCGCACTGGATCAAGGGGCAGAACATGGTGGTCCAGCGGATCCCTATCAAAATGGACGGAAAGGTTATCGCGGTTTTCGGACAAGTCATGTTCAAGGATGTCAAAGACGTTCGCAAATTGGCGCAGAAACTGTCGTTGCTGGAATCAAAAGTTAAACTCTACGAGGAAGAACTCATCAATCTGCGGTCGACACGCTACACCATCAACAGTATCATCGGCCGCAGTCGGGCGATTAATGCCTTGAAAGCCGAGGCGCTGCGAGCAGCAACAAATATTTTTCCAGTGCTCATATCCGGGGAAAGCGGCACCGGAAAAGAGCTTTTCGCACAGGCGATCCATCACGCCGGCCCGCGCAAACTCTATCCGTTCGTGCGCATCAACTGCGCTGCCATACCCAAAGATCTCATCGAATCGGAACTGTTCGGATACGAGAAGGGCGCCTTTACCGGAGCCCGAGCCGGTGGCAAACCGGGAAAATTCGAACTCGCCCACAACGGTACCGCTTTTCTGGACGAGATCGGCGACATGCCGCTCGAGATGCAGCCCAAATTGCTGCGCGTTCTGGAAGACAAGGAATTTGAGCGGATCGGCGGCAACACGGTGATCCGTTCGGATTTTCGATTGATTGCCGCAACCAATCAGGACCTGGACAAAATGATCGCCGATGGGCGGTTTCGGAAGGATCTGTTTTACCGTCTCAATGTCATATCAATCCATATCCCGCCTTTGCGGGAGCGCAAGCGCGACATCATTCCCATTGCCCGCCATCTGATGCACAATCTGGTAGAAGAGGCCACACTTCCGCAAGTAAAGCTGGCCAAAGAAACCGAGGCTCTGCTGAAAACCTATGACTGGCCCGGAAATGTTCGCGAAATATCGAATGTGCTGGAACGGGCCTTTTCTGCGCTGGACGGAGAAACCATAGAACCCGACCACTTACCCTTCTATATCACCCGCGGGGGGGAGCGTTTTATAAAATCCGAACACGCGTCGATCAAGGAGGCCCAGGCACGGGTCGAAAAGACCGCCATCCTGCGGGCACTCGAGGAGGCCGATTACAAAAAGACCCGCGCAGCCGATATGCTCGGCATTCACCGTACCTTGCTTTACAAAAAAATAAAAAAGTACGGCATCTCGTTGAGGCCGGCCTAAGCCGATTTGTATCAATATTGATACATCATTCTGTCTTCAGCGCCTGACGGGCCTCCTCGCTGCTCTCATAAATATGGGGGGCCACATCCCGCTTCTGCAGCGCATCCCCGAGTTTCATCCGCAGGAAAGTGCTGGTGGTGTAACGGGTGACGCCGGTGTAATGATGGTCGACCAGGTATTTGACCATATCGGTGTATTCGTCCACCAGCTCGGGCAGAATTCTGAAATTGTCGTAGTTGACGATGGTGTAAACCTTACGCCCGACGGGCTTGAGGACCCGTTCCACTGCCGCGCGAATCTGCTCGACCAGCGCATGACTGTTCACCGAAAATCCCTCGAAGTTAACGAAAAAGAGGTTTTCGCGCGGATCGTAGGTCAACCGGTCCTCCAGCCGCAAGGTCAGCAAATCGTCTTTCAGGCCCATCGGCTCCGTCCGGAATATGCGCGCATCCATCAGACGGGGCGTACCGTCGATAATCGGCTTAAAATCCATCAGGCTCAGAATATCCTTATCCAGATCCACGCCCGGCGCAATTTCGACCAGTTTCATACCGTCCTCCGTTAAAGCAAAGACACAGCGCTCCGTCACGTAAAGCACGGGCTGGCCCTTTTTCCGGGCATAGGCTCCGCTGAAGGTCACGTGCTCGACTCGGTCGATAAATTTCTTCAGCTTGCCTTCCTGCAGGATCTGCATCCGACCCTCTGCGAGGGTCACCTTCAATCCACCTGCCGTGAAGGTACCGACGAAAATCACCTTTTTTGCGTTCTGGCTGATGTTGATGAATCCGCCCGCACCGGCCAGTTTCGGGCCGAACTTGCTGACGTTCAGATTGCCCGCCTTGTCCGCCTGAGCCAGGCCCAGAAAGGCCATATCGAGACCGCCGCCGTCGTAAAAGTCGAACTGGTAGGGTTGATCGATCAAGGCTTCGGTGTTGGTCGCCGCACCGAAATTGAGGCCCCCGGCCGGAATGCCGCCGATGACGCCCGGTTCGGCCGTCAGGGTGATCAAATCGAGGATTTTTTCTTCCTGGGCAACGTTGGCAATTCCTTCCGGCATACCGATTCCCAGGTTTACCACGCTGTTGGCTTTCAATTCGAAGGCCGCCCGCCGGGCGATGATTTTACGGTCATTCATCCCCATGGGCGGAATCGAGTGCATCGGAACTTTCACCTCGCAGCTGAAAGACGGATTGTACACCGCGGCAAACGTCTGCCAGTGGTTCTCCGGACGGGACACCACCACGCAATCCACCATGATGCCGGGAATCTTGACCTGCCGGGCGTTCAGCGTTCCGCGCTCGGCAATGCGTTCGACCTGGGCGATGACGAAACCGCCCGAATTCCTGGCCGCCGTGGCAATAGACAAAACTTCCAGCGTCAAGGCCTCCTTTTCCATCGTGATGTTGCCGTCGGTGTCGGCTGTCGTGCCCCGGAGGATGGCGACATTAATTGGAAACGTTTTGTAGGCCAGGTAGTCTTGACCGTCGAAGGTGATCAGTTCGACGATATCGTCGGTGGTCAAAGGATTGATCTTGCCGCCGCCGTTTCGGGGGTCGACAAAAGTTCCCAGCCCCACGGATGTGATGGTGCGGGGTTTGTGGGCCGCAATGTCCCGGTACATGTGCGAAATCACACCCTGGGGCAGGTTGTAGGCCTGGATCTTGTTCTCAATGGCCATTTTCTGCAATTTGGGCACCAGCCCCCAATGACCGCCGATCACCTTTCGCACGAGACCTTCGTGCCCGAAGTGGTTCAACCCACGCTCGGCCCCGTCTCCCTGACCAGCAGCGTACACAAGAGTCAGGTCCCGAGGCCGTTTGTGCTGCAGATAAAAGTGTTCAAGGGTCACGGCGATTTCCTCTGGAAAACCGGTTCCGACGAAACCGCCGGTGGCGACGGTGTCACCGTCTCGAATGACGCGAACGGCTTCTTCGGCGGAAACAATCTTTCCTTTCTTCGCCCTTTGCGGCGGCAGAGAGGAAAGCACAGGATGGGTATGGTTTTGCTGTTTGCTCTCGTTCATCATTGCCTCCTTTTTGCTTCTGATACAACAGCGTTCGACGGTACGCCATGCTTACGGTGAAATCGGTTTGCTGGAGAGGTGCGGGCCATCCACAAATTCCGCCCCAAACGAATGCAAAAATAGTGCCCTCAGACAGATAATGAGCCAATGCTCATTATCTGCTTGGCTTGATATTTTTTTCGGTTTGAAATCACGGACGGATATCCCTATATTGAAGCTTAACTGTTTATGATTTCATCTCATTTCAATTCGTTTTCATCAAAGGAGACGCATCCATGTCTAAAGAACTAATGGCGTATTTTAACAAACAACCGCGCTTGGGCACCCTCAGTACAGCCAACCAAGAAGGCAAGGTCGACGTGGCCTACTTTGGTTCGGCCCAAATGGTGGATGAAAAAACAGTCGTCGTCGGAATGGGAGACAACCGGACCCTATCCTATCTTAAAGAAAATCCGAATGCTGTCTTCATGATAATGGAACCTGGTGATAAGCCGATTGCGTGGAAGGGGGTTCGTGTATATTTAAAAATGACCGACTGTCAGACGTCGGGAAGGAAGCTGGACGAAATCAGGGCTCAAATCGCTCAAAAAGTCGGCCCGGAAATCGCCAACAAGATGATCCATGCCTACGTCGCGCTTGAGATCCAGGAAATTCGACCATTCGCCGATTTCGGTCAGAGCTGGATGAAGTCGATTGGAAAATAGTGATTGCGTCGTTTATTTTTCAAAAACCCGGAGATGAATATAAATAAAAGACTCTCTACAGCAGTCTGCAGAGAGTCTTTAACCCATTATCAATAATCGATAAATCATATTACCACTTACGAGTGGGTTTCGTAAGCAACCAACCTAACACAAAGTTTCTTTTCCAGTGCTTCGATTTTTTGCTTTGTCGCTTTGTCCAAACTGGCCGGTTCCGGCGGTGTCGGGTAGGCCATGATAATAGTGTTAGACTCTTTTTCCAGTTTTTGAATGGCCTTTATCCCCTCTTCATCCAAATAATTGGCATATTCGTAATTCCAATCCATTTTTACCTCCCTTTGCATAGGGTTTTAACATTTATAAGATTGTCAAAAAGTATAATAACTATTTTATCATCGTCTTCAAGAATATGACTGCAAACTCGACGTTTTTATTAATGTGGCAACGGTCATGAC
>JBAVJU010000043.1:0-11374 GCA_049687935.1 Desulfobacterales bacterium | reverse complement strand
CTACCTTGCCTTTTTGGGGTAAAGTGACACTTTCCATTTGACTGTCTATTTTGTGATACGATGTTTTATAGTACACAATATATAGTGTGGTCAATCTTTTTTTAATCTCTTATCAATTTTTATTCATTTTTTGTCCTGATTTCGAATCGTTATAGTGATTTCGCCTCCCGTCCACTTAAAATATTTTACATAATATCAAATGGTTAAAAGATTAGAGCGGGCGGACCGTCCGATCGCCTGTTCGAGCGCAATTTCACCGGTTGGCGGACCCGGATTCCCTCTTTCGGGCCGGCGGAGTGGAAAATTGTTTTTTAGGCCCCTTTTTGCCGGATCAGAGGACGGTTAGACGGTTCCTGTCAATAAATTTTCATGTTAAAATAGAAAAATTTGAAAAGAGATTTTTTGGAATTTAAAAAACGGTTCGAATAGATGTTCAAATTTATCCATAGCGCCGACATTCATCTGGACAGCCCCCAGCACAAGCTCGACCGATACGAGGGCGCTCCGGTCGATGAGTTTCGTCAGGCAACCCGACGCGCGTTTGAAAACCTCGTACAGCTGGCCCTATCGGAAAAGGTTGCCTTCGTTCTCATCGCCGGCGATCTCTTCGACGGTGACTGGAAGGATTACAACACCGGTCTTTTCTTTGGGGCCCAGATGGCCAGGCTGCGTGAGGCGGGCATTCAGGTTTTCATCGTCGCCGGGAATCACGATGCGGCCAATAAGATCACCAAAACGCTTCGGCTGCCGGACAATGTTAAAACCTTTCCCACAGAAAACCCCGCCACTTTTCGGATGCAGGAGATCGACGTGGCGGTGCACGGGCAGAGTTTTGCGTCACCGGTCGTCAAAAAGAACTTGTCGGCCGGTTATCCGAAGGCGAACAGCGGTTTTTTCAATATCGGGCTCCTGCACTCGTGCCTCACCGGCCGCGAAGGCCACGAACCCTATGCCCCTTGCTCACCCGAGGAATTAAGAGGCAAGGGCTACGACTACTGGGCACTCGGTCACGTTCACCAGAGCGAGAGGGTACTGGAGGAGCCGCCGATCGTGTTTTCGGGTAACCTACAAGGCCGGCACGCCCGTGAGACGGGTCCCAAGGGATGCATGTTGGTGAGTGTGGACGACGATTCCCGCGCCGAAGTCGAATTTAGACCGACCGATGTGGTTCGTTGGGTGACCACCGATCTGGCGGCGGCCGGTTCGGAGAGCGGATACGATCTAGTGGACTTTTTCGGCCGGCGCCTCGTGGAATTGCTGGATGAAAACGAGGGCCTGCCCCTAGCGGTTCGGGTTCACATCGAGGGCGAAACCCATGCCTGCGATGAGGTCCTGGCCGACCTGGAACACTGGTCGAACGAGATCCGCTCGTCGGCACTGGAGATCGGCAGCGGAAGGGTCTGGGTGGAAAAAGTCAAGTTCAGGCTCACGACACCGGCTTCTGTAAAACGTCTCAAGCAAGCCGAAGGGGCCATCGACGAGCTGTTGAAACTGTTTGACGAGTTGGCCGCCGAACCCGAATCCCGCATTCGACTGGCAACAGAGCTGTCAGACTTGGAAAAAAAACTCCCCCGTGAACTCAAAGAAGGTGCGGACGCACTAAGGTTCGATGATCCCGACTGGCTGAGGGAAATGCTGGACCAGGCGCGGCCGATGCTCATCCGACGCCTGCTTAAAAAGGGAACGTCCGAATGAGAATCGATGCGCTGCGGTTGATCGCATATGGGCCGTTTACCGATCTCGACCTCGACCTGAGCAAGGGCCGGGAGGGTTGCCATCTCGTCTACGGCCTCAACGAGGCCGGTAAAAGTTCGGCGCTGCGCGCCCTGCGGCACATGCTCTATGGTATTCCCGAGCGATCGGCGGACAACTTCATTCATCCTTACGCCAAGATGCGTATCGGCGCGACCATACGAAACCACAAGGGCGGTGCCTTTGAGGTCATTCGGCGCAAGGGGCGCGGCCACACCCTGCGCGCTGCCGACGATATGTCCATCGTGGAGGAAGCCGAACTGCAAAGACTCTTGAGTGGGGTCAATGCCGACCTTTTCGCTACCATGTTCGGTGTGGGCTACGATGATCTGGTTCGTGGCGGCCGCGACATCGTTCAGGGGGGCGGCGATTCGGGGCAACTGGTTTTTGCCGCGGGATCGGGGATCGTCAATTTGACGGAGATTCAGAACGACCTGCAGTTGCATGCCGATGCGCTTTTTCGACCTTCCGGCCAGAAGCCGAAAATCAACGATGCCATGGGTCGGTTGAGCCGCAACCGCAGGGAACTGCGGGAGGCCCAGCTGCCGGGTCAGGAGTGGGTCCGGCACGATGCGGCCCTGCGAGCGGCCTTGAATAAAAAGAAAATCGTCGAAGAGGAGCTGGTCGTCCTGCTGAGAGACCTGAATCGATTGCAGCGCATTTGGGAAGCCCTGCCGCTCATTGCCGAACGCCGGGAGCTGGCCGGCGACCTTGCAACTTACGGTAATGCCGTTCTATTGCCCGAAGAATTCGCGGAAGAACGGCAGGAACTGCTCGTGAAGATCGGAATTGCCGAAACCGGCAGGGACCGCGCGGTGAAGAACATGGCGGCGCACGAGCAGGCCATTGCCGATCTGAACATCGACTCGGGCCTTCTGGACCGTGCCGAACCGATCGAGGAGATTTACCGCGAGCTGGGCAGCCAGCGCAAGGCGGCCAAGGACCGGCTGGCGCTGGAGACACGCCGCAGGACCTTGCTTGGAGAGGCAAGAGAGATCCTGCGCAGCCTGCGCGAGGATCTCGCTTTAGAACAAGCTGAAAGACTGCGGATTAAAAAAAATGAAGCGGTGAAGATTCAGGAATTGGGCGCTCAGTACGAGCGGATCATA
Source organism: Desulfobacterales bacterium (assembly GCA_049687935.1). Taxonomy (GTDB): domain Bacteria; phylum Desulfobacterota; class Desulfobacteria; order Desulfobacterales; family SG8-13; genus JARFQH01. The sequence continues at coordinate 8,513 of JBAVJU010000043.1, read as the reverse complement.
ACCCGTATCGAAGATGCGCGCGACAAACTGCCGGCACTGTCGCGTGAGATCGCCGACATCAGGAAGGACATCGAAGCCCTCGATGCCCCGCCTGCGGTCGAGGGGCTGCGAGCGGCGCTGGCGCAGGCCGCCGAGTTCGGTCCGCTCGAAAAGCACAACCGGACTGAGCAGGTCGACATAATGACCGCACGGGAAACCATTGCGCTCGAGCAGTCCAGGCTGGAATTGGGGCACCATCATACCGATGATCTGGAGGGCCTTGCGGTACCGTCGGCGGATACTGTTATGGCGTTCGAAGATCGCTTCGACGTTCTCGAACGCCGTATCGACGAGCTGAGGGGAGATGTCGGTAAAACACGCCGACACCTCCAGGAGGTGGAGCGGCAGATCGAGGCCCACCGGCTGGAACGGGAAGTGCCCACGGAAGAAGACCTGCAGGCGGCTCGGGAAAAACGCGATCGCGGCTGGCAGATCATCCTGCGAAGGCTGAGCGAAACACCGGTGTCCGAGGACGAGCTGCAGGCCTATGTCACCGCAACGCGGGGGACAAAAAACCTTGCCGAAGCTTTCGAGGCGGACCTGCAGCAGTCGGACGCCGTATCCGATCGGCTCCGACGCGAAGCCGACCGCGTTGCCACGAAGGCCAGGCTGTTGGCCGACCAAACCGCTGCCGACGGTCAACTGGCGCAGCTGGAAGAAGACCTCGTTTCGGCCGGTAAAGAAATAAACGACCTCACGGCCGAATGGGTGGCTGCGTGGCACCCTCTGGGAATTGTACCGCGGTCTCCGAAGGAGATGGGGCAGTGGGTGCGGCTTTTTCGGTCACTGACCGAAAAAGTGAGCGAGGTGAGAATACGGCAGACCAAGGCCGACGCGTTGAAAGAGGATATCGATGCGCAGCGGTTAAACCTGCTTCAAGGTCTGCGGGGATCTTCCGGTCTGGCCGTTGCGGAGGACGAATCGCTGAGCGGTCTGATCAAACGGGCTCAAAAGTGGGTCCACGATGCGGACGAACTTTCTCTCAGGCGGGATCAATTGTTACGGGACAAAACTCGGCGCGAAAGGGAGCTGGAAGCGGCCCAATCGCGCCTGGAACAAAACGAAAAAGAACGGCGAGTGTGGCAGCAGAAATGGGAAGAAGCGGTGCGGTCGATCGGCCTCACGGCCCAAGCCTTGCCGGCCGAGGCCAATGCCGTCATGGATGACCTCAGAAGCCTCTTCGACAAGCTCAAGGAGGCCGGGATTCTGGAGAAGCGCATCGACGGCATCGACCGCGACAGCGATGCATTCGTCCGTAAGGTTGACCATCTGGTGGCAGCTGTCGCGCGGGATTTAGCAGAACGGCCTTCGGATGAAGCGGCGCTCGAGTTGCACGCCCGGCTCAACCGGTCGCGGGACGCCCGCTCCAAGCTGGAGACCCTCCAAAAACAGTTGGCGCAGGAGCGGGGGCGTCTCGATCAGGCCTCCGACGATATTCTGCAGGTCGGGACCCGGCTCATGAACAAGTGCCAGCAGGCCGGCTGCAACAGTGCCGATGAACTTCCCGAGGCCGAGCGGCGCTCTAACCGACGCCGCCAGATCGAATCCGATCTGAAAAAAATCGATGCCCGGCTGCACAAACTGTCTGCCGGCGCCACCGTGGAAGACTTTATCGAAGAGGCCCTGGCTCTCGATCCAGACGGCATCGCGGGTGAGATTGACCGTTTGACGGCGGTGATCGAAGACCGCGAGAACGCAAAATCAGAACTCGATCAGACAATTGGAAGCGAGAGGACGGAGTTGAGCAAAATGGACGGCAGCGCCAGAGCGGCCGAGCTGGCCGAGGAGTTTCAGGTCATCCTGGGAGGCCTTGATACCGATGTCACGCACTACGCGCGACTGAAGATTGCATCCAGGGTGCTGAGCCTGGCCATCGAACGCTACCGGGACAAAAGCCAGGGACCTTTACTGAAGCGGGCGTCAGTCCTGTTCAGCCGGATCACGGGCGGCTCTTTCGCCGGCATCAGGGCGGAGTTCGCCGAAGACGGACGGCCGGTGATCGTGGGCGTGCGGTCGGGAGGCGGGGGCATCGTCACCGTTGACGGCATGAGCGACGGGACGGCCGATCAACTCTACCTGGCGCTGAGATTGGCGGGGCTGGACGCCTATCTGAATCATAACGAACCGCTGCCGCTGATCGCCGACGACATTCTGATCATGTTCGACGACGACCGTGCCGCCGCGACGCTCCAGGTTTTGGCGGAACTCTCGCACAAGACTCAGGTGATTTTTTTCACCCATCACCGCCACCTCGTGGAACTGGCCGAAAAAACCATCGATGCTTCAGAGCTGATCCTGCATACGCTCGAGCGTTAGGGCTCCATGACATGGGGACGACCGTTCCATCGACACATCGCTTATTCAGAGGAGTTGCCTATGCCTTGCAGGCCCTGCACACGGCTTATCGTCATCAGCGTCTTATTGCTCTTTGTCGGTGTGGCCCAGGCCGACTTCGAGTCGGAGGTCATCGAGCTGGTCAATGTCGAGCGTGAAGCCCGCAATCTGCACCCGCTCAGCTACAACCAGGAACTGACCGTTGCGGCCCGACGGCACTCGCAGGACATGGCCGATCAAAACTACTTTGACCACACCAGCCAGGACGGGCGAGAGTTCTACGAGCGCATCGCCGATGCCGGCTACAATTATCAGAGCTGCGGAGAGAACATCGCGGCCGGCTACGCGACCCCTGCGGCGGTTGTCGACGGATGGATGAACAGTGACGGCCACCGTGCCAACATTCTCGATCCGGACTACTGCGACATCGGCGTCGGTTACGCCGCCGTGGACGGCAACCAATATTACCACTACTGGACCCAGGATTTCGGCCGACGCGCCGGCGTGACGGAATGCCCCGAACCGGTCGTTCTTCCGCCGGCGACAGAAATACCGGTTACCGCTCCGCCGGCGACGGAAATACCGGCGACCAGCGGTTCGAGTGACACGGGCGGTAGCGGTGGCGGGGGAGGGTGTTTCATCGGCAGTTCGTTGGCACAAGGGAAGATGGTCGAGTTCGTGAAGAATTTCTTCGGCCTGCACAGTCGGTGCGGAGCCGCCGAAGCGGCAGAGGGTCAAGATCGATCAAATGAAGAAGACCGGGGAACCCATTCAATTCCGACGCTCTATAGGGAGTTGAACCCGTCTGAAAAGGGGACACCGCAGCCATGTCACCGAAAGCAATGACCAGCGCCGACCTCCGGAAGTTCATCGCGGCCCATCACATCGATGCCACTATTTTGCACCTGGACGCGCACACGTCCACGGTCAGCGACGCGGCACGGGAACTGGGAGTCGACACCGACCAGATCATCAAGTCGCTCGTTTTTATGATCGCAGATCAACCGCTGCTGGTGATCAACAACGGAACGGCCCGCGTGGACCGGAAGAAACTGGCAACGCTCCTCGGTGTGGGCCGCAAGCGGATCAAATTTGCCAGCGCCGAGCAGGCCCTGGCCATCACCGGCTTCGTGGTGGGCAGCATGCCGCCTTTCGGTCATCGGCGGATGTTGCGCACGCTGATGGCACCGGCGATCACCCGGCTGGATTTGATTTTCGGCGGCGGCGGCGATGTCGACGCCATGATGCGGCTGACGCCGGCTGACCTGATGCACGTGACCGGAGCGGAAATCGCGGACGTGTCCGAATAGGGGGTATGTTTCGTATGAAAGGCGGTCATTCGGCGGCCGGAATTGTCGGTGTCGGCAGTCAAAACAAACCGGGAGGTTGGATACCGATCGGTGTTATCGACCGTCGTCAGGCGGTTGACAGGCGGCGCACCCTGCCGTCACTCCTGGCGGCCCTGCTGGTGCTGGGGTTGATCTTGTCAGGAGCGCCGGTTCGGGCCGATGCTCTCGACGATAGCCGGTTCTTCTTCAGCGGCGACGGGCGGATCGACCTCTTGAGCGAAAAAAACGGGCACTCGTTTGCCGGCCCTTATCGCCATGGAGCGCAACGCTACGATGAAACGGCCCTCCAGACCATTTGCCGCGTCTTCGATGCACCCTATGATCCGGAGCTGTCAAGCCTTTCCCTGAGGCTGCTCGAATTTCTCGACTTCTTGCAGGACAACCTGAATCGAGGGGCGAAGATCACGATCACCTCCGGTTATCGCAGCCCGGAATACAACACCAGGGTGCGCAACCGGGGCGGCCTGGCGGCCAAGGCCAGCCTCCACCAATATGGCATGGCCGCCGACATCAAAATGGAAGGGGTGCCGGCGAGACGCGTTTGGGATGCAGTCAAGACGCTCGGTTTCGGAGGCGCCGGTTACTATCACGGGGACACGGTCCACATCGACGTGGGGCCGGCGCGATCCTGGGACGAAACCACCTCGGGCGTCGGGACCGGTATATCGGACGACAATAAACTGATCGGCCTCGTGAGCGACTATGACCGCTATCGGCCGGGGGAGATGGTGGCCCTGCGGTTCATCCGCATGACGGCCTTTCCGATCGGTGTGGCATCCGAGTTCGCCCTCGAGCGTCGGACCGGGCCGGCCGGCGTAAAGAAAACGATCCAATTCACACCATCTTTAAAGATAGCGGCGGGTCCTACATGCCCGGAGTTTGAAGATATCGACCAGATGGCGTCTATCCGCTGGCGGTTGCCCGCCGATCTGGCGCCGGGCCGATACGCGGTGCGCGCACGGTTCTGCGGCATCGAATGGAAGGGCATGCCGTCGGAAATCGCCACGCCTGAGTTCGTGATCGTCCCTCCCTGAACCCTAGCCCGCCGCCTGAAATATCCGTATACCTAAACGCTAAAACATCCGCGCCGTTGACAGAGATTCCCGGTCCGGACCAAACCGCACTCCCTCTCGTTTTTTCAGCCCGGTGACGTCCCTCTGCTGCCGGCGGCAGGGTTTTTGACAGCCGTCTATCCTGCTGTAGTTTGAATGAATCTTTATTCGCTTGACAACAGATGGACAGAATGGCCACTATAAAACCTTTTGAAGCGGCCAGAGTGCGTTTATTTTCAGCTCGGGCGATATAGGAGGTTGGTAATGCAACGAAGCATTTTTCAATGGATTATTTGTGCCGTTTCCAGCAGTATTTTTATGGTCTCCTGTGCCGGCACCCGGATGTCACAGACCTGGGTGGATGAGGCCCGGCGGGGACAACCGGTATCGAATGTTCTGGTGATCGTTGTAGCGGACAAGGCCGAGAACCGAGAGGCCTTTGAGCACAAGTTCGTGCAGCAATTGAAGAACGCCGGGGTCGAGGCCGTCTCGAGTGCGGATGTCATCCCCATGCCGCGCGATCTCAAGCTGGAAAAGGACGTTATTTTGCAGGCGGTTGCCAAATACGGGAATGATGCCGTCATCATATCGCATCTGGCCGGACTGGATAAAAAAGAAGTCTTTACCCGCACTGGTCCGATATACGGCGGTTACTACAACTACTACGGCTATGCGTACAACACAATCCACGACCGGGGTTTTTACAGCGAGATCGCCACCGTTCGACTGGAGACCAACCTTTACGATGTGAAAACGGAAAAGCTGCTGTGGTCCGGGCAGTCGCAATCAGAGGATGTTCAATCGATAAACAAGCTCATCGATGAAGTGATAGCGCTGGTCATAAAGGATTTGCAAAAAAACAAACTACTTCCGACAAAAAGTTGATATGCTTTGGCCGCCGGTTGGTCCTCGATACCAAACGCTCATGGCCCTGGACCGCCACGGTGCATGAAAATTCTATTTTCGAACCAAACCACACAAAAAACCATTTGGCAAAATCGGCGTTGGTTGCCGTATCACCAATCGTAGAGGATTTCCCAGTGGGCTTGGAATGAGGGATCGATGCGACTGTAGCGGTAGGACATCGTTTTTCCGGAACCGGGCCCCTGGCTGCTGTCTTCTTTCCAGTACCGCAAGGACACGGCCGGAATCAGATCCACTGATGGATTCTCAGCCTGTGCATCGGCCGGTGCCGGGAGCCAGGCTTCCTTCTCCTCGATCACCTTCCAGACCGTTCCGTAGCGTTTGCTGCGGACCCTTTCCCCCACGCGGGGCAGGTCCATTTGGCTGCGCAACTCCTTGAACCGGTAAGCCGAGCGCTCGCTGTGGTCCAGCACTTTTTCACCGACGAGCATGATGCCGACCGCACCGAGGGGAGCGGTGAGCAGAATCGAGAGGACCGCGACCGCCAGAATGACCTCTCCGGCCGGTATTCCGGCCGCCAGGGGTACGGCGCCGATGGCGGCCTGCACCGTGGCCTTGGGAATGTAGGCCACGACGCAAAACAGTTTTTCCTTGACGGTCAACGGGGTGCCGGCCAGCGACAGGTAGGTGCCGATACTGCGAAAGACGAGTCCCGCAAGAATCACCAGGGTTCCGGCCAGTCCGGCATCCCAGGCCACGTGAATATTGACCTGGGCACCTACCAGCACGAACAGCAGCAGTTCGGCGAAGACCCACAGTTTTTTCAGTTTCTGAGAGATCAGGTGGGCAATTGGTTCGGATTTTTCGAGGATCACGAAACCGATGGCCATCACCCCCAGCAGACTCGCCACCGGAACCCATCTTTCGGTGACACTTTCCAGCCAGGTCAGAAATATGGCGACTCCAAGGACCACGATGGTGCGTTTGGGCGGCCGCCAGTCATAGTTCTGGAAGAGCTTCAGCAAGACGAAGCCGGGAACCAGGCCCACCGCGATTCCCAGCACGATACTCACGGGGATCTGGGCCAGTTTGGCCCAGATGTGGACCTCGCCGACGCCATACATTCCCAAAAAGATAGTGAACAGGACGATCACGAAAACATCGTCCACCGACGAAGCTCCCAGGACCAGCGTGGGGATCCCTTTGCCGGTTCCCCGACCGCGGTCCATGAAATCGATCATCAGCGGCACCACGACGGCCGGGGAAACGGCGCCCAGAACGGAACCGAGCAGCGCCGCATCCAGAAGGCTGATTCCCAGAAGACCGGGGGCAACCCACATCACGCCCAGGATTTCGAATATGGCCGGTACCGCACTCATCAGCAGCGCCGCCCGCCCGACCCGGTTCAAGGTGTCGCGGCGCAGCTCGAAGCCGGCCCGCAGCAGGATAACGATCAGGGCGATCTTGCGAAAATCACCGGAAACCGCCATCGTGGCGGGTGAAATCAGGTTGAGCACATAGGGTCCCACGAGGACGCCCACCAGCAGCATGCCGACCAGGCCGGGCAACTTCAGGCGCCGGAACAGGTAGTCGCCCCCCAAGCCCAGAAGTATAATCAGTGCGATGCTGAAAGCCATGGCGGCTTCACCTTCATCCACGAAAACGATTTCAACCCCGATGTGAAATTTAAAATCCGGTTGTCGACGGTTGCGCCCGACTATCTTCGATGGTTCGGCTCGATTTGAATGCGCGCGGACATGTTTTCCATTATTTAAGCGGCGGCGTCTTCTTCTGTTCGGCGGCGCTGGCGGTTTGCAGCATGTCGGCGAGCAGGTCGATCGCCCACAGTATTTTGTCGACTTCAAGCGGATCCATCAGGCGGATTTGTTCGATGAAATGATCCTGCAGAGGCTTGGGGGCCTGGTCGATAAACCGTTTTCCCTCGTCGGTGACCTCGACGTGAATCTGCCGGCGGTCGCGGCTTTGCCTGACACGCCGCACCAGGTTGCGCTTCTCGAGCCGATCGACGATTCCGGTTACGGTCGAGTTGTTGAGATGCAGCAAACGGGTGAGTTTGCCGAGAGAGATCGGCTCGTTGTCGCTGATTTCACGTAGACAGACCAGCTGCGGCACGGTGATGTTGTAGTTATCCTGGATGAACCTGGAGTGAATGGAGAGTTCACGGGCGATGTGCCGCAGGCCGCTGACGATTTTCGGGATGGGATCCACCTTGTTCGCCCCTAGTGCATGCATGATTGTCGGGAGGACCGGCCGAACGGCCGGTTTTTCGTTTTTGCCGACCTCGGTCCGCTATTTCTCCATCCGTTCAGTTCCAACGCACTGAGTGATGACATAACTTTAATTAAAGTTCAATCGGTTAAATCGCTTTGACCGGCGGACGGTTCGATGCCAGGAATCGTCCAGGCCTCAACTTGACAAATGGTGCCGGGTCATATAATTTCTATACAAAATATTTCTATAAAAAATGTACGCAAACACAATTTTTCAGGAAAAAGGACTTGACCTATGCCCGCCACCCGACAAGTTGGAAAAAAAACCATTCGTCTCCCGATTGGGTCAATCGCATTTTCTTTGCCTGTTATGACGCGACCTCTGTTTGGTTGGATGACCTGCAGCCGGCGTTCGGTGAGAAGCAGTTCCTCTTCAAACCAGGATTGAGGCTCCTGAAGTCTGCACACGGCCAACGGTTTGTTCAACGACAGAAAGAGGTCACCGAAGAAGCCGCTCTGGAATACGCATGACGGGTCACTACAATGTAGTAGCGCTTTAGCAAGAAAATAAAATTTCCATTCACTATGGCGATCCGATGGGCCGTGAGTGTTGGCTATCAACCGCCATTTCTCTCGTCGTCGAT
>JBAVJU010000042.1:0-4540 GCA_049687935.1 Desulfobacterales bacterium | reverse complement strand
GAGATGATTCACATGGCGCAGTCGTTCGTTGGAAACGTCTTGTCGAGCTGCGACATCAGACCGCCGATAGCCGGGGATCTTTCGACCAGGTACACATAGTAACCGGAGTTGGCCAGATCCAGAGCGGACTGCATGCCGGCGATCCCTCCGCCGAGCACCATCACCGCGCCGACTGGTTGAGTGGCCTTGCTAAAGATAGCGTCCATGATGCCTCCCTATAATTTTTCCGGGACTTCCGGGAGCTTGTGCTCCCAGCCGATGGTCGCCAGAAGAACCCCTTTAAACCCTTCATTCCTGAACGCTGAAACGAGTTCGGCCGCGATCCGGATGCATTCACGGACCTTGTCCGGTGCCCGTTGGAGCCGCTCGACCAGCGCCCCCGGGATAGCGACGTTGGGCATGTTGCGGTCGATGTAGCGGGCCATACCCAGCGATTTGAGCAATAAGACGGTCGGTATGAGAATGGTCTTGTGCCGATCGATGCGCTTGAGATAGGGCGCAAGCAGGGCCGTGTCGAACACCGGCGGGGTAATGAAAAAGCGGGCGCCGGCCTCGGCCCGTTTCGTCATCTCGGACAGCTCGAGTTCGGGCGACTTGCCCTTGGCACCGACGTCGGCGGTCGAACCGACCAGAAACCGGGGGGATCCGGCCAGTTCGATACCCGCCATGTCACGCCCCTCCTGCAGGCTCCTGATCGCCTGCAGCAGTTCAATCAGATCGATGTCGTTGACGGCCCGCGCCTGATGGTGGTCGCCGAAACTCGGGTCCTCGCCGCCGACCGCCATGACGTTCTCGATCCCGAGGGCATTGGCGGCGAGAAGGTCGCCTTGCAGCGCCAGCCGGTTGCGGTCCCGGCAGCAGACCTGCAGCACGGTTTCCAGCCCCTCGTTCTGCAACATCATGCTGCCGCCCAACGAGCTGATGCGCATCACGGCATTGCTCATTTCCGGCACCACGAAGGCATCCACCTGACCTCTGACCCTCTTGGCGTTGGCCAGAAAAGCGGAAACATCCGCCCCTTTGGGCGGCTCCATTTCGGCGAGAACGGCAAATTCCCCGGTGTCGAATTTGCTTTTCAATGTCATGGGCATTCCTCCCGGATCAGGGGTTAGAGAGGGGGTCGGCTATCGGGAAATAAACTGAACGGAAAGAGGATGAGGTCGATGACCGAAGCCGTCTGTTATCGACAGCAGAGCAACAGCTGTGCCGATTCGGTCTATCCGATCGGAAAAGAAACATTAAATAGTCATTTCAGCCGGTTACTGTTACCGGAATTTTGGTGAGTGTCAAAGCGAAAGGGATTGACCCGGCGATCAAGATATGCCATTATGGCATATCTTAACTTTAAATTCATTTATTCCAACTTGTTGTGAAGCTTATCCATTTTGGACTATTCCGGAATGGAATAGCTTGCCCCGCAAGACCTTAACACCCGGATGGGGTTTGGAGGCAGTAATGGGCCCGCGGATTATCGTGATCGACGACGACCGGGACTATCTGGAAGTGATGAAGGGCCGGCTTCTTGCGGCCGGTTTTCCAGGGGTGGAACTGGAGGACGATGCCCGGAGAGCGGCATCTCGTTTCGAATCGGAAGAATTTTTTGATATTGCCCTGATCGACATGACGATGCCCGAAATGGACGGACTGGCGCTGCTGGAAATCATCAAAAACCATAATCCCGGCACCGAGTGCATCATGGTAACGGCGGTCAACGACGCCCGCACGGCCATGCAATGTCTGCGCAAAGGGGCTTACGACTACCTGGTCAAACCGGTGGCGCCGGAGGACCTGGCCATATCGCTCGGCAGGACCCTGGAAAGAAAGCGTCTGCTCGACATCCTGGCGATCGAAAAGAGTCGGGACCTGCCGCAATTGTCGAACCCGGCCCTTTTTGCACCGATCATCACCCGGTCGCACCCGGTTCTGCGGGTCCTCAAACAGGCCGAACTTCATGCCGGCAGCGACGTGCCGGTCCTCATCACCGGAGAGAGCGGGACGGGAAAAGAGCTTCTGGCCCGCGCCATCCACGCCGCCAGTCCCCGCGCCGCGCAGGCCTTTACTCCCGTCAACATGGCCTCGCTGACGGCCGGGCTGTTCGAGGCCGAGTTTTTCGGCCACACCCGCGGCGCCTTTACCGGCGCTGAAAAGGAACGGGCCGGCTATCTGAAACAGACCCACCGGGGAACCATGTTCCTGGATGAGATCGGCAACATGCCGCTTGAAATCCAGGGAAAACTGCTGCGGGTGCTTCAAGACGGGCAGTATGCCAAGCTGGGTACCAGCGAGCCCCAGAAAGTGGATGTGCGGTTCATCGCGGCCACCAACGAAAATTTGGCGGACATGATGTCCAGGCGAATGTTCCGCAAAGACCTGTATTACAGAATCCACGGTGGATGGCTGCACTTGCCGCCCTTGCGAAAGAGAAAAGAGGACATCCCACTGCTCGTCGGACACTTCTTGAAGGAGTACTGCGCACCGGAACCGCCCTGCGGCATCGAAGAAGCTGCTCTGTGCGTGCTGATGGAGTATAAATTTCCCGGCAATATCCGCGAGCTGCGATCCATCGTTCAGTCGGCGGTCAACCTGGCTCAGGGCAAATCGATCTCGGTCTACTGCCTGTCGGATCATTTACGAAAACCTGAAACCGTCATGAGCTGCGCGCACGCTTCGCAAGCGGATGTGACCATACCGCTGGCCGAAGTTGAGAAAAATCACATTCTGCAGGCCTATCGACACTTGAATCAGAACAAATCCCAAACTGCGCGGCTTCTGGGTATCGGAATGAACACCTTGAGGCGAAAATTGAAAGCGTACGGAGAGGCGTAAGACAGGCCTCTTGCGATTGCCGCCAATGACCGTCGATTTTCTGCCGGGTTCGGGACCCCTCCGGTTCTTGCGACTCCTTTGGAGCGCCTTCATCCCGCTCAAAGAGCCGGCGGTTCGCTGGGTCAAAGATCGACATGTCCGGAAGACCACTTTTTCGCATTCTTAGCCTCGGTCGGCGGATTGGCCTGATCTGTTGAAAATCACCACAAGCGTGTTGCATAATCCGACATCTATTATAACAATATAATAATATTGGTAAAATTTTCCTAAGACTTGCAAAAAATGCCTTTTCGAGACACCGACTGTTGAAAATCCCCACTGCCGCACCAATTGCCCGCATCAAGACGGGCTGCGCCTCTTTATAAATTTATTATTTAAATACAATAGGTTAAAAAAACCTGAGCGTTCACTCTTCTATTGGCACATGCTTTGCTCTATTGAAGAATCAATCAGAAAACCAAATCACTTTACCAAAGGAGCAAGTCAAATGGAAAAAAAGGCACCGAAAAGCCAAAGGGGTCAGCTCGGATATGGTTCCTCCTACCGAAAAGGGCGGCGGACGGATCTCGGTCAACGCGACGCCATCGACACAGTGCTGGGTGGGCAGGTGTGGCAGATCAAACCCGACAAGGAAGCCCGCGCGCCGCACCCGTGTTTGTGGATGCAAGCCGGTGTCGTCGATCACAAAAACTGCAACAACTACTATGACTGCACGACCTGTAAATATGATCTCGGGATGCACTTGCAGGTGGAAAAGGGTAAACAGGTGAGCTGGCAGGATGCCATGCGCACGAGACCCGCGCTGGAAAGAGTCTGCCGACACAGTTTAACCAATCGCATCTCCAAGCGGGCATGCGCCTACGACTACCAGTGCGCATCCTGTGATTTCGACCAGTTTTTCGAGGATGTCTGGACCCCGAAGACCAAAAGCCTGCCGCAGGAAATTCAAACCGTCAAGGGCTTCGATGTGCCGATGGACTATTACTTCCACAACGGCCATACATGGGCCCGGATCGAAAGTGGCGGCACCATTCGTGTCGGCCTGGACGATTTCGCTCTCAAACTGCTGGGTCGGGCCGATGCACTCGATCTGCCGCTGATGGGGAAGGAACTGGACCAGGGCCGTGTCGGCTGGGGGCTCAAACGAAAAGACAACCTGGCGGATGTCCTTTCTCCAATCGACGGGGTTATCGTCGAGGTCAACACCAACGTGCTGGAAAACCCGGGCATCGCCAACCGCGAGCCTTACGGCGACGGATGGTTGTTCATGGTTCGGACTCCCAACATCAAGGGCACGGTCAAACAGCTCATGTCCGATGCCGGAAGCCTCGACTGGATGAACACCGAGGTCCGGACACTGGAGGCCATGATCGAGGAGACAGCCGGTCCGCTGGCAGCCGACGGTGGCTATTTGCAGGAGGATGTCTATGGCAATCTGCCCGATCTGGGCTGGAACAAATTAACAAAAACATTTCTGAGAACCTGATCACGGCGACACACCAACCCATGCAGTGCCTGAAGAGGAGATAGTCCGAAACAACATGACACCTTTCCTGATTCACGGGTAGACGTCGATAGCTTCAGGCACTACGAACCCATTTGGGAACGATTCACGGAAAATGAAGACAAAAACAACACCACCCGCCACCACCAAAGAGGAAACACTGCCGGCCTGCATCTGGATGCAGGCCGGCGTCGTCCCCCGCAAGTCCTG